>JAJPXZ010000172.1 GCA_021205245.1 Planctomycetaceae bacterium
CGAGGGCGAGGGCCGAGAAGCGACCGCCGCGCAGCGCCGGATATTGCTCGGCGGGTTCGCGCCTCGCCTTTTCGGCCGTGGATTCGTTTATGAGCATCCGTGCGGCTTAGCCCTTACGGTAACCGGCTTCGGCAGCGTCGTCAGGCTGCAGCATCGGCATGGAGAGGACGTCCTCGACGCGGCGGAGCGCTTCGGCCGGATCGGATGAGAGCATTTGATCGACGACGCGCAGTTGCGCTTTTGCGTCGGAAAGAACGGGCGTCGGGTTGAGGTCGGGGGTGGTCACGGCGCGCTGCACCGGTTCGGGCTGGGTCTGGATGACCTGCTGCGACCGCTGCATGGCCTGGGCCTGCATATGGGCCTGCACTTCGGCGGACGAGGCTGTCCGAACCGGGGCAGCCGGTGCGGCACCCGCGACCGGCGCGGCCGGAGCAACGACTGCGGCTGCGGGAGCCACCGGTTCGTTTGCCGGGGAGGCGGCGGGTTGCGGCGTTGCCGCAACGTCGGCCACAGCCAGGCGGAGGACGCCGTCGGCGGCAGGGGCCGGTCGGGTTGATTCGGGAACAGGAATCGCCACAGCGGCGGAGACGGATGGCGGACGGAGCGATGCCGGCCGCGTCTGCGGCTGTTCCTGCGCGGCAACGACCGACGCAACCGCATCGGTAGCCGGTGCGACCTCGCGGCCGAAGACGGTGGCGACGAGGGAGGTCGCGCCGTTCCAGGCGCGGCTGGCGAGGCCAGTCTCCCACAAGGCATAGCCGCCGCCCCCGACAACCAGCAGGACGCATACAACCACCATCAGTTTTTTCATGGCGTTTCCCTGTCGACGATGCGGACGATTCATGTCCACCAGGATCTGTTGATAATCAATGGCCACTCTGTCCCCTTGGGCAATGGAGAAACTGTCGCTTCGCCCGCCACAATCCTTCAGGATGCCGCGTCGGCGATGGCCGTGCGCGCGGGTGCGGGAGAACGGTACCCCTCCACTTGCCCGAATTTTGCGGTTCCTTTCGCCATTTCCGATAATATCTGCGATAAGAGCGAAAAAAACCGGAAAAACGTGTACAAATCGGGAAAAGAGCAGTTACAGCGCCGGCTCGTCCACCGGCACCCAGAGGAATGGAGCGCCCACCGCCCGAACGTCCCTCCCGAGATGGGCCGAAGCGGAACGGGAAAATGCGTCGACTTCGCCACTAACATTAATGTATAGCTCACCCGATTGCCTGGATGCCAGCAGCCCCCCTTCTTCCAGCACCTGCCTGGTGCGGCGGGCGATAGCCGGGCTTGGGTCAACGATAGTGACGCCGTCCCCCGCCACCCTGGCAATGACATTCTTGATAAGCGGGTAATGGGTACACGCCAGAACCAGCGTATCCACGCCGCGATCGACCAGGGGCGTGACATACTTCGCCACCATCGATTCCATGGCCGGATGGTCCGGCGGGTGCATTTCGATAAACTCGGCCAACCCGGGGCATGGCATCCGCACCACCTCCACATCGTGGGCAAAACGTTCGACCACACTCTCGAACAATTCGCCCTGGAATGTGGCCTGGGTCGCCAAAACGCCGACCTTGCCGCTGCGGCTGTCCCGCGCCGCCGGTTTGACCGCCGGTTCCATGCCGATGAAGGGAACATCCGGGAAGGTCTGGCGGAGCGGCTTCAAGGCGGCTGCCGAGGCGGTATTACAGGCGACCACGATCGCCTTGGACGGCAGACGGATCAATTGGTCGGCTATGGCTATGGCGAAGCGGCGCACCTCGTCCAGCGGACGCGGGCCATAGGGGAGATGCACGTTGTCGGCGAAATAATACAGCCGTTCGCCCGGGAGTTCCTGCTCGAGTTCCCGCAGGATTGACAGCCCGCCCAAACCGGAGTCAAACACGCTAATCATGGCTTCCGGGTCGGGTGTGTGGATTATTTCAATATTCATGCGGATATTTCCGGAAGAAGTTGGACACTGTTATAGCATTTCGGCGAGGAAGGCGCAAGGGTTGGCGGCGCTTTTTTCATTCAGGCCCGGTTATCGGTTCCATAGCGACCGCAGGTGGCGTGGACCCCTGCCGAACCAGCCAAGACACCAAATATAGGCAATGGATACACGCAAGCGCCCCATCCTCCCCCATCGTCACCCCGGCGTGCAGACCTCCACCAGCGGGCAAAACGGGCGGTTCGGCCGGGGTCCACGCCAGAGACCGCCGTGACCCCAGCCTCAGGCGATTACACGAGGCCCCCTACGGCCTAAACTCACCCAACAGCCCCTCGGCATTCGCCGTGGTCACCTCCCGAATCGCCTCCGGATCTGTCCCCCGCAATTCAGCCAAAACCTCGGCCACACGAATAACCCCAACCGGCTCATTCCTGTCCATCGTTTTCGGCCGTGGAACCAGGTACGGCGCATCCGTCTCCAAAAGCAGCAGTTCCGGCGGAATCGACGGGACGATCTCCCGCAGCGGCTTCTGATCCTCAAACGTCACTAACCCACCTATACCCAGAAAAAGTCCATGCTTGGCAGCAAAGTCCAGTGCGGGGCCAATCTCTTTGCGGCCAGCAACAAAGCAGTGCCAAATCCCTTTCAACCCATCGGCAAAATGCGGTTCCAGCATCGCCAGGGTGTCGGCGACGCTGTCACGGGCATGAATGGACAACGGCTTGCCCAGCGCTTTCGCCAGCTCGATATGTTTGACAAACCACCCTTTCTGCGTCTCGGGCGGGCAGTCCTTCCAGTAGTAATCCAGCCCAGTCTCACCAATAGCCACAACGCGCGGGGCCGTCGCCAGGTGTTCGATTTCGCTCCAGGCGACATCGTCCAGGGTTCCGGCCTCGGTGGGATGGACGCCGACCGCGGCCCGTACGCCCGGCACCTGTTCGGCCAGAAGCACGCTCCGGTAGGCACTCGGCAGATCGGCTGCCACAGTCAGCATGCGTACCCCGGCAGCCAGGCTGCGCCGGGCGACTTCGACCGAATCTTTTTCAAATTTGTGGGACTCGAGGTGACAGTGCGTGTCGACATAACCCTGGTTCATTGATTCCTCCGGGGCGCGGACATTTCCGGCCGCGCCGTGTTGACGACTCGTGGTCCCCGCGACGGCTGCGAACTGGCGGCGCAGGACAATTCGGGCGGGAACGTGGGCATAACCACTCTTATGGGCGTATTCTTGCGTATTTCCTCAAAGTACCGGTCGGTGGCGGCTTCCCATACTTCGCCCCGCAGCTTATCCTCGATTTCCCGCCGTACCTCGGCGAAAGGCACCTTCAGGGGCGGCCCGACCGAAAGCAACATGGCGACATGGCAGCCGAACGGGCTTTCGAGAATCGGCCCGACTTCATCCGGCGGCTCTTCACGAAGGGCGGTGCGGATATCGTTCAGCCACGCCTCGCGCTCGAGGTTCGACGCCTCCGCTTCCGTCTCCAACCCGCCCCGGTTGCGGCTTTCCTCGTCATCGGAGTATTCCAAGGCCGCTGTCTCGAAGTCGATTTCGCCGTCGACCAGCCGTTCCCACGCTTCCACCGCGTCCTCCCGGGCCTGGTCCGGACCGCGAACAGCGTTGGAGAAAAAGATATGGCGAAAGCGCACCACGCCCGGCTTGGTGAATTCGTCCCGGTGGCGGGAATAATAATCCTGGATTTGCT
>JAJPXZ010000085.1 GCA_021205245.1 Planctomycetaceae bacterium
CCTTATCGACTACGAACCCATCCCCGGCGACTCCTGGGGCGAGTGGCTGGCCGTGTGGCAGGGCGGGCTGACCTTCCAGGGCGGATTGTTCCTGGCCTTGGTGGCGGATTACGTCTACCTGCGCTGGAAGCGGATCTCCGCCTGGAAAATGTTCGACGTCTATGCGCCGTCCCTGGCCCTCGGCGTCGGCTTTGGCCGGATCGGCTGTCTCCTGAACGGCTGCTGCTGGGGTAAAATCGCCGAAGCCGGTTCGTGGTGGGGAATGCGCTTTCCCGATTATATCGAGCCGATGGCGGCGCAGCGCTATCTCCATGCTCATAATCCGGAAGCCTGGGAGGCGCTTGTCCAGAGCCTCGGCTATCCTGCCGGTACGTTGCCGACGATTCCCGTCTATGCGACGCAGATCGTCTCGGCTGTCGGCTTGTTCCTCATTGCCGCCGGATTGGTGTGGGCGGAAAAGCGCTTCCCCAAGCGGCAGGACGGGCAGGTCATTGTCTGGTTCTTGTTTGCCTACGCGATAGGCAGGTTCATCATTGAATACTGGCGTGATGATACCCCGCTTCGCTACGGCTTCGGTCCTTTCCCCGGTTTGCGGCTGGGGCAATGGCTGGCGGTGTGCATGGTGGTCTTGGGGATAATTTTCCAGATCATCCTGAACCGGAAGTCCAGGCGTGAGGCGGCAGAGCGATCGGCCGGAGTATAAGGTATAAGTCGCACATTTAGAAAAATTAAACCGGCGCGGGTGACCGCGCCGGTTTTTTGATTCATCGCTGTTTCTTATATGAGTTTGGTACAGCGGACGTAGATGGCGTGGACCTCGGCCGAACCGCCCGCTTATTTCGCTGGCGGAAGTCCGCACGCCGGGGTGACGTCTTTAAAAGACGGAATATTCGCTCCAGAATGGATCGCTCTACTATCCGAAACGTAAACGGGAAGCGCCTTTTGACGCCTCCCGTCCACGGACAACCGGTCGGTAATCCTCGCTATCAGAACCCCGGCAAAATCTTTTTGACCGCACCGAGGCAATCGAAGATGTCTACCACTTCCTGGCCGCCGTCGTCGCGCATATCCTTGACGGAAATCTTGCCTTCAGCCAGTTCGTTTTCGCCCAAAATGAGACAGCACATCGCCTCGCGGCGATTGGCGGCGCGCATCTGCGACTTCATCGACCTTCCCTCGTAATCCATGTCGGCCGATATCCCGGCTTCGCGGAGCCGCGCTATCAAACCCGCCATGGCGCGCCTGGCCGAGTCGCCCAGCGACACACCGTACACCTGCAGCGGGTAGCCGCACGCGCACGCCCCCACCGCCTCCATGGCGATCAGCATCCGCTCAATACCGAGGGCAAAACCGATGGCGGGTGTGGGCTTGCCGCCCAATTCCTCCACCAGACCGTCGTAGCGGCCGCCGCCGCCGATGGCGTTTTGCGCGCCAAGGGCGTCGTGAGTATATTCGAACACCGTCTTCGTGTAATAGTCGAGGCCACGGACCAGGGTGTGGTCGATTTTGTATTCGCCGCCCAGGGCGCTCACCCCTTCCTTCGTTCGGTCGAAGTGGTCGGCGCACTCGGGGCAGAGGTTGTCGTAACTCTTCGGCAGGTTCGCCGACAGCTTTTGGCATTCCGGATTTTTGCAGTCGATAATACGGAGCACGTTCCGCTCGAACCGGTTCTGGCAGGTTTTGCAGTACTTGTCCAGGTTTGGTCGGATGGCGTCCCGGAGCAGTTGCCGGAACAATGGGCGGCATTCCGGCTTCTGGCAGCCGATGGAATTCAGCCGCAGGCCGACCTTGCCGATGCCGACGAACTCATAAAAGCGCATGCCAACCGAGACCACCTCGGCGTCCAGGAGCGGATCGCTCGAGCCGATGGCTTCAATCCCTATCTGGTGGAACTGGCGCTGACGGCCCTTTTGCGGCCGTTCGCGCCGGAACATCGGCCCGGCATACCACAACTTGGTCAAACCGCCCTGTTTGTCCATGGAGTGCTGCAGGTAGGCGCGGACGACTCCGGCGGTGTTTTCCGGCCGCAGGGTGATGGTGTCGGACCCGGGGGTGAAGGTGTACATTTCTTTTTCGACAATGTCGGTCGCCGCACCGATGGAACGGGCGAACAGTTCCGACCGTTCGAACACGGGGGTGCGGATGCGGGCATAGCCGTAACGGCTGAACATCTCCGCCGCAAACGCCTCGATTTTGTCGAAACGGTTGCCTTCATTGCCGAAATAATCGCGCGTGCCTTCTATGGCGCGTATGCCATTGGTGGCCATGGTGTTCTCCTTGGAAAATGCCGAATCTCATAGCATACGGCTAAAGAGGAGAAATGCCAGACCCGGGCGGTAATTTTTGCCGAATCGTCCACTCTACCGCGCAAAGGTAAGGCCATAAACCGATGCCGCACCGGCCTCCTTCAGCACCCGGGCGCACTCGGCCATGGTCGCGCCGGTGGTCATGACATCATCTACCAGCAGCACCCGCCGGCCCGCGACCATGGGGTCGGCCCGGAACGCCCCTTTCAAATTGGTCAGCCGCGCACCACGGCCGAGGTTGGCTTGCGGAACTGTCCACCGGATCCGCGTGATGCAGGTCGGTGACCACTCGACCCCGCACGCATGGGCCACCCGTTCCGCCAGAACCGCCGCCTGGTCGAAGCCCCGTTCCCGTCGCCGCTTCGGGTGGAGGGAAACGGGGGCGATAAGATCCGGTTTGCCGTAGAACGGGGCGGCGCGGTAGCGTTCCAGCATCAGCCCGGACATCGGCCGGATCAGCTCCTCTTCGCCGCCGAACTTGAGCGCTTTCACCAGCACCTTGGCCCCATGGCGGTACATCGCTACCGACACAGCACCCCGGAGCCCCATCCAGCCGCCATGGCAACGGCGGCACTCCTTCCCGTGGACAGCATGGGGTCCGGCCGGGTACCCGCAGACCGGGCAAGCCCCTGGACCTATCCAGGGTACCGTCCCGGCGCAGTCCGAACAGAGGAAGGCGTTCCCGTGGCCGAACAGGGCGGCGCGGCACAGCCGGCAGCGGGTAGGGGCCAGGCAGGCAAAGGCTGCACCGCGTACCTCGCCGGCGATTTTGGTCAACCACCCCATTGGAGACCGCACCTCCACTCAGTCAGGCGAATTTACTGGTAAATTGCCATGGTTTGGACTAAAATTCCCTGGTTTACATGGGCGTCCGGAATAACTATTCCGGACTATTGCTTCGTAATGGGAAATGTTCCGCCGGAACCTTCTTCCTTTAGTATAGTGCGAACAGGATGTCAACGTGCAAATTACCCGATACCTCAGCCCCCAGGTCGTGCGCCTCGGCATGATGGGCGGACATCTGGACGAAATCGATCCGGAAAAAGACCCGGATAAGGAACGCACCCGCCTCAAGACCGAGGTGCTGGAGGAACTGACCGATCTGTTCATGCAGACCGGACAAATCCGTAACCGGAACAAGTTCCACCACGACCTGGTCTCGCGGGAGCGGAAAGCCACCACCGCCATAGGGGGCGGCTTGGCTGTGCCGCACGTCCGGTCCATGCAGCCGAAGGCGTTTTGCATGGTGTTTGCCCGCAGCCGCGATGGGGTGGAGTTCGAAAGCCCGGACGGCGAACCCGTCCACCTGATTTTCGGTATGGCCGCGCCGTCCTACGACGAACGCATGTCGACCGAATACCTGCAGGCGTACAAGTCCATCGCCCGCGCCTTCAAGGAAGAGGACTGGCTCCCGTCCGCCCTGCTGCAGGCTCAGGACGAACACGAAATCATCCATATACTTTCAGGACTGGACTAATCATGGCCAGAAAAAATACCGCCGCCGACGCGACCAATGCCGAAGCCAAACCCGTTTTCGAAGACCTCCTGGCCGAGGCCGAAGTCCTGGCCGAGAAGATGGAGGAAGGCGGGCTGAGTCTCGACGAGTCCATCCAGGCCTACGAAAAAGGCGTCGCCAACCTGCGCCTCTGCGCCGACCTCCTCCGTACCGCCGAGGAAAAGGTCCAGGTTTTGCTTGAGAAAAATGGGGCGTTCCGCCTCGAAGAACTTGACGCCCGCGCCGACGACTCGGATGACGACGAAGCCGACGAGGAGGACGGGTATTAATGGACGCGCCTGAAAATGAATCACCCGCACTCCCGGAGGACGCCGCCGGGCCGGCCATTCCGCCCGAAGTGGCGGCAATGCTCGAGCACCAGCCGTTCCGGGGCTATGAACTGCGGAGCGTCCTTTCCCACGATGAATGCGGCGTTGTCTTCAAAGGCCACGACCAGACCATGGACCGGGCCGTTGCCGTCAAGGTAATGACGCCGTATCCGGGCCGCGAAGGCACGGTGGAGGAATTCTTCTCCCTCGCCGGCAGCATTGCCCTGCTCCGCTGTCCCGGCGCGGCGCGCGGCCTTGACGCTGGCCGGGGCGATGGCCGCTTCTTCATGGTCTACGAATTCCTGGCCGGCGAGAGCCTGCGGGCGCGCCTCCAGCGCCGGGTCAGCAGCAGGCTGACGGAAAAGGAAAGCCTGGCATTGGTGGGCGAATTGGCCCGGGTTCTCCAGAGCTTGTTCGAACTCGGCCATCCGCACGGCAATTTTCACCCAGGCAACATTATCCTGGGCGAAGGCGGCAGCGCGCGTCTCGCCGGCATCGGTTTTGCCTGGAGCCTGGCTTATCAGGACGACGAAGCGGCCTGTCGGGCGCGGCCGAATTATCTGCCGCCGGAGCGCATCGCCAACGAACTCGGCATCGACATCCGGGGCGATCTCTACAGTTTGGGCGCGGTATGGTTCGCCATGCTGGCGGGTCGTCCGGTCTTTGTCGCCGAAACGCCCGACGAAGTTTTACGCATGCATATGGAGGACAAACCGCCGTCGGTCCGTGAATTCGATCCGAAGATCAGCGCCGCCACCGCGACGTTGATCAACTGGCTGCTGGAAAAAGACCGCGACCGCCGCCCCCGGACGCCGAAGGAGTTTTTGCGCAAGCTGGCCGCGCATCCGCTCCTCGCTGTGGAAGCTGCCACAAGCGAAGAAACGGAACCAGAAACAGAACCCGAGGTCGAGCCGGATTCCGCGTTGGAAGCGAGTCCCGACGCCGCGGTTCAAGACCCACACGTCGTGGAATCCGACGCCATTCTTAGTGAACAACCGGAAAGCGGCACGCTTTTCTGAACCAAAGTGTGAAGCAACCGAAGGAGTGCACATGCGCCACATCATTATCCTCTGCCTTATCCTCGCCTCTCCCGCCCTCGCGGGCGAGTACGGTTCGCGCGCGTTGTCGGGCTGGTTCAACGTCGCCACGCCGGACGGATGGCAGGGCCGCCGCTATATGGACGGCTCCATGATCATCGCCGAGGAGTTCGACGTCAACGGCGACGGGCGCATCGACGTATGGCGTTTCTACCGGCGCGGCATCCTCACTTCGGAAGAACGGGACACCAACGGCGACGGCAGGGTCGACTTGGTCAGCCGCTACGACCCCGACACCGGCCTCGTCACCGCCGTGCTCAGAGACACCAACAAGCGCGGCGTCAACGATATAGAAATCGAACGCACCGGCAACCGCCGCTGGGTCATTTACGAAGACCGCAACCTCGACGGCACCACCGACCGCATCGTCTATGTCAACGCGCCGGCGGACCTGTTCGAGCGCCATGCCATCGACCCGGCCACGACGGTGGACATCTCCTCCGCCGTTCCGCGCACCTACTGGCACGAGATGTGGTCGGACGACGGCTACACCGGTTCCATCACCGATTATTTCCGTTACAACAACCGCGGCTTCCTCTCCCACTACGGCCAGTGGAACGGACGCCGCATCGTCTGGAACCGTTGCCCGCCGGACTTTGTGCCGCGCCCGGTCACGCCGACCATCGCCCAGGATCGCTTTGCGCCGCCGGCGGTGGCTGTCCAGCCGACCCAGCCGCTTCTGCCGGCTCCGGGTCCGGTCGGCCAGGCCGGACCGGTACGGGATCCGTTTGACCTTTCGGCAGGCACGGCCGACGTCGACCCGTATTACGGGTTAGCCGATCGGCCGGCGCAGCCGCAGCAACCGATCGACGGCGGCACGGCAATGCAGCCCGCGCCGGGCGAGGATCCGTTCTTCGCCCCGGCAGCGCCCGGACCGATGCCGTCGCAACCGGCGTATATTCCCGGCACCGTGTCGACGGAAGGCTCGGCTGCCCGCGCCATCCCGGCCCGGATGCGTCCCCCCGGGCAATCCCGCAGCAGGTAGCGAAAGGAAGCGCGCATGGAAACCATGATGATCCCGGCCCCTCCCGCCGACGATTTGGGACCGGAAAAATGGATAAACCGCGACCTGTCGTGGATTGCCTTCAACTACCGCGTGCTGGCGCAGGCGGAAGATATCAATTTGCCGCTCTTGGACAGGGCTCGTTTCCTGGCCATCGTCTCGTCCAACCTGGACGAATTCTTCATGGTCCGCATTGCCTATATGCGCCGGGCGCTGAAGTCCGGCCAGGCCCTCACCGGCCCCGACGGCATGACCCCCAGGCAGCTTCTCGATTCAGCCCGCGAAAAAGCGCGAGAACTGATGGACCGCGCCAACCGCTGCTGGACCGACGACATCCTCCCGGCGCTCAGGAATTCCAGCGTCGACATTGTCGAGCCGGGCGAGTTGACCCGCGAGGACCGCGATTATCTCGCTCCCTATTTCCGCGAGCAGGTGCTGCCCGTCCTCACCCCGATGGTGCTGGACGCCACCCACCCGTTCCCGCTGCTGTCGTCAGGCGCAATCTATCTGTTGCTGCGGCTAAAGGCCAGGTCGGATGTGGAGGACACGTTCTTCTCGAAGGCGGACACGGTGCTGGTGCAGGTGCCGTCCGGCCTCGACCGTTTCGTCACGCTGCCGCACCGCGAGGGCGGCTACCGCTTCCTGCTGCTGGAAGATCTCGTCACACTCTACGCCGGCGAAATCGTCAATGGCTACGACATCCTCAGCGTCCATCATTTCCGCATCACCCGGGACGCCGAACTGCTGCTCGACGACGACCGGTCCGACGACCTCATCATCGCCATCCGGGAAGGCCTCAAGCGGAGCCGCTGGGGCGCGCCGGTGAAGCTATCCGTCTCCAGCAAGGTCCCGGATGAAGAAGCGGCCTATTTGTCGCAGATGCTCGAACTCGAGGCGAAAGACATCTTCCGTTCCACCGGCATGCTCGACATGAAGGGGCTGTTCGGCCTTATCGGCAAAGTGGAGCGGCCCGATCTGCTCGAGCCGCCCTGGCCGCCGCAGAATCATCCCGCCTTCAGCGGTCACGACGATGTGTTCTCGGTCATCTCGAAGCGGGACGTGATTATCAACCTGCCCTACCAGTCCTTCGACCCGGTGACAAGGCTTATCGCCGAGGCGGCCGACGACCCGGACGTCCTCGCCATTAAGATTACCCTCTACCGCACCAGCGGCCAAAGCCCGCTCGTGCGCGCGCTGATCCGCGCGGCAGAACAGAAGAAGCAGGTCACCGCATTGGTGGAACTGCAGGCCCGCTTCGACGAAGAGGCGAACATCACCTGGGCGCAACGCCTCGATGCCGCCGGCGCGCACGTCATCTACGGCGTTGTCGGCTACAAGACCCATTCGAAAGCGGCCCTGGTCATCCGCCGCGAGACAGACGGCATCCGCCGCTACTGCCACCTCGCCACCGGCAACTACAACGACCGCACCGCGCGCCAATACAGCGACATGGGCCTATTGACCGCCGACCCCGACTTCGGCGAGGACTTGAGTTCGTTCTTCAACGTCATCACCGGCTACAGCCTGCCGCCGGTCTGGAACTACATCGAGATGGCGCCTACCGGTCTGCGTGCCCGCACCGTGGCGATGATCCGCCGCGAGGTGGAGCGCCACACAGCCGACAACCCCGGCTTCATCCGCGCCAAGATGAACTCGCTTATCGATCCGCAGATCATCCGGGAACTCTACAAGGCCAGCCAGGCGGGGGTAAAAATCGACCTGCTGGTGCGCGGCCTGTGCCGGTTGCGGCCGGGCGTGCCGGGCTTGTCCGAGAACATCCGCGTCCGTTCCATCGTCGACCGCTTTCTCGAGCACCCGCGCATTTTCCATTACCGCAACGGCGGCAACGAAGAAGTCTACCTGTCGTCGGCCGACTGGATGGAACGCAACATGGACCGGCGGCTGGAACTGCTGTTCCCGATCAACGATCCCGACTGCCGCAAAGAGGCCCTGGCCGTCCTTGACGCCGGCTTCGCCGACAATATCAGCGCCTGGCGGCTCCTGCCGGACGGCGTCTATAGCCGCGAAAAACCGGCGCCATACGAGCCGATTTACCGAAGTCAGGAAAAGCTGTATGGCCGTGCCGTCGCCATGGCGGCGAAATCGCGCGACGAAAAACGCCACAACGTCTTTACCGCGCGCACCGGCCAGTCCGCCAGGAAGAGACGGTAACGCACAGATATTTTCAATGAAATAATCGATAGATTTCGAGGAGAGAAAATGGGGAAAAACAAGCGTTACATGGCCCTCGACTTCGGCATCGGCCGGGGCGTGGCCGTGGCCGGCGGATTCGACGGCGATTTGCTGGAGCTGGATCTGCTGCACCGGTTCGACATTCTCGCGACCTCCATGCTGGGGGTCGGGTATTGGGATTTCCCGGCGATGGTCATCCACGCCAAACAGGGGCTGCATTCCTATACAGCCAAGTACGGCCCGAACCTCGCCAGCGTCGCCTGCAACTCGTGGGGCGTCGACTTCGGCCTGCTGGACAAGACCGGCCACATGCTGGCGAACCCGGTCCACCACCTCGACGCCCGCACCGAGGGCGCGGTCGAACGGCTGGGCGCAATCTTCTCGGACCGGAGCCTCTACCAACGGACCGGCATCAAGCCGAAGAGCGTCAGCACCCTGACCCAGCTCTACGCCATGGCGTTTTCGAACAACCCGCTCCTTGACAAAGCGGTGACCATGCTTCTTATCGGCGACCTGGTGTCGTATTTCCTCTCCGGAATCCCGGTGGAGGAATACACCCTCGCCAGCACCAGCGGCATGTATGACGCCGAAACGCGCGACTGGTCGCGGGACATTATCCTCGGCGCAAAGATACCGCCGGCGATGGTGCCGGAAATCGTCGCGCCCGGGACTGTCATCGGCAGCCTTCTCGATCACGTGCAGATGGAGGTCGATCTCGGCCCGACGCCGGTCATCGCCCCGGCCGCCCACGGCATGGCCGGAGCCATCGCCGCCACGCCGGCGCAGGGCGAGGACTGGCTCTGCATTACCTCCAGCTACTGGACGCAGGTGTCTGCGGAACTGGCCAATCCCATCATCAATGACCACAGCTTCGCCGCCGATTTCTCCAACCTCGGCGGCGTCGACGGCACCGTCATCTTCCAAAAGGAAATGATCGGCTTCGGCTTCATCGACGGCTGCATCAAGGTGTGGAGCCGCCAGGACGGCCGCCAAATCAGCCGCGACGAAATGCTCAAGGCCAGCCTCGAAGCGCCCGCGATGCAGCGCTTCTTCAACCCGTGGGACGAGCGCCTCGACCGCGCCTGGGACAAACCGGCCATCCTCAACAAGATTCTTGAGGAGTCGGGGCAGGAACCGCTCACCGACCGCGCCGCCATCGTCCGTACCGTTCTGGACACGATGCTCCTGGCCCAGCGCCATTCGATTCGCCAACTGCGGGAAATCACCGGGCGCAAATATTCGATGCTGCACTTCACCGGCCGTGGCGGCGACTTCGCGCCGCTTGGGCAATGGCTCGCGGACGCGAACGACATGACCGTTCACTTCGGCCTGGTGGAAGCGCGCGCCATCGGCAACATCGTCCTGCAGATGATGGCCCTGGGCGACCTCGGTTCCCTGGCCGACGCCCGCGACCTGGTGGCGCGGTCGTTTTCGGTAGACGAGTTCACGCCAGCCGCCAAAACGGCCCAATGGGACGACGCCTACGCGAAATTCCTAAAGGTCATCTGAGCGGAGAAAGCATGAGCGAGTTCTGGCAGGGCAAGACGGTGCTGCTCGGCGTGACCGGCGGCATTGCCATCTACAAGGCGGTGGGGCTGGCGAGCAAATTAGCCCAGGCCGGGGCGGCGGTGGATGTCGTGATGACGCCGGCGGCGCGCGAGTTCGTCACGCCCCTCACCTTCGCGGCCGTCACCCACCGGGGCGTGCATACCGACCCGTGGCTGGCGGACCGCAAACCCGAGCACATCGCCCTGGCGGAGCGGCCGGACATCGTCGTCATTGCCCCGTGCACCGCCAACACCATGGCTAAGCTGGCCTATGGCCTGGCCGACAACCTGCTGACCAGCGTGCTTCTCGCCACGGTCAAGCCGGTCCTGATTGCACCAGCCATGAACGTCGGCATGTGGAATGCCGCACCGACGCAACGGAACCTCCAGGCCCTCGCCGCCGACGGCTACCATTTCATCGGTCCCGACGACGGCAACCTCGCCTGCGGCTATACCGGCACAGGCAGAATGTCGGAGCCGGAGACGATTTTTGCGGCAATGGAAGAGGTATTGCGCGGTGAAACCGACAAGACAGATAGCTAAATCCTTAACGAAAGAATCTCCATGAACAACCCTGTAGCACGCATTATGGATGTTAATTTCAACCGTGCCGGCGAAGCCCTGCGCACGCTCGAAGAATACGCGCGCTTCGTCCTGGACTCGGCGGCGATGTCGTCCCGGTGCAAGACGCTCCGGCACTCGCTCGCCGTAGCCATCAAGGCATGGAACGCCGCGTCCGCCCCAACCGACCAACCGCTCCCCAACCGCGACATCGCCGGCGACGTCGGTGCCGCCATCAAGACGGATGAAGAAGGCTCGCGCCTCGACGCCGCCGGCGTCGCCGCCGCTGCCGCGCGCCGCGCCGCCGAGGCGTTGCGGGTATTATCAGAATACGCCAAGATCGACAGACCCGCATTGGCAGTGGAGTTCGAACGCATCCGCTACGGACTCTACGATCTCGAGCCGGTGCTGATGGCTGATTCGCAGAGACGAAATCGCCTCGCCTCGGCGCAACTCTACATTCTCGTCACCACCGGACTGTGTTCCACCGACGCGCGTACGGCGGCTCGTGAGGCTGTCGCCGGCGGTGCCGACATGATTCAACTCCGTGAAAAGGAGATGGAGGACGGCGAATTCCATCGCCTCGCCTCCGACATAGCCGACATCTGCCGCGATGGCGGGGCGTTGTTCATTATCAACGACAGGCCGCATATCGCCTCGCTGGTCGACGCCGACGGCGTTCACGGCGGCCAGGGCGATTTGCCGGTGCATTTGATCCGGCGCATCCTCGGACCTGACAAAATCATCGGCCGCTCCACCTCCGGCCCCGACTTTGCCAAGCAGGCGCTCTCGGACGGCGCGGATTATATCGGCGTCGGTCCGGTGTTTGAAACAGACACCAAAAAGCACCGCGCCGCCGCCGGACCCGAATATGTTTCGTGGGTGTCGTCGTGGGGCGGTTTGCCGTATTTCGCCATCGGGGGCGTCAACCGCCACAATATCGACGCCGTCATCGCGGCCGGGGCGCGTTCCGTCGCCATCTGTACCGCCGTCACCAAAGCCGCCGACATCGCCGCCGAGACCGCATTTTTCAAGGACCGTTTGGCCTCAGGCCGCTAGTGCGTTATCGAAATGTTTAGACTTCGAAAACGCAGGAAAAGAAGGATACCATCCGCATGGATAAAAAAGGCCTGCGAGTCCTGGGCAAAAACGCCGGTGACCGCACCCCCGGCCCCGAGGACGATCCGGCGCTGGGCGCGACCGGCTTTTATTACATCACCCCGGCCGACGCCTGGGACGACACCACCCTTTCGGGGCGGCGCGTCTATTCGCGCCTCGTCACCCTGCCGACCTATATTCTCCGCGAATTGCTGAAGGGCGTCATCCTGTCGACGGCGGTCTTTTCCGTCATCCTTATGGCTGTCTTCGCCGGACAAGTGATGCGGGACGGCATCGGCGTCTATACATTGGCGAGGGTGTTGCCGAATTTCATTCCGTTGATCTGCCCCTTTGTGCTGCCGCTCGCCATCATCACCGGCATCCTCATGTGTTATAGCCGACTGGCAAAGGACAACGAAATCCTCGCCGCCTATGCGGGCGGCATCAACCCGCTCTGGCTCATGCTCCCAGCCCTCCTCACTTCGGTCATCGCCATCTTCATCACCCTGACCCTGAACGAGGTCGCGTTGCTCCCCGCCATCCGCAACATCGAGCGGCTGGTCATCGACGACCAGGCCAATATCCTCCGCCGCATGATCGCCCGGCCCGGCAACATCACCGTCCAGACCGGTTCCGAATACATCGCCATGTCGAAGCTGGATCCGTCGCGCGACCCCGAAGGCCGCGCCAGCCTCGACATCACCCGTTTCAACAACGCCGCCCCGACCGACCTCGGCGACAATTTCTCCTGGGACGAGCGCTACCCGTTCCCGGCCAAACGCGTTGTCGCCCGCGACCACGAGGTGCAGGATTTTTCCGGCGGCGGCGGCGGCGGTGAAGAAATGACCATGAAGATGCTGGTCGCCAAACCCATTTTCCAGGATCTGCACATCTCCGACATCAACCGCACCTTTATCGCTACCGGCGAGTCGGGCGAGGAACGCATTGTCCTGGGCGGAAGGCCGAATGTCACCATCCACGCCAACCGCTCGTCGTTCTGGCCAATCCTCCTCCTCTCCGACACCCGCCGCGAGGCCGAGGACAAGGTGCGGGAGCTCTCGTCCATCAACCTTGAGAACCTGACGCAGACACAGCGCGCCGCCGCCGTCAATATGCTTGACCGCCAGCGGCGACTCATCCTCGACCGGACCTCGGAAATCAACATGCGCCTTTCGCTGTGCTTTTCCTGTCTGGCCTTCGCCGTCCTCGGCATTCCGTTGGGGATGCGTACCCGTGGCACGCTGGTCGCTTCGTTTGTGTGGGGTATCGTTGTGGCGGGTGCGTATTTTCTCGCGCTCAAATCCGCCGAGGCCCAGGTGGGGCGCGGACTCATGCCCTATTGGATTATCTGGATTCCCGCCCTCCTGGGGGTCTTCATCGGCCTTATATTGTGGTTTGTGCACGCCCGCCGAGCCTAAGGGGAATGAAGTATTTCACGATGAAGTCCCCCGCGCCTCAGGCGTCTTTTTCGCCGGAACCATCCCGGCCATCACGGAGAATTTCATGCAGCGGCGACAATTCCACGAACTCGCAAAGCAACGCGCCCTTATCCTGGACGGCGCGACCGGGACCGAACTTTTCAAGCGCGGCCTGCCCGCCGGCGCGGCTCCCGAACAGTGGATTATGGATCACCCCGACGTTATCCAGGCCCTGCACAGCGAGTACTACAGCGCCGGGTCCGACATCGTCCTCGCCTGCACCTTTGGCGCCAACCGGGTCAAGCTGCGCGACCACGGGCTGCAGGACCGCGTCCTCGACATGAACGTCTCGCTGGTGCGCGCGTCGCGAAAGGTGGTGCCGGAAGGGCGCATGCTCTTCGGTGACATGTCGCCGACGGGGATGTTGATCGAACCCTTTGGCCCGTTCGCTTTCGACGAGGCGGTGGAGGTCTACCGGGAACAAGCCACCGCCCTGCTGGAAGGCGGCGTCGACGGCTTTATGATCGAAACGATGATGGATATGCAGGAGGCGCGGGCCGCCCTTATCGCAGTGCGTGAGGTCGCGCCCGATTACCCGGTCATCACCGGCCTTACCTACGAGAAATCGGGCCGGACCATCGGCGGCACCACGCCGGAAATCGCCCTCGTCACATTGCAGGCGCTGGGCGCGGACGCGGTGGGCTGCAACTGCTCCACCGGTCCGGAGGAAATGCTGGTCCTGCTCCAGAACATGCTGCCTTTTGCGCGCGTGCCGGTTTTTATTAAACCAAACGCCGGTATGCCCTGCCTCAGGGACGGCCGCAACCACTACGACCTCAACCCCGACGGCTTCTCCGAAGCGGTGCTGCGGGGCGTCGGCATGGGGGCGCGCATTGTCGGCGGCTGCTGCGGCACCACGCCGGACCACATCCGCGCCACCCGCCACCAGCTCGACCTCCACTCCGGCACGATTACCGCGCCGGAGCGGTCGCGCCGTCTCGCCGTGACTTCTGCCCGCAGCCTCTACGACTTCTCGTCGGTTGACGAACGCGCCGCGCCGCTGGCGGTCATTGGAGAACGTATCAATCCGACCGGCAAAAAAGCCTTCCAGGCCGAATTGCTCGGGGGCAGTCTCGACCGCGTCCTCACCTTCGCCGAAGAACAGGCGGAAGCGGGAGCCGGACTCCTCGACGTCAACCTGGGCCTCGGCGGCATCGACGAAGCGGCGATGCTCCGGAGCGCTGTCGCGATGCTCGCCCCGGCGACACCCCTCCCCCTCGTCATCGACAGTGTCGACGCGAGGGCGATGGAAGCGGCCCTGCGGCTCTATCCCGGCCGGGCGCTGGTGAACTCGGTCTCGGGCGAACAAAACCGGCTGGAGGGCATCCTGCCCCTCGCCGCCAAATATGGCGCGGCCATCATCGTCCTGCCGGTCGGTGACGGCCACATTCCCGAGACGTCGGCCGACCGGATGCGTTTGGTCGATGTCATCCTGACGGAAGCGGCAAAGCACGGTTTGAACGAGGATGACGTCCTCGTCGACGCCTTGGCCATGACCGTTTCCGCCGACCCCGCCGCCGCCATCGCCACCCTGGAGATGCTGGGCCTGTGCCACGCGCGCGGTCTCGCCACCCTGCTTGGCCTCTCGAACGTCTCGTTCGGCATGCCGGGGCGGCAGTGGCTGAACGCCGCCTTCCTGGCGATGGGCATGACCCAAGGATTGACCGCCGTTATCGCGAACCCGGCTGCCCCCCTCCTCATGGATATGAAGGCGAGTTGCGACGCGCTCCTGAACCGCCACGAAGGCGGCTCCGCCTATATCGACCGGTTCGCCAAACAGGCCGGCACCGCGCCTGAACCGGAAAAGAAAAACGAAGCCGCCACGCCCATCGACCTCGCCGCCCGCGCCATCCTCAAGGGGAGCGTCAAACAGGCCGCGCCGCTGGTTCGCAAGGCGGTCGAGGCCGGCACCCCGGCGGGCGAACTGGTGCAACAGCACCTGGTGCCGGCGATCATGAAGGCAGGCGATCTCTACGAAAAAGGGACGTACTTCCTGCCGCAACTGATGCTGGCGGGCGAAGCGATGCGCCGGGCGCTTGAAGAAATCGAACCAGACCTGTCGCGCGAGCGCGCCGCCGACGCCGGAACGGCCAAGGGCCGCATCGTCGTCGCGACCGTCGCCGGCGATGTCCACGATATCGGCAAAAACCTGGTCACCCTGATGCTCCGCAACCACGGCTACGAGGTGTTTGATTTAGGGAAAGACGTCCCGGCCGATGCGGTTATCGAAGCGGCGCGCACCCATAATCCCCATATCATCGGCCTTTCGGCCCTGATGACCACCACCCTCGCGGCAATGCGCGAGACAATCAAGGCGGTGCGCGACGCCGGCGTCACCGGCGTCAAGTTTATGGTCGGCGGCGCGGCGGTGACCGAGCACTTCGCCGCCGAGGCGGGTGCGGACGGCTATTCGGCCGACGCGGTGGCTGCGGTCAAACTGGCCGGTGATTTGATGGAGGGGCAGGCATGAGCAAGAATGTCGTCGAGACGATGCGGGAGCGGCTCTATCTCCGCGACCCGGTATTCTCTTTTGAGTTTTTCCCGCCCAAGGACGAAAAGGGCCACGCGACTCTCGAAAAGTCTTTGTCAGAACTGGCTCGGCTCAATCCCGCCTTCGTGTCGGTGACCTGCGGCGCGGCCGGCAGCACCCGCGACCTCACCCGCGACCTCGTCCTGTCCATGCAGGAGCGCTACGACTTCGGCGTCATGGCCCACATCACCGCCATGGGCTATTCGCGGGGCGAACTCGCCGACCTCGTGGCTGATTACCGCCGCCGGGGCGTCCGCAATTTTCTCGCCCTGCGGGGCGATCCGCCGCGCGACGTGTCTGACTGGAAGCCGCCGTCCGATCAGGCCACCAACGCCCGCGAGGTGGTGGAGATTATCCGCCGGGTCGCGCCAGACGTCTGTATCGGCGTCGCCGGTTATCCGGAAAAGCACCCGCAATCACCCAGCCACGATGAAGACATGCGGCACCTGGGCGAAAAGGTCGCGGCCGGCGCGGACTTTGTCGTGACGCAGTTGTTCTTCAACAACGAGTCCTACTTCGATTTTATCCATCGCGCCCGGCTTGAGGGAATCAAGGTTCCCATCCTACCCGGCATCATGCCGGTGACGCGGACGGGCCAGGTGGACCGTTTCCGCGAACTGTGTCATGTCGAGGTGCCGTCCGCCCTCGACGGCCTCCTCCAGGACGACGAAGCGGTCAAGACGCGGGGCGTCGGCATCGCCTACGCCGCCGCGCAGTGCGCCGATCTCCTCCGCCGGGGCGCATACGGCATCCATTTCTACACCCTCAACCTGTCCCGAGCCAGCCACACCCTATACGAGATCCTCAAGGCAATGGGCTGGTAAAACCATTCGGTCCAAAAACGACAAAAAAACGGCCCGGTTCTCCGGACCGTTTTTCATACATTATAACACTAACAATAGTTCCCACCCCCCGTCACCCCGGCGTGCGGACCTCCACCAGCGCGAAAAGCGGGCGGTTCGGCCGGGGTCCACGGGAAAGAACACTGAAGGCACCGAACTCAAGCGATGCCGTGTTGCGATTCTGTAATGACCGTATAGCCCCGTGGACCCCGGCCGAACCGCCCGTATTTATCGCTGATGAACGCTCTGACGCCGGGGTGACGGTGAGGTGAATAAAAAAACACCTCCGGCTGATACCGGAGGTGTTTTTTCATTTAAGAGGTCGTAGAGTAGCCCTTACGCCTGTTCCTGCCTGACGCTCCGGCGGGTGTTGGCACGGTGGCCGGGGTTTTGCAGGATTGGCCCAATAACGGCGCGGAAGCGCTCGATTTCGAACGGTTTCATCAGGTAATTGGTCGCGCCCGCCTGGATGGCTTCGAGGATACGTTCCCGCAGCGCTTCCGACGACACCATGACAACGGCGATGTCCTCGGTGGCTGGATTCGAGCGGATATGGCGGAGGCATTGCAGACCGTCGATGCACGGCATGTTCCAGTCCATCAGGATCAGGCCGACGTCCGGGTGTTGCTTCAGGAGTTCCAGAACCACGTCGCCGCCGTCGGCGGTCAGCGCCTCCGGGCCGCCAACCTCCTCCAGCATGTTCTGCAGGATACGCCGCATGGTATTGGAATCATCGGCGATTATAGTCCGCATAGGAACCCCCCTCGTCAATTATGCCGTCGACAACGCCTGCTCCAGATCGGCAATGATGTCCTGAACATTTTCGATGCCTACCGATAGACGCACATACTCGGGGCTGATGCCCGCCGCCTTCAGTTCGGCATCGTTCATCTGCCTGTGCGTGGCGGAAGCGGGATGCAACACGCACGAGTGCGCGTCGGAAACATGGGTGGCGATGTGGCAATGGGTCAACGCGTTCAGGAAGCGTTCGGCCGCGTCTCTGCCGCCCTTGACGCCCATGCCGATGACCCCGCACGTCCCGTTCGGCATATACTTTTCCGCCAAACTGTGGAAGCGGTTACCCGGCAGCATGGGGCAATTGACATAGTCGATCTTCGGATGGTTGTCCAAAAACTCGGCGATAGTGCGGGCGCTGTCGCAGTGGCGCTGCATCCGCAGGTGCAGGCTCTCAAGCCCAAGATTGAGAATATAGGCGCTGACCGGCGACTGAACACAGCCGATGTCCCGCATCAACTGCGCCACCATCTTGGTGATGTACGCGCCACCCAGACCGAAGCGCTCAGGGTAGACGACCCCGTGATAGGTCTCGTCCGCCTGGGTCAAACCGGGATACCGATCAGGATATTTGGTCCAATCGAAGTTGCCGCTGTCCACAACCACGCCGCCGACGGCCGCGCCGTGGCCGTCCATATACTTGGTGGTGGAATGGGTGACGATATCCGCGCCCCATTCGAAAGGTCGGCAGTTCACCGGCGTCGCGAAGGTATTGTCGACGATAAGCGGGCAGCCATGACGGTGCGCCACATCGGCATAGCGTTCGATATCGATGACCGACAGCGATGGATTCGACAGGGTCTCGGCAAACACCAGCTTGGTGTTCGGCCGGAAGGCGGCGTCGAACTCGGCGTCGGTCGGATTGACCGGCAGGAAGGTGGTCTCGATGCCCATATTCCGCATGGTGTGGGCGAAGAGATTGTAGGTGCCGCCGTAGATTTCGGCCGAGCAGATGATATGGCCGCCAGCGGTGCAGATGTTAAAAACAGAAAGGAACGACGCCGCCTGCCCGGAACCGGTCAGCATGGCGGCGCTGCCGCCTTCGAGCTGACAAATCTTGGCCGCGACCGTGTCGCAGGTCGGGTTTTGCAACCGAGAATAGAAGTAGCCCGCTTTTTCGAGATCGAAAAGCTGACCCATTTCCTGGCTGGAGGTAAATTTGAAGGTGGTGCTCTGAATTATGGGCAACTGCCTGGGCTCGCCGTTTTTGGGGCTATAGCCGGCTTGCACGCAGAGTGTGTCGATGTGATCCATTTTCTATCATCCACGTCATTGACGGTAAATCCGCCGGGACCAAAGTTTACTTGCCTTGAAGGTTCAGCCCATTATACTGCGGGGTATTGCTAAGGCAAGCCACAAAGGATCGTAATGCGCGTAGGCAATCTCCCCGGCATCCGACGACTACCCATCTACCTGAACCTCCTTCGCGCCATGCGTGAGGAAGGGGTCGAGAATGCGTCAGCCTCCGCCCTCGCCGACATGGCCGGACTGGTCGCGTCGGTGGTTCGAAAAGACCTGGAAATGACCGGCGCATCAGGCACGACCGGACGCGGCTTCTGCGTTGGCGCTCTCATCGCCGACATCGAATCCTTCCTCGGCTGGGATAACCCGAACGACGCTTTCCTCGTCGGCGCGGGCAACCTCGGTTCCGCCCTGCTCGGCCACCGCGACCTCCGCAGCCACGGGGTCAATTTCATCGCCGCCTTCGACACCGACCCGGCCAAGATCGGCCAAACCATCCACGGCGTCGAAGTCCTGCCTGTGGAAAAACTGGTGTCACTGGGACAACGAATGCATGTCCGCATGGGCCTCCTTTGCGTACCGAACGAAGTCGCGCAGGAGACAGCCGATCGACTCGTGGACGGCGGCATCACCCGCATCTGGAGTTTTGCGCCGAACATCCTCAAGGTACCGAAGGGCGTCACGGTGCAACGGGAAGATCTCTCGGCCGGTCTGGCCGAATTGCTGGTCAAATCAATGGGGTTAGGAACATAACCCTCTAAAATCCCGGAGGACCAAGGCCCCCCGGGAAATCACTACCCACCGCCCTCCCTAAACTCATGCGCTAATACAGTCCCGACGGTTTCTCGGACAAATTGATCATAATGCTCTTGGTCTGCCAATATGCTTCCAGCAGCATCTTGTGGGTCTCGCGGCCGATGCCGGACTTCTTGTAGCCGCCGAAAGGCGCGCCGGCGGGGATGTTGTTGTAGTCGTTGATCCACATGCGGCCGGTATGGACACCCCGGGCGACCCGGATGGCGCGGTTGATGTCGCGGGTATAGACGGCGCCGGCGAGGCCGTACTCGCTCGAGTTGGCCAGGGTGAGCGCTTCTTCCTCGTCCTTGAACTTGATGACCACGCCTACCGGGCCGAAGATCTCTTCTTGCGCAATCTTCATCTCGTTGTTGACGTCGGCGAAGAGGGTGGGCGCGATGAAATATCCCTTGTCCATGCCGTTTTTGGTCAGGCGTTCGCCGCCGGTAACCAGCCGCGCGCCTTCGTCCTTTCCGGCCTTGATGTACTTCAAGACCGTCTCCATCTGCTTTTCGTTGACGATAGCGCCCATCTGCGTTTCTTTTTCCCAAGGCAAGCCTACCTTAACCTTTTCGAAACGCTTCTTGGCTTCGTCGACAAACTTGTCGTAAATCGATTCCTGGACAAATATCCGTGACCCAGCCGAACACACTTGGCCTTGGTTGAAGAGAATGCCCTGCTGCAACCCGTCCATCGCCATTTCCCAATTACAATCTTCAAAGAATATGCTGGCCGATTTGCCGCCCAACTCGAGCGTCGCCGGGATAAGCTTTTTCGCCGCTTCCTCCGCGACGGTATAGCCGACCTCGGTGGAACCGGTAAAGGACAGCTTCGCGAATTTGGGGCTTTCAAGAATATAGCTGCCGGTCTCCGAGCCTTTGCCGGTGGTGAGGTTGACGACCCCCGGAGGAACAACGTCCTTGATGAGGTCCACAAGTTCCAACATGCTAAGGGATGTCTCGGCTGCGGGCTTCAGTACGGTGGTGCAACCTGCGGCAATAACGGGCGCAAGCTTCCACGCACCCATCTGCAGCGGGAAGTTCCAGGGAATTATCTGCCCAGCCACGCCGATGGGTTCGTTCAGGATGATGGACATGGTGTTGTCGTCAATCATCACGGCGCTGCCTTCGTGGGCGCGGATGGCGGCGGCGAAATAACGGAAATGATCGGCGGATTCAGGCACGTCGGAGGCGAGGGTCTCGCGGATGGGTTTGCCGTTGTCAAACGTCTCGACCGCGGCAAGGTGTTCCTTGTTTTTATCGATGATGTCGGCGATTTTCAACAAAACCTCGGCGCGTTCAGCCGCGGAGGAGTTGCGCCACGAGATCCAGGCGTCCCACCCGGCCTGGGCGGCTTTGTCGACGTCTTCGCGAGTCGCGGCGGCGCAGGTGGCGAGTTTTTCGCCATTGGCGGGGCATTTTGTCTCAAAGGTGCCGCCGTCGGAGGCGTCGCACCATTCGCCGTTGATGAAAAGTTTGTATGATTCCTTGAGCTTCGGTTTATCCATGGGTAAGCCTTTCGAGTGGTGAATCTCCCCCTTACACGTTTATGTCATCTCGTATCATTCTCTTTTTCGATTTATAGCGGTAATTTTCAAACATGCGGGGCATAGGGGGTTAAATATCCTCGAAATAGTCAAATGCCGAATAGGCGGCGGTCGCCCCGTCTCCGACAGCGGTCACGACCTGGCGGCATTGTTTGGCGCGGATGTCTCCTGCCGCGAACAACCCTGGCATGGTGGTACGCATCTCACAGTCGGTGATGACGAAGCCGTCGTTGTCCTTCTGCACCTCGTCAGGCAGGAAGCCGCCGGACGGCGTCATCCCGACGAACACAAACAACCCCGCCACTTCCAGCGTCTTGGCTTCACCGCCGGCGGTGGGGACGATGGTCACGCCGGTCAGCGCGTTGTCGCCATGGAGCTCGGTAACGGTATATCCCAGGACCGGCTCGACGTTTTTCGCGTGCGACTCCAGCTTTTCCTGGTGGCAGCGGTCGGCTCTGAAGCGGTCGCGGCGGTGGATAAGGTAGAGCTTCTTGACCAGGTTCGACAGGTGCAAAGCCTCCTCCAGGGCCGAATTACCGCCGCCAACCATGGCCACGGTGCGGTTCCTGAAAAACATCCCGTCGCACATGGCGCAGTAGCTGACGCCCCGGCCGGTGAGGCGGTCCTCGCCGTCGACGCCGAGTTTTTTCGGGCTTGCCCCGCTGCAGACGATGACGGCCCGGGCGGCGATTGTTTCGTTGTCCAGGGTGAGGATATGCCACTTGTCCTCGAACTCCATTTTCTTCACGCCCTGGGTGAGATGGTCGATATCGTAGCCCTCGAGATGGAGGGCGAAATTTTCCGCCAGCTTCCAACCGGCCATCCCTTCGGGGAAACCGAGGTAATTGGCGATTTCGAATGTCTTCAACAATTGGCCGCCCGGGGCCAACGGTTC
>JAJPXZ010000109.1:0-9734 GCA_021205245.1 Planctomycetaceae bacterium
CGTCTGGAATGCGCAAGCCGCGCTCCCATGGGGACCATTGTTGCGGCGACACGCCAAACGCCTGTGCGCAAAGCTTTGCTCCCCCACGCCCCGGGAATTTATGTATCCGGCAAATGCGTAGGTTCTGCGCGATGGTTTGGCGGAGTTCCTCGGGGATTCTACCCATACTGTAACCTCTTTTTCAATAGACGAAGACACACGAAGGTGAAGTGCTTGCGTAATTACCACTTAAACCACATTTTATATATTTACCCTAATAATTCCACTGTTAGGACGGGTTGATTTAACGCTTAAAGAATTCGTTTTGCCTGCGTGAAATGCACCCGCTTAACTAAACCAATTAATAAGCGATGTCCGAAAGGACATCGCTTATGTGATTTAATATGGGAAATTTACAGGGGGTTACGCAAAAATTAGAGCGAATGGATCGCCCTGCCGTAAGCGGCCATAAACGCTTCGGGAATGGCTTCGCTCACCGTGGGGTGGGGGTGGATGGACTCGATAATCTCGTCCGCCGTGGCCTCGGCCGTCATGGCGACGCTCAATTCCGAAATCATGTCGGTCGCGTGCTTGCCATACATATGGAGACCCAGAATCTCGCCGAACTGCGCGTCGACGATGACCTTCACCAGGCCGTCGGTATCGCCCTCGACCAGAGATTTGCCGTTGCCGGCCATGGTAAAACGACCAACCTTGACCGCCCGCCCATCCGCCTTGGCCGCGTCTTCGGTCAGACCGATACAGGCGATCTCGGGATCGAGGTAGATGCAGGACGGCACCCGGTCGTAATGCATCGCGGCATGTTTGCCGCAGATGTCCTCCACCGCCATGATACCCTCGTGCGAGGCGACGTGGGCCAGCATCACTTTGCCGTTGGCATCGCCAATGCAGTAAATATTCGGGACGGAAGTCCGCAGCCGCGAATCGGTCTTGACCGCCTTGCGGTCGAACTCGATGCCGATCTTTTCCGCGTTCAGGCCGTCTGTGCGCGGCACCCGCCCCACCGCCATCAACACCGCGTCGGCCCGCACCGATTCAGCATTGCCGCCTAATTCGTAGTAGACGGCGTTGTCCTTGACCTTGGTCACCTTGGCCTGCATGCGGAAGGTGATGCCGTCCTTTTCCAAACGCTTCTTGGCGAGGCCGGAGACCTCGCGGTCCACCATCGGCATGATGTCGGGGAGAAGCTCCAGCACGGTCACTTTGCTGCCGAGTTTGTTCAGGAGCGACGCGAACTCGACGCCGATGACGCCGCCGCCAATAATGGCGATAGAGGCCGGCACCTTGTCCAGAAGAAGCGCCTCGCGGCTGGTGAGGAGGGTGTTCTTCCCTTCCATCGCGATAAAGGGCGGCATAAACACCTCCGACCCGGTGGCGATGATAAAGTATTCCGAGGTGATGCGCTTGCCGCCGGCTTCAATTGTGTGGGCGTCGACAAAGGACGCCGAGGCTTCGACCAGGGCAATCTTGTTGCCCCGGACCAAACCCTTGACGCCGCCGACCAGGGTGGCGACGACCTTGGCCCGCCTGGCCTGGAGCTTGGCCATATCGACCCGTGCCGCGCTTGCGTCAATGCCCACAATGCCGAAATCGCCGGCATGGCGGATTTCGGACAGGAGATTTGCCGACTTGAGGAGTGTCTTGGTGGGGATGCAGCCTTCGTTTAAACACACGCCGCCGAGGTTTTCACGCTCAACCAGACAGACGCGTTTTCCTTCCTTTGCCGCCCGGATGGCGGCTACGTATCCGCCCGGACCACCGCCTATAACGGTGATGTCGTAATCGTACGCCATTTTGCCTCCTGAAATTTGTCAGGTTGGGAGAGGCATTTTCTGATTTCATTCTCGCGAAACACAACCCGCTTGTCACGGAAAAAAGGATCCGGTCCCACAATCGACACGCCATGACACAGGGAACTTTTTCTCGATTCTGCCGGGCTTTTTTGCGATCCGGCGGCTGCCATGACGCTTTTTTTTGATTGAATCATGGTCAACCAACTCTCTACCGCAATGCCATATCAGGCGTTGCGGCAGTTTTCCCGCCGTGGTTTTCATGCCGTGGAGTGGGTCTGGAGAGGGAAGATTGATTTGACAGAGTTGATCTTTTTTACCATGATGTACAATACTGTTGTAGCTTCTGGGCAGGTCCCCATCCAACCACGCAAGAAAGGAAGTGCATTATGATGACCGGCGAACAATACGTCGACAGCATCAAAAAGATCAACATGGAAATTTACATGTTCGGCGAAAAGGTACCGTCTTCCGTCGACAACCCGATTCTGCGCCCGTCGCTGAATTCGGTCAAGGCGACCTATGATCTCGCCCAGCAGCCCGAGTATGAGGACCTGATGACGGCAACCTCGCACCTCACCGGCAAAAAGATCAACCGCTTCTGCCACATCCACCAGTCCACCGACGACCTGATCAAGAAGGTCAAGATGCAGCGTCTGTGCGGCCAGAAGACCGCCTCCTGCTTCCAGCGCTGCGTCGGCATGGACGCCTTCAACGCCATCTGGTCCACCACCTTTGAATGCGACCAGAAGCACGGCACCAAATACCACGAGCGCTTCAAAGACTTCATGCTCAAGGTCCAGGAAAACGACTGGGTCGTCGACGGCGCCATGACCGACCCCAAGGGCGACCGCGGCCTCTCCCCCTCGCAGCAGGCCGACCCCGACCTCTACCTGCACGTGGTTGAACGCCGCCCCGACGGCGTCGTCGTCCGTGGCGCCAAGGCGCACCAGACCGGCATCGTCAACTCGCACGAAGTCATCGTCATGCCCACCATCGCCATGAAGCCGGAAGACAAGGACTACGCCATCGCCTTCTCCGTGCCCCTGGACACCCCCGGCCTGTTCATGATCATCGGCCGTCAGTCCTGCGACACCCGTAAGCTCGAAGGCACCACCATGGACGTCGGCAACTGCGAATTCGGCGGCATGGAAGCCCTCACCGTCTTCGACAACGTCTTTGTGCCGAACGACCGCATCTTCCTGGACGGCGAGACCGACTACTCCGGCATGATGGTCGAGCGGTTCGCCGGCTATCACCGCCAGTCCTACGGCGGCTGCAAGGTCGGCGTGGGCGACGTCCTCATCGGCGCGGCCGCCCTCGCCGCCGACATGAACGGCGCGCAGAAGGCGTCGCACGTCAAGGACAAGCTGATCGAGATGACCCACCTGAACGAGACGCTGTACTCCTGCGGCATCGCCTGCTCCTGCGAAGGCGCGAAGACGACGTCGGGCAACTTCCTCATCAACCTGCTCCTCGCCAACGTCTGTAAGCAGAACATCACCCGCTTCCCCTATGAAATCACCCGTCTGGCCGAAGACATCGCCGGCGGCCTGATGGTCACGGCTCCGTCCGAAAAGGACTTCCGCCACCCGAAGCTGGGTCCGGTCATCGACAAGTACCTGAAGGGCGTGGCCTCGGTCTCCACCGAGGACAGGCTGAAGGTCATGCGCCTTATCGAGAACCTCACCCTCGGCACCGCCGCCGTCGGCTACCGTACCGAGTCGATGCACGGCGCGGGCTCGCCCCAGGCGCAGCGCATCATGATTGCGCGTCAGGGCAACATCGAGGCGAAGAAGGCCCTGGCCAAGAACATCGCCAAGGTTAAATAGTCGAGCGTGAGCAACGGATCAAAGGAAACAAGAATCATGCGTGTGGCGGTGAAGTATTGCGGCGGGTGCAACTGTTCCTACGACCGGGTCGCCATGGTCAGGGAGCTGCAGCATCAATTTCCCGCCATCACCATAACCAGTGCTGAAAGCCAGGACGGGATCCAAGCGGATCTCGTCCTGGTTATTTGCGGCTGCTCCAGCGTCTGCGCCGCCCACGATCACCTCGAGGGCCGGCACGGTAAGATAGTGACCGCTTGCGCGGGCGATTTCGATGCCGTACGCGCGGTGGTTGAGGATTTTCTTGCCGGCTAGGGATCAGGGGAAAGACCCATCACTCCCCCCCTTCGTCACCCCGGCGTCAGCACGTCCATCAGCGGAAAAAACGGGCGGTTCGGCCGGGGTCCACGCCCTGGACGCGCGCTGCAGGGCAAGCCCGTACCAACCCCCTTAAGTTTGGTGTAATCACTGTTCCTGGCCTGGACCCCGGCCGAACCGCCCGTGTCCCTCGCTGGTGGATGTCCGCACGCCGAGGTGACGATGGGGGATGGAGATATGTTTCTATACAATACAGTAACGAAAAAGCGCCCCAGAGCGGGGCGCTTTTTTTATGGCAATTCAGTAACCACCAGCGGGGATTAATCTCCGCCGCAGGCGGCGCACTCGTGGCCCGACTCGGCGCTGACCGCATGGGCGGCGCAAGAGCCGCACTTTTTATCGTTCTCGGCCAGGACGTGGGCAAAGGCGTTGGCGGTTGTACAAAGCATGTCGTAGTGACCGGTGATGATTTCCTCCGCACCGTCGTGGGTGGGGATGAGGCCGTGCTTTTCGACAAGATCCCGGAGAATGTGGGGGTGGTCGATTTGCGGGCAGGGACGGCGCAGATCCTTATCGAACGGCGCTTTGCCGCGCATTTCGGTAAAGGCTTCGCCACGTATGCACTCGCCCAGGCTCTTCTCGTGGATGGAGTCTTTGGCGAAGTGGACAAACACGCAGGGTTCGACATAACCGCGAGCGGTGATATGGACGTACTTTCTGCCCCAGGCGATGCAGCCGTCGACCGAATCGCCGTCGTTCCAGAAGTCGAAGACCATGAGCGGCTTTTCCTTGCGGGCGGTAAGGATGCGTTCGCGCCGCTCGAGCCGCTGTTCAGCCGTCGGGACCAGACTGAGGTCGGGTTCGCGGCCAATCGGAATGTACTGGAACACCCAGCCGAAAGCCGCGCCGTGACGGACCATCTCGTCCATAAATTCGGACGAACAGGCGGTCTCGTGATTGGCTTTGGTGTGGGTAAGGCTGTAACCGAAGAGCACGCCGTTCTTGGTCAGGCGGTCCATCGTCTCGAGGATGCGCTTATGCGCGCCGTCGCCCCGGCGGGCGTTGGTGAATTCTTCCGACCCTTCGATTGAGATGGCGGGGTAGATGTTGCCGAGCTCGCCGAAGCGCTTGGCCATCTCGTCGTCAATACGCATGCCGTGCGTATAGACCATGAAGAACATATCGTCGAATTCCTTGGCGATCGTTTCAAGGTGGGGCCAATAGGTGGGCTCGCCGCCGGAGATAGCGATAAAGTAGATGCCCATGTCGTCACGGGCTTCCGTCAGGATTTCCCGCACCTTTTCAAGGGACAGGGATTGTTCCTTCGGATACTTCCAGGCATAGCATCCGGCGCAGCGGAGATCGCACGCCATGGACGGGGACATCAGCAGGAAGAAGGGCGGGAATTCGCCGTGCAACGCATGATAGGCGTGACGCTTTTCTTCGCCCAGGTTAATAGTGTTAAAGAACAGGTTGAAGGCGAGCTTACGCTGGGTCGCCTTGGACAGGGTGGGGAACTTCCGCTTTGCCATTTCGAAGAATCCGCGCGCGGCGTCGACCCTGCGTTCCAACTCGGCTTCGGTGCCTTTGTGGTTGGCCGTCATCTGGCGGATACCGTTGGCGGAGAATCTATCCATCATCGAAATCAGCAATTCGGGCGTGTGCTGAGAAAGAGCGGGCAGGAAGGTCGACATGCCTTTGCCCAATAGGTAACTTTTCAGCTTGTTAATGCTAGCCATAAAACGCCTCCAATAAATCGTGGGTCGGCCCCCCCCAGGGACGTGCCCATCCACAGTATTTCATCTCTATTAGACGTCCCTAATCCCGCGAAGTCAAACAATTTCGTCCGTTTTTTACGTTATGAGCATGTCACCGTCAACGTGCCGTATCGCGATAATGAATACGGAATAAATCAGGAGGAAAACGTAGAAATGCAATATTAGTATGGGTTTGCCTCCTTGTCACGATCGGGCCTGTCAGCCACCCTATTCTATCTATGTCCTGCCGGATGGAAGGTCACCTCCCGAGTTGCACGTATAAAACCGTTTTCACCCATGTCCAAATTGGCTAGTTGCGTTAATAAATACTCGACCTGCCGACGCTTGCCGCTTTGCGCCTCTCTCCACACGGCATATCGCACCTGAATCAAATGCGGGAAAATCACGCTGGACGCAGCAAACTCTTGTGCGGGGCAACCGAAGGCCATTGGCCACGCCCTGTTCCGGATTTCTTCGTACAGATTAACTTGAAATGTATGATCCCCCCGACGCTTATGGCCGGTTTTCCCCCGCGAAAGTGTAACCTCCGGAATGGAAAGGGTTATGTCATCACGGCTATGACCTGATCCTCATAGTGTTCCGATAATTTTCCCATTGACAACGGCTAAATCTATTTTTATGATAGATAATAGCTGGAAGTGTCATGTTGACGATTTCGGCGGTTTTCTAAAACGGCAGCTCTTCGTGATCCTGGCGGAATGACTCGTATGTTTACGGCTGTGACAAGCTGGCTGGTAACCACGTGCCTCTGGACGGCGCTCCGTCCTCTCCGTGGTCCCGCCCCCATCGTCACCTCCTCCCCGGCCGCGGTTCGTTCGCGTTCGGGCCTGTCCCTATGCCTGCCGATCGCGATTCCCTTTACACTTTACCGTACTCCTTCCCGACGTCCGAGCCTTTCCACGCTACACCCGCCGGGAGCGGTGCATTTACGGTATTGTCGATAAAGGGCCAAAACCGCACCTCGTCTCGCCTTCCATCTCCCGGCCACGCCGGGATCTCCCCGCTTGATTGAGAACTATCAGCGACGGTCGCAGTGGCGCGGCCATTCATTCGCCCCTCACGCCACCCGGAGGCCCAGGCCGCCGACAGACAGGGACGAGTTATATGCCGCAGCGTCCCCGGGACGCTGACGGTTTGATGGAAGGTGATTGGTATGGCAACGTTGGTAGGCATCATTCTTTTCATCGTGGGTGTGGCTGTCGGGCTTATAGCCAGACACATCTACGCAATAAACAAGAAGACTTCGGCAGAGAACGAGGCGCGCGAAATCATCCGCCTCGGCCGCGAAGAAGCGGAAAAGCTCCGCCAGGAAGCGGCGGTACGGTCGAAATCCGAACTCCTCGCCGCCCGCGAACAACTCGAAAACGACGTCAAGAACGAGCGCAATGAAGTCAAACAGGCGGAAAAGCGCCTCCTCAAACGCGAGGACAACCTCGACCGCAAGTCCGAAGCGCTCGAGGAAAAAGAGAATCAGCTCCGCTCCGTCGAGGAACGGCTGGACATCAAAAACTCCGAACTCAACCGCAAAGAGACGGAGATCGAAGATCTCATCACGCAGCAGAGGAACCGCCTGCACGAGATCTCCCTCCTGTCGGTCGACGAGGCCCGCAAGGAAGTCCTCGACCGCACCACCAAGGACATGGATCACGAAATAACCATTCTGGTGGAGCGGGCCAACGCCCGCGCCAAGGAGCTGGCGGAAGAAAACGCGCGGAAATACATCTCCACCGCCATCAATAGGCTGGCGGTCGATTACACCACCGAACACGTCGTCTCCACGGTCGAACTGCCGTCGGACGAAATGAAGGGCCGCATCATCGGGCGCGAAGGCCGCAACATCCGCGCCTTCGAAAACGCCACCGGCGTCGACGTCATCGTCGACGATACGCCGGGAGTGGTGGTGCTGTCCGGCTTCGAACCAATCCGCCGCGAAATCGCGGTCCGGTCGATGAAAAAGCTGGTCGCCGACGGCCGTATCCACCCCAGCCGCATCGAAGAGGTGGTGCAGAAGACCCGCGAAGAAATGGAAAAGGTGGTGGAGGAAACAGGCAAGGCGGTCGCGCTCGAGCTCGATGTCCGCAACCTTAAGCCGCGCGAAATCATGCTGCTGGGCCGGCTCAAGTTCCGCACCAGCTATGGCCAGAACGTCCTCGACCACTCCCGCGAAGTCGGCTTCCTCTCCGGCATCATCGCCGCCGAGATGGGTCTGGACGAACAACTCGCCCGCCGCTGCGGCCTCCTGCACGATATCGGTAAAGCGGTCGACCACGAAGAAGAAGGCACCCACCCGGAACTGGGCGGCGAAGTGGCCCGGCGTTGTTCCGAGCCGGACGAGGTCGTCAACGCCATCACCAGCCACCACTCCGACACGGCGGCGGAAAGCCTTTATGCCACCATCGTCCAGGCAGCCGACGCCATGTCTGCCGGTCGCCCGGGCGCGCGCCGCGAAACGCTGGAAAAGTACGTCAAGCGTCTCGAACGCCTCGAAGCCATCTCCAACAGTTACCCCGGCGTCGAGCGGTCTTTCGCCATCCAGGCCGGCCGCGAGCTCCGCGTCATCGTCAAGGCCGACAAGGTCTCGGACGGCGACGCCCAGCGCATGTGCCGCGAAATCGCCAAGCAGATTGAGACTGAATTGACCTACCCCGGCGAGGTGAAAATCACGCTGGTGAGGGAATTCCGGATCACCGAGTACGCGCGATAATGTTGCATTGACGGCGAATATGATATGGAACGCCCATCCGGCTCGAACCGGATGGGCGTTTTCATTGCCGCACATTTCCTGAGGAAACCCGTCTCCTCACCCACACGTCACCCCGGCGTCAAAACGTTCATCAGGGCAAAAGACGGGCGGTTCGGCCGGGGTCCAGGCCGTGATCTACCAATGCAGGACGCCAACCGGCTAAGCTTGGTGCCGCCACTGTCTTTGGCGTGGACCCCGGCCGAACTGCCCGCTTACTTCGCTGTTGGATGTCCGCACGCCGGGGTGACGATAGGGGGAGACAGAATGGTGTTACTGATAGAGACGCCCATCCGGCGCGTACCGGATGGGCGTCTTACGATACATCCATCGGGATTACACCTCAGTCAGAACCCCAGTCCGAATCGTCGTCGATTCGATGATATCGTCGTGGAAGCGGCGGTAGGCCTGGCCGCGTCCGTACCAGCCGGCGAGGCTCGCCAGGATGGCGCCGACAATCAGGGCGAGACCGGCGAAGAGAGCCGAACGGGCCATGCTGGAGGCAAGTTCATCGGCGCGGATACGGGCCTGGCGGATAGCGTCGGCCACGTAGGCGCGTGTCTCCTGAAGGCGCATCTGGGCGTTTTCGAGCGCGCTGCGGGTGCGGTCGACCACATTCGAATAGGCGACAAGCGCGTTGTCGACCAGTTGCTCCGCTTCAGCCCTGGTGATGTTGCGGTTGTTCATGAGTGCGGTGACGGCTGCGTCGCGGTCGATATCGTCGGTGATATTGGCGAGGCGGGCCTGCTGCCGGTCGACAAAACCGCCGATAGCCTGATCGAGATCCTCGTTGTTAAGGGTGATCTGGCGGATGGCGTTTTGCAAATCGGAACGGGCCGCACTCACCTGGGTGCGGAGGTATTCGGGCTGCAGAGTGGGAACTTGGGTGTCGCGGAGAACCTGGGCGACATCGCCACGCAGTTCGTCCGTATCGACATTCATCTCGTCCACCTGGTCCTGGATGACGTCGACGGCCGACCCCGCAAGGGAGGCAACGCCGCTGCCGACGCCGGAGGCGACGTTGACCGCGGCCGAACCGACATCCTGGACCGCGTTGCCGACGGTGGTGGCAGCGGCGCCAATGGCCTGGCCGCCCATCCAGCCGGCGATGAGAAGGACAGTCGCCCAGGTCAGGAAGCCGTGCTCGGCGCCACGGCCGGGACCGACAAAACCGGCCATAAAGCCGCCGGCGGCGAGGCTAAGGATGACCGATACCACCGACCAAATGCCAAAGGCGGTACCAAGTCCGGAAAACGGATCATTCGACATGGGGCTGACG
>JAJPXZ010000109.1:9744-21267 GCA_021205245.1 Planctomycetaceae bacterium
GCGGCTGACGACCGAAAAGCCAAGCAATACCCCTAACACTGCCATGATGATGGAGACGGCAATGGTTGTCACCACGCCAGCGATAATGGCACGCCACGAAATTCTAGACCTGAACATGAAAAATTCTCCTTTTTAGCGTGTCTGGAATAAGCCTCTCAATCCAGGGTCGGTAATCCTGAGCGTTAACGTCGCAAACAGCAAACGTGCCGAAATACGCTCTATTACCCGGAACCCATGGCAATGCTTGGCTTTCCTCTAACGCTGTTCCCCCTCACGTCAGGTTAATCGTTCCGTTAATATATGTGGGCTGGAGAGCGGAATCAGCCGTGGGATGGGAGAAAAATGCGGCGGCGCATAACGATGCGCCGCCGCATTGGTTATTTTTCAAGACAACTGGGTGGTTAGCGTTGACCTTCGGACATGGAAGATGCGAATGAATATTTTATAACCAGTACATCAGTGAAGCTGGTTTTCTATATCTTGCATTGTCATATTGTTAAGAAGTGAATTCCGTTCTTTGGTATAGTCACCTTCACCCTGATCGAACTGCCGGATGAAATAAGCCATACCAACCGCGCCCAATTCCCTGGTCAATGCCTGAATACCCATTTTCCTGATAATGCTTGGGTTACGAAGTTCTGCTAAAGTATTACCCATTTCTTAAAACCTCCATAAACCATGTTACAGGATTCGCGACCACTATATCAGTACCAAATTTATTGGCTGCAGCCAGAAAGCCATCGTCAGTTGTCAAAAGGACGTCTTGGTTATTTACTTCGGCAAGTGCCAAATGAAGACTATCAAAGAGCTTTATCCCGTGCTGTTGAAAGGTGGTGGCCCGTTCCTTAACTTGCTCGGTGACCGTCAACCGATTGTTCCGGTTGGCAAGTGAATACAAGGCCCGTACCTTTTCCAATTTTTCTGGGTTATTTGACTTCGAGAGTTCCAATTCTATTATATCACTGGCAGCCAGAGTCCACACTCCAGTCTGACATCGTGACAAGACTGACAGGACGGCTTCGGCTTCCAGATGAATCCTATCCTGGTCCTGATTATCGAAAGGCCGATTGAGGCAACAAACATCCATATATACATTCAACTGACTCATTGAGGGCCTGTTCCTTTAATAATCATCTGTCTCGCAAGTATACCGTTGCGCCTATCGAAATCAAACAGACGTTTGGCCACGTGTACACGCAATGTTTTTAGACCGTTATATCACGGCCTACTACATAATCCCATCGACCAGCCCCAGCAAAATGTCCCGTTCCTCCCGCGCCTCCAGCACCAGCTCTTCCGCGCCCGGGTCGCCTCGCACCCGGCGGAAGGAGGCGATGGCCGATTCCTCAACGCCGAATCCGTACATCACCTCGCGGGTAAACTCCTTGCCGACATCGCGGAGCAGGGTGTCGTATCGGAAGCGGACGGCATTGCGCCATTTGCCCAAAAACGCGACGACCGTCTCCTCGTCCGCTTCTTCGCCATAGTCCCGCCGCCAGCGGCTGGCGGCCCAGGCGAGTTCGCGAGACTCGTACGAGGCGTGTATGGCCCTAAATCGCTCCTGGACCGCCTCCGGCGTGGCGAGGACGCCGTTCAGGACGTCGTGGTGGAAAAGGTCGGCATCGTGGCCGGATAAGAGCATGCCGCCCCAATCCCGCCATTTGCCGCTCGCCAATGTGGCGTCGGCCATCGCCTGGTCGATGACCTGGAGGAAATCTTCTGCCCGGATACCGGTTTCGCCTTTCATCCTGCATACCCCCCGAAGGAGGCACTCGCCCAGATAGAAGATGAGGGCGGTATCGTAAATCTGTATCGCCGGCGCTATCCGCCCGGCGGGGATAACCGCTCCGTTGTGGCGAAGATCGGCGTCGAGGGTATGGCTGCGCCGCAACAGCCGCGTACCAATTTCAAGCGCCTGCATGGTGTACGGAGAACAAATGGCCGGGTTCACGAAATCGAGCGGCTGCGTGATAGCGGCGCGGCGGTCGCGCTTAGGCCACTTCGCCCTGTCCCGGGTCATGCCTGCCGAAAACAAGTTGACCCCAGGCACCAGCACCGATTCGCCGTTCTTTTCCAGCAGCAGGCTGAAGGGGAAATCGGCTGTTTCGATATGGCGCAGGTGTTTGCCGACCACGGTCGTGAACGCACCGATATCGCCCGGCCAAAAAATATACGAACCCGATCCGCACCGCGTACCCCGGCGCAGGACGCCGCCGTGACGCGCCCCCAGCTTGAAATGATGGTTGGATGAATTGGCGGCGCTGCCGAAGGTGTTGAACGAGCACTGGCAGGTAAGGACCAGGGTTGCCTTGTGGTGCGAGGTGGCAAAGGGCCCGGCCATGGCGCAGGCTGCTTCGCCCAAAAGGAATTCCGAGGTGGCGAAAAAGAGGCTGTGCTTTGCCGAAAAGGTGGGGTCCACAATCACCCCCTCGCCGACGAGGCAGGACTGGAGTCTGCTGCCGCCGTCAAGCAGCGACCCGGCCAAGGCCACTCCGTCCTCGAACCGCACTCCCTCGAGGATGCGTTCCGGCGCGGTTGGTGAATCGGGGGTATAACAATTGCGGATCAGAACCGCCCCCTCGACCATCGTCCCCTGCCCCAGCCAGACATTTTCGACAAGACTGGTGTTCAACACACGGCAGCCGTCTCCGATGTGGGAGCGGGACGCATCCAATCGGGCGATATCCGCGTCCACCATCTCCAGCAGCTTTGCCGCAACCGGGTGGTGTTGCAAATGACAGAGAAGGTGGGCAAGCTGGGATGACAGCCGGTGGTAGAGCGGCACCTGGCGCGCTCCGTCTTCGGCCAGGACATGGACCGGGTGGCGGAGCCCGAAGGGTTCGGACGTGACGCTGTGGCGGATGGTGGCGTGCTCGACAACGCAGTCGTTCCCCAGCCAGACATCGACCAGTGAGGCGTCAACCAGGCGGCAGCGAGCGCCGACACGCACCGTGCCGGCGAAGCGGGTGCGGGAGGCCAATCCGGAATCAAAACCGTCCGCTACCGTGACCGCGTTCCAGTCCTCGGCTGTACAGCCGGTGTTGACGAGAGCGGTCACCTCATCGGCGGTGAGTTGTCTATCCATCGCGTTTCTCCATTGAGTCGGCTTAGACCCACCATTGTAGCGGGGGTGGATTTTTTTTGAAATGGACGCCAAGCCGGTTATACTAATCGCACCTTGCCTACGGGGAAAATTTACGCATGAACCTGACGATAGAGGCGTGGTCCAAGCCCTGCACAGCGGCGAACCTGGACCAGATTGCCCAATTATGGAACAACAACGTGGCTGGACGCCACGCCTTTTTCCCGTGGAAGGGCGAACAGCTCCAACGACTCCTGACCGCCAACGGCACGCCGCTTGGGTCGATGTTCGCCGCATGGGACGGGGACACGCTGATCGGGTATGTCCACGTCAACCTTGTTGTCGAGGAAGGCTACCCGGTGGTGGCCTGCGTCGAGGCCATTCTCGTCGACGCAGCCTATCGGAAAAAAGGAATCGGCGGCGGCCTGCTGCAGGCAGCCATCAGCGCGGCCGAACGGTTCAGGCCCAGGCCGCAGTTTATGGACGCACTTGGGGCCTGGCCCTTCGGCTATGTCTACAACACCCTCGCCGACGGGTCGGAGCGGTCCGGCGTGTTTCTGGACAACGCGCCCCTCTACCGCCTGTTCCGCCGCGCCGGATTCGATCCGGTCAGGAAAAGTTTTGTCATGCGGGCCGACCTGAACCGGGCCGAAGGCAGGGCCAATCCGCCCGGGACCGGCTTCTTCATAGGCAGGCGGAGCGAGTTTACCTGGCTTGACCGGGTGTTCCGGGGCCGGGAGCTGTGGGACTTCGATCTCGCCCGCGAGGACGGACGCATCCTCTCCCGCGCCATCTTCGGCTTTATGGAAAACGAATCGGCGCGGGAAGGGAAAATCCTCTTTTCCCTCTTCGGCGTCAACACGCCGCGCGAATTCCAGAACAAGGGTTATAGCACGATAAACCTGTCGAACCTCATGACCCACGTCCGCGACCTCGGCGGGGAGGCGTTGGAGTTGCACGTCTACGCCGACAACGCCCCAGCCCTCGCCCTCTACAACCGCCTTGGCTTCCAGCCGGTGGCCGAGACGATGATGATGCATCGTCGGCCGTAACTCATCGTGGCGGATCCATAGCTGACGTTCGGGGCGTGGACCCCGGCCGAACCGCCCGTTTCTCGCCCGATTGAGTGTTTTTGACGCCGGGGTGACGATGGGGGAGGGAGCGACGCCTTTCCCGCCGCATCCATTGCACTACGCCGTGTCCGGCTCCTTCTTCAATTTCGACCGAAGCGCCGCTATCCATTCGGCCCGCTCTTCCTCGCGGGTCGGGGTGGCGGCCTTTTCGATAAACTCCTCCGGGATCTCCTCCAGGAAGCGGCTGGGCTGACGCTTTGTCTCTTTGCCTCGCAGTATCCGGCACCGGTTCCACGACAAGGTCAGTTCCCGCCTGGCCCTGGTCATGGCGACGTAAAACAAGCGCCGTTCCTCCTCCACCGTCTCCGCTTCGATGGCGTTTTTATGCGGGAAGATTTCCTCCTCCAGCCCGGGAATAAAGACAAAAGGAAACTCCAGCCCCTTGGCTGAATGGGCGGTGATAATACGGACCGCGTCGCCTGCGTCCTTCTTCTCCTCTTGGCGGCCGGCCAGGAGCGCGTCGCAAAGGAAATCGGCGAGGATTTCCTCCGGCGGCACGCCGCCGTTCCGGGCGGCGAAGGCGGAGAGGGAATCGCCAACCTCCAGCGCTTCGTTCCACCGCGAGGCTGCCGCAAGGGGGTCGGGGTAGAGGGAGGCGAGCTCGGTCTCGTAACCGGTTTCTTCAAGGATGACCCGCACCAGCCCGTCGAAGCCGTTGTCCCGGAGCCGCGCCCGCCAGCCCGCTATCTGAGCCGCGAACGACGACAACGACGACTTCGCCGCCGGGGTCAGCCCTTCTACTTTATCCGGGTTGGCGAGGAGGTCGCCGATCCGGCTGTTGTGACGCATGGCATGAGCGGTGAGGGCGTCGACCGTCTTGCCGCCGATGCCCCGGGGCGGGACGTTGATGATGCGGAGCAGATGGTTGTCGGCGTCGGGGTTGGCCACCACCGACAGGAACGACAGGACATCGCGCGCTTCCTTCCGGTCGAACAGACTCTGGCCGCCGATGACCTGGTAGGGAATGTGACCGGCAAGGAACTCGTCCTCCAACGGACGGGACTGGGCGTTGGCCCGGATGATGACGGCGAAATCGGACCATTTGCCGCCTTCGTCGCGGCGCTCGCGTATTGCCCGGGCCAGGCCTTCCGCCTCCTCGAATTGGTCGTTATGGGGGATGATGCGGATAGCCCGCCCCTGCCCCAATTCGGACCAGAGGTTTTTCTCGCGCCGCCCGGGGTTGTTGCGGATAACCGCGTTGGCGGCGGAGAGAATGGTGCCGGTGGACCGGTAATTCTGCTCAAGCGTGACCGAGACGGCTCCCGGAAAACTGTCGTGGAATTTGAGGATATTCCCCGCCATCGCGCCGCGCCAGGCATAAATCGACTGGTCGTCGTCACCCACCACGCAAATGTTGTTGCGCGGTGCGGCCAGACGCTTGACCAAATCGAACTGAACCTGGTTGGTGTCCTGAAACTCGTCCACCATGAGAAATTGGAACCGGGCGCGCCAATGGTCGAGCGCCTCCGGATCCTTATCAAACAGGACGAGGGACTGGAGGAGGAGGTCGTCGAAGTCGACGCAGTTCTGCCGCCGCAAGGACTCCTGGTAGCGTCGATAAACAGCGGCGACGGCGTGTTCGTCCTCGTCCACCGCGCTCCGGGCAAATGCCTCGTGCGACATCCCCTTGTTTTTAAGTGAACTGATCCGCGAGAGGGCGTCTTCGGGCTTGGGCATGTCTCCGCCCCGGACGGTGGCCATGGCTTTCCTGACCAGGGCGACCTGCTCGCCATAATCGCAAATCGAGAACGACGGGGTATAGCCAAGCGTCCTGGCGTCGCGGCGAAGCAGCCGTACCGCCAGCGAGTGAAACGTACAAATCAGGAGATCCTTGAGCCGTGCTTTTTTACCCGCCAGCCCCACAAGACGTTCCCGCATCTCGGCCGCAGCCTTGTTTGTAAAGGTAACACCGAGCAAACGCGACGGTTCCACCCCCTGGCGGAGGAGGTAGGCCATGCGCTCGGTCACGACACGGGTCTTGCCCGTGCCGGCTCCGGCCAATATCAAGAGGGGGCCGTCGACATGGCGGACCGCCTGGCGCTGCTGGGGATTCAGGTGCTGCATCGCTATCCTTAGGATTTTGGAGGCAAAAGGGCTAGTATTGTAGCGGGATTGGGTCAAAAAGCAACATCCGGCGTATTCCAGGCCTTACACCCCGGGTGGAGGGCATTAACTCTTGCGCCAGACGGTTTTTTCGTCTAGACTAACCGCTTTCCTCATCGATTCGGCATGGGGAAATTCCTTTTTTGCATTCGACTAATGGATACACGTAAACCCATGACTATGGAAGAGCTTCGTCAGGCCATCGACGCTGTGGACGACAAGTTGTTGCACCTGCTTAAGGAAAGGCAGGGGCTGGCCAGTCGTATTGGCGATTTGAAACGCGCCCAAGGCCTGCCGATTTACGACCCGGTCCGTGAAAACCAGATCCTCACCCGCCTGACCGCCCTCAACGCGGGCGAGCTGGCCGAGGTGGCGGTCCTGGCAGCGTGGCGGGAAATATTCTCCGCTTCCCGCCAGGCGCAGACCCCTCTCCGAGTCGCCTATCTCGGGCCGGAAGGTACCTTTACCCAACAGGCGGCTATGGCAAAATTCGGCACCGCGGCCGAACTTATCGCCACCCAGACAATCGCCGCCGCCTTCAACTTCATTACCAAACGCACTGTCGACTTCGCCGTCCTGCCGGTGGAAAACACCCTCCAGGGGGTGGTGGGCGAGACGGTCGACCTGCTTGGCTCGGCCCGGATGCCTCTCATTATCGGCGAAGTCACCATGCCTATCCATTTTGTCTTTTCTTCCCAGTGCGAGCAGTTGGAAAAGATTACGACCATCTATTCGAAGCAGGAAGCGTTTCCGCAATGCTCCAACTTCCTGAACCAGCCCGCCCTCGACAAGGCGAAGCGGGTGCCTGTCGCCTCCACGGCGGAAGCGGTATGGCGCGCCGCCGATGACGCGGAAGGGGCGGCGCTGTCGGCCGAAATCGCCGCAACCCATGCGGGCGTGCCTATTCTGTTCCATAATGTCGAAAACAGCGCCCGGAATAAGACCCGCTTTCTCGTCCTCGGCCACGACCAACATAATGGCGTCGGCGGCGAGATAAAGACAAGCGTCTTCGCGAAGGTGCCGAACGTGGCCGGTGGCTTGGAAGGCATGCTTCGCGCTTTCAAGGAATGCGGCAAAAACTTGACCAAGATTGAATCGCGTCCCATGGACGATGCGGCAAATTTCGAGACCTGGTTCTACATCGAGTTTGAAGGCACCATGGGCGATGTGGCTGGCCACGATGCGTTCAAAAACAACGACCTCGTCTGGCTGGGCAGTTACCCCCGCGCTCTTTCTGCGGGGGATTAGGGAGGGGTAGCATGGAAATGGGCATCGGGTTCCTCATTGGCGTGCTTGCTGGGGCGCTGGTGGTGATGGTGGTGGCGGTCATCGTCTGCGCGTCCCGCCGCGCCCTGGCGAAAAAACACCCGACAACGTCTATCCCGGCCCCGCCCCCGGCTCCAGCCCCCGATGCCACCACGCCGGCGGCCAACGGCACGGCCGTGCGCGCCGATACCAAATTGCGCGCAAAGTCGGTGACGCGTCCTCTCCCTAAGCGCGGCAATACCACCCACACCCTGATTGTGGAAGAGGTGGTAAACCGCGACAAGGTACTGAACAAGAACATCGAGGAAGTGCGCGCTCTGATGCTGCAACTCGCCACCGTCATCAAGTCCACCGAAACGGCGAGCGGCGAAGCGGCGGAAGCGTTCAGCACCGCCCGCAAAACCATCGACGGCATGACCGACGACTCGGACCTCCTGACCGAGGCGCGGCAACTGCTGGTGGACGAAATCGACCGGGTGCTGCAATCGAACGCCAAACTGCACAAAGAACTCGACAAGGCCAACCAGGGCATTGCCGAGCAGCGGCGGCAAATCGAGGAACTCCGCGTCCAGGCGCGAATCGACGCCCTCACCCGCATCCCCAACCGCGCCGCCTTTGACGAACGCCTGCAAGAATACATCAGCCTGCTTGAACGGACCAACCTGGTCTTTACCCTGCTCCTCCTCGACATCGACCATTTCAAACGCATCAATGACGTCTTCGGCCATGTGAACGGCGACCGCATCCTCCGGGGCGTCGCCGCCCGCATCACCGACAGCGTCCGCAACAACGACTTCGCCGCCCGCTACGGCGGGGAGGAATTCGCCGTCATTTTCCCCGGGACGGTGCTGGACGATGCCGCCCAGGTGGCGGAGCGGGTGCGGGTGGATATTTCCAAAACCACCTTCCGCATGGACGACGAAAACATTAAGATGACCATCTCAGGCGGCGTTGCCGAATGCCGGAAGGGAATGGGACCGGAACAGATAATCGCCGCCGCCGACGCAGCCCTCTACGAGGCCAAACGGGGCGGCCGGAACCGCCTGTGCAAGCACGGCGAAAACGGAACGACCACGGTACTCTGACACCACGTCAACGGGAGCCCGCCCCATGCACCGCGAACGCGAAAGCCTCGGGAGCCGCCTCGGTTTCCTTTTCATCTCCGCCGGCTGCGCCATCGGGCTCGGCAATGTCTGGCGCTTCCCGTACATCACCGGCGCGCACGGCGGCGGCGCGTTCGTTATCCTCTACCTGCTCTTCCTCGTTTTTCTCGGCCTGCCGATCCTGGTCATGGAGTTCGCCGTCGGCCGGGCCAGCCGCCAGAACATCGGCGGCGCGTTCCGCAAACTCGAACCGCCCGGCACACACTGGCACATCCACGGCTATACGGGAATTATCGGCAATTACCTCCTGATGATGTTTTACACCACCGTCGGCGGCTGGATGCTGGCCTATTGTTATTACTCCCTCACCGGTAAACTGAAGGGGCTGGACGCGGACGGAGTGGGCGCGTTTTTCGCCACAACGCTCGGAGACGCCGGTACCCAGGTTTCGTGGATGGCATTTGTGTCCGTGGTGGGGATGGGCGTGTGTTACGTGGGATTGCGCCGGGGCGTGGAAACGGTGACCAAGGTCATGATGAGCGGCCTCTTTATTCTGCTCGTCACGCTGGCGATCCGTTCCGCCACCCTTGAGGGCGCGGATGCGGGGCTGCGTTTTTACCTGCTCCCCGACTTCAACCGCCTCTATGACAGCGGGCTGTGGACAAGCGTGTATGCCGCCCTCGGGCAGGCCTTCTTCACCTTGTCGCTGGGCATCGGCTCTATGGCTATTTTCGGCAGTTATATCCCGAAGAACCACTCCCTCACCGGCGAATCAATCACGGTGATGCTGCTCGACCTTTCGGCCGCGCTCATGGCCGGGCTGGTAATTTTCCCCGCCTGCTTCGCCTATGGGGTCGAACCGAATGCCGGGCCGGGCCTGGTCTTCGTCACCCTGCCGAATATTTTCAACAACATGGCGATGGGAGGCCTGTGGGGCTCCCTCTTCTTCCTGTTCATGTCGTTCGCCGCCCTGACGACCATTATCGCCGTGTTTGAGAACATCGTCTCCTACGGCATCGACGTCCTGCACCTGACGCGGCAAAAGTCGTGCCTCTACAACCTGATCCTGTTGCTGGTCCTGAGCCTCCCTTGCGCACTCGGGTTCAACCTGCTGGCCGACGTGCAGCCGCTGGGCGCGGGGACGAACATGCTCGACCTTGAAGACTTTCTTCTGTCGCAAACTATCCTGCCACTCGGCTCACTGGTCTACCTGATGTTCTGCGTGACCCGGTACGGCTGGGGTTGGGACAACTTCATCGCCGAGGCCGATACCGGCAGGGGCATGAAGTTCCCCCGCGCGCTCCGGGGCTACCTCACCTATGTGCTGCCGATAATAATGCTCATTATCTTCGTGCAGGGTTATATCGAAAAATTCTTTAGCTGATTCCACCCACTCTCGCAAATTTTTTGAAATCACTTCCTCTCCTCGCGGCAAGTGTATGGAGCCTGTACGACCTGTCAGGCATCGCGACCTGCGGTAACGCAGGCGAACCCACGAGGACTGTGTATGCGCGCATATCTTTTTCTTGCCCTCTCATTTATCGTCATGGCCCTGATGAGTATCGTCTTCGCCGAAGACGGCGGCAGCGGTGCTGGCACAAGTAGAACGGGCGGGGAAGAATTCTTCGTTTCCTCCGGAGCGACCCCGGAGGATGTCTACAGCGGCGCGAGCGGTGAAAACATGCGCGCGCTGCAGCGGAACTTCACCGGCCGCGTCGGCTCGCGCCTGACCGCATTGCACGAAGGCTCGGCCGCGAACGGTTTTGCCAAGGCGCCGGCGGGATCGGGCAACGCGCTCGCCAGCCTTTTCAGCCCCGGCTGCGAGGTCGCCGACACGGTGGACCGGCTCTGGCTGGGCGGATTCGGCGCGTGGACGCGGCAATCGGACAAGGGCGACAACGTCGGCTACCGCTATGTTTCCCACGGCATGGTCATGGGCTATGACTGGGAGCAATCGGGGGACATCACCCTGGGCGTGAGCGGCGCGTATTCGACCGGCGACCTCGACAGCCACAACGACGTTGCCCGCACCAAAGTGGAGACGGTCAATCTGGCGATGTACGCCACCTACGACCCGATGAACGGCCTCTTCGCCGATGCGGCGATTAACTATGGCCAGTCATGGAACAAGGCCTCGCTGCAAACCCTCACCGGCTACCGTACCGGCCGTTTCAATACCCATTCGTTCGGAGCCGGCGTCAATGTCGGCTATGTTTTCGAGACCGAAGGCGGCTACCGGGTGACGCCGATGCTGGGCGTGCAATGGTCCCACCTGCATCAGGAGGGATGGAACGAAAACGCCTCCGGCGCCGGGGTAGTGGCGCAATGGTACGACGGGACCGACGACGATTATATTGAAATCCCCCTCACCGTGCGAATCAACCGCTCGTTCCAGTTGTCGAATGGGATGATTGTCACGCCTGAAGCGCGGGCGGCGGTGATGCTTGATGTCGGGCCGTCACGATCGACTGTGAGGACCGGATTTGTGGGCAGCCCCGAGTTGACAACGCTGCACGGGATTGATCCGGGAAAGGCAAGGGCGCTCATTGGGGCTGGCGTGAAAGCCAATCTCACGAACGCCATCGATGCGTATATGGATTACAACCACGAGTTTCGCAGTGGCTACCGGAATAGTAATTTGACGGGGGGTGTGGGGTTGTCGTTCTGACGTACTGGTCGTATTCTCGTTTATTGTCAGTATGTCGATTCCGCATAACCCACACGTCACCCCGGCGTCGAAAAACGTCCACCAGCGGAGAGAACGGGCGGTTAGGGAGGCGGCCAAGGGGGGAGCCAAGGACAGCCCCGCGAGGCAGGCGATAGTGTGACAGAACTA
>JAJPXZ010000195.1 GCA_021205245.1 Planctomycetaceae bacterium
CCGCCCGTTTGCGCGCTGGTGGATGTCCGCACGCCGGGGTGACGTATGGGGGAGGTGGGAAGGTCTACTGACAAGACCTAGGCTAAATCGTACTCGAGCAGCACCGCCGTGCTGTCGTCCTTTTTGACGACTTCGGCGATGACTGCCGTAACCGAGAGGGTGACCTTGAGGCCACGGTGGATCTCGAAAAGGACGACTTCGCGCTTTTCGAAAAGGGCGTGGAGCTCGTCGTAATGGGATACCGGCGCGATGATGCGGGTCGCAAGGCGCTCCAACTGGACAAGCGTGTCGGTCGACGGTTCAGCCACACGCCCGAACAGGGTGCCGGACGCGCCGGAGATATTCCTGCCATTAATGAAGTAGCTGTCGTTGGTGCTGACCGGGTCGACGGCGGACATGCAGTTCTCCTCCACATGGTGAGTTTTTACAAAAAAGGCCGCTCCGGACGGGAGCGGCCCTTATGATTATTGTAGCGCTGTTTTACCGCTTAGACAAGGCCCTGCGCCAGCATGGCGTTGGCGACCTTGACGAAGCCGGCGATGTTCGCGCCCATGGCGTAGTTGCCGGGCTGGCCGTACTTCTCGGCGGTGTCGAAGCAGTTCTTGTGGATGTTCTTCATGATGCTCTGCAGCTTCGAGTCCACTTCCTCGCGGGTCCAGTTGTAACGCATCGAGTTCTGGCACATCTCGAGGCCGGACACGGCCACGCCGCCGGCGTTCGCCGCCTTGCCGGGACCGTAGAGAATCTTCGCCGCGATGAACTGGTTGATGCCTTCCGGCATGGTGGGCATGTTCGAGCCTTCGCACACCAGCTTGCAGCCGTTCTTCAGGAGCGTCTTGGCGTCGTCGCCGGAGACTTCGTTCTGGGTCGCGGACGGGAAGGCGCAGTCGCAGGCGACGCTCCAGGGGCGCTGGCCGTCCAGGTACTTGGCGGACTTGTACTTGTCGGCGTATTCCTTGATGCGGCCGCGCTTGACGTTCTTGAGTTCCATCAGGAAGGCGAGCTTTTCGGCGGTTATGCCGTCTTCGTCGATGATGGAGCCGTTCGAGTCGGAGGCGCTGACCGGCTTGGCGCCGAGTTCAATCAGCTTTTCGATGGTGGTCTGGGCGACGTTGCCGGAGCCGGAGACCAGGCACTTCTTGCCCTTGAGGCCGTCACCCTTGGTGGCGAGCATTTCGGCGGCGAAATAGACGCTGCCGTAGCCGGTCGCTTCGGGACGAATGAGCGAGCCGCCCCATTCGATGCCCTTGCCGGTGAGGACGCCGGAGAATTCGTTGACGATGCGGCGGTACTGGCCGAAGAGGAAGCCGATTTCGCGGCCGCCCACGCCGATGTCGCCGGCGGGTACGTCGCAGTTCGGGCCGATGTGGCGGTAGAGTTCGGTCATGAACGACTGGCAGAAGCGCATGACTTCGGCGTCGGACTTGCCCTTCGGGTCAAAGTCGGAACCGCCCTTGCCGCCGCCCATGGGCAGGGTGGTGAGGCTGTTCTTGAAGGTCTGTTCAAAGCCAAGGAACTTGAGGATCGACAGGTTGACCGAGGGGTGAAAGCGCAGGCCGCCCTTGTAGGGACCGATGGCGCTGTTGTACTGGATGCGGAAGCCGCGATTGACCTGGAGCTTGTTCTTGTCGTCAACCCACGGGACGCGGAAGAGAATCTGACGCTCCGGCTCGACCATACGTTCGAGAATGCCCGCTTCGACATAGCGCTTGTCGGCGTCGAGGACGGGGGCAAGGGTCTCGAGCACCTCTTCAACCGCTTGGAGATACTCGGGTTCGTTGGGATTGCGCTTCTTGACGTCTGCGATGACTTTCTCGATGATTTGCACTTGCTCGCTCCTTGACTGACGGCCCTATTTGTCTATACAAAAATCCCCTTTGCGCCTCGCAAAGGAGATACGCCTTCTCACGGGCCGGCGAAAACTGGAAAAACGTGTTATCACTCTACCAACCCAAACCGGCCAATGCAAAAGGAAATATATGTTATATCATAGACAACACCCCAGTCGGGGCCTGGCTCGCCTGGTCGGATTTATCGCGGAGGCGGTTTGCTTTTCTGTTTACATTTTCTTATAATGAACCGCTACCACCACTTATCGTAAAAAGGCAGCCCGATGCGCACCGTGTCACTCCTTATCAAGCCTGCTTCAAGCAGTTGCAACATGCGTTGCCGCTACTGCTTCTACGCCGACGTCGCCGACGCGCGCTCCATTCCCAACTACGGCATGATGTCGGAGGAGACGCTGGAAAATATTGTCCGGAAATCACTTGAAGCGGCCGAGGTGTCGTGCATGTTCGGGTTCCAGGGAGGCGAACCGACCCTTGCGGGGCTGGATTTTTACCGGAAATTCATTGAACTCGAAACCCGCTATAATACGCGGAACATCGTGACTGTCCACACGTTACAGACGAACGGACTGCTGATCGACGACGAGTGGGCCGAGTTTTTAGCCGCGAACAAGTTCCTGGTCGGGGTGTCTCTGGACGCACCCAAGACCGTCCACGATGAAATGCGCCCCGACGCGGCCGGCCGAGACACCCATAACCGGGTGGTCAAGGGGACGCGTCTGCTTGAAAAACACGGCTGCGCCTTCAATATCCTTTCCGTCGTCACCCGGGCCATGGCCAGGCATCCGGAAAAAGCATACCGCTATTATAAGGAACGGGGGTATAGGCATATCCAGCTTATACCCTGTTTCGACAGCCTCGAAGCCGGCCATGGCCACAACCCGCATTCCCTGGACGCGGAGTTGTTCGGGAGGTTCCTGTGCCGACTCTTCGACCTGTGGTACGAGGACTTTATCGCCGGTGATTATCTCTCCATCCGCCTGTTCGACAACTGGGTGCATATGGCTGCCGGGCATCAGCCCGAAAACTGCGCCGCCGCCGGCGCGTGCCAACCCTATATGCTGGTGGAGGCGGACGGGAGTGTTTTCCCCTGCGACTTCTACGCCCTGGACGAGTACCGTATCGGTAACATTAATACCGATGCGGTCGACGATATTATCCTGGGGGAAAAGGCATACCTGTTTGCGAAGGCGTCGCGGGTCGTGGCTCGGGAATGCGGGGGCTGCGAATTCTTCGACATGTGCCGGGGCGGCTGTCGCCGGGATCGGGAAATGCTCGAAGGAGGCGACTTGGGCCTGAATGTGTATTGCAAAGCCTATAAGTCATTTTTCACGTATACCCTGCCGCGTTTCCGCCACCTTGCGTCGATTCTGTTTTCGCCGCCGAAGCTCCCCGGCCTGCCGCCGCTGAATAAGCTGACTTTTCCACGGACGCCGCCGCCGCCCACACAATCGCCGGGTGAATCCGGACCCGATAAGGAATAACGCGTGCGGGAACTCCTCTACCTCGCTATCGCCCTCTGTTCCACCACCGCCGGTGCGCTGACCGGCATGGGTGGAGGCGTCATCATCAAGCCGGTGATCGACCTGGTTGGGCATTATGACGCCGCCTCCATCAACGCCTTGTCGTCGCTGACTGTTCTTATCATGTCGGTGGTGTCTGTGGCGCGGTTGTGGCGGGGCGGGGTGGAGG
>JAJPXZ010000060.1 GCA_021205245.1 Planctomycetaceae bacterium
CGGCCGAACCGCCCGTTTTTCGCGCTGGTGGAGGTCCGCACGCCGGGGTGACGATGGGGTGATGGAGTACGTTTGGCATTAAAAGGCTCCTCCCCTTTGCTTTGGGAGGAGCATCTTTATGATCATCACCGCCGTTACATATCAGGCGCGGGCGGCTCGGGAATCGTCGACGGAGGCGGCAGGAACCCGCCGGCGCTGCCGGTCGGCAGTCTGCCCGGCAACAACCCGCCGCCACGGATGAGCACGCCCGGCGCGGTGGCGCGGCGGCCGGTGTCGGCAGCTTCCGGAGCGTCGGTCATATCGCCAAAACGGAGCACGCCATAGAGACCGGGACGGGTGTTGTCGCCTCCGGTAAGAACCCATTGACTCACCTGCGGCGCCGGTTGGACATAATTCTTGCCACGGCGACGGCCCATGTTCTCGCGCTTGCCCGCGTAGTCCCGGCGCACCATCTGGAAGCCCCATTCGTCTCCCTGCTTCGGCATCTCGGCCAGACCGAGCGCCTCCCACGGAATGCGCATCTCCGCATCCCAGGTCTCAATGTCGCCAATACGGCCGAAGCGGACCACACGCCGCCAATTCGGGTTGTACGACGTGCCGGCGCGGCTGGACGTGTCCAGGATGACATTGCGGGGGTTGAGCGCGAACTGGAAGAAATCGCGCCCGTCGCGGTGCGGGTCGATGAAGATCTCAATGGATTCGTCTTCCAGCACAGGCCCGTCGCGGTGCAGCTCGGGGTCGGATGCGGGCGGATTGACCTGGCTGGCGTTCTTCGCCGCCATCGACACGGCGATGATCAGGCCGTTCCGGTCGGCGGTGACCCTGGCCTCGGTCGGGCTGTCCGGCGCGTTGCCGTCAGGCAGTTGGAACTCGGCCAGGACGGGAAGGCTGCGCCAGTAATTCTTGTCGCGGAAACGGGCGTCGATGCGGATCTCCTCCGGAGCCTTGCGTACATCATAGACGCGCTGGCGGGTAATTAGTAACGGCTCGGTGGAGGAACCGATATCGGGCACGCTTACCGTCAACTGCGCCGGGGTCAGGTTGGCACCGGCGATAACGGCGAAGCGCGCCGCCGCGCCCTGCCCCGGCTGGAGGGTAAACGGCATGTCAAGCGGCTCTATCTGCCAGCCGGACCCGGGCGGCACCGACCAGCGCATAATGCCTGAGAAGGGCCGGGTGGTCGGATTGGCGAAGGTCAGCGTCAAGAGTTGCGGATCGTTCGGGTTCGGGACTGCCTTGGCCGCCTGACGGGTCATGCGGAGAATTTCCCGTTGCAGGCTGAGGCTGGACGACGCGTCCTGCATTGCCATTTCCAACGACATCGGCGCTTCGAGGTGGGCGCGGGGCGCTTCGAGCGTCAGCAAATCCATCGGTCTGCCGGCCAGATCGACCACCTGCCACTCGAGCGTGCCTTCATCGGCCCAGAGCCGGGCGACGTGGGGCGTGCCGGAAATGGCGGCGACATACTCCCGCGCCACAAGTGCGGACGGCGAAACGGTGGGAGTGTCGGCGATACTGATATAGCGGGTTTGCCCCGCCCCGCCGGAGGAGAACGGCCGGGTACGCATATAGTAGTCGCCCTGGCCGATGACCAGGTCAACGCCGCCCCGCTCGAGAATATCGCCAAGCGCGCCGAGGATGCGGCCGTCGCCGACCCGGGCGTCAAAGGCGGACCGTGACAGGACCACCACCGTCCAGGCGCGATCGGCATGGCGGGGGTCGAGATCCTGCTGCAGCCGGTCGATAATCGCCTGGCGCGAGGATTCGAACGAAAACGCCCGCGCATCCATGCCGATTATCCGTAACGCGCCGACGTCGCGTTTCCAATACCCGCCTTCGGCTGCGTTCTCGGGGAAAAGTTCCTTCGGCAGGCCCGAACCGGGGACAAACCACATCGGCCCGAACGCCACCTTGTCGCCCAAGGGCGCGAAAAACATGGTCTCCCAATCGACCGGCTGGTAGGGGACGCCGCCCTGGAAGGGAGGGCTTGTGAACACGACCGCGTTGAGATCGAGCATGCGCAGGACATTGCCGACGCCGTAGAGACGGTTGTTGGCTGCATCACCGCCGGCAAAGCCTATCCCCACAGCCATGCCGCGCCTGGGGAGGCCGCGTATGCCGTAGGCACCGCCGTCCTGGTCGCCCAACCAGAGCTGGTAGGGCTTCGTCTCTTCGGAGAGGGCGGGAATGGCAAGGGAGTGGAACAGGCTGAACGAAGCCTGGCGGCTGATATATTTGCGATTATCCGTCATGGCCTGGATGCCGGCCACGGTACGGCGGTTGGAGACAAAACGCATAAACGGCTGCATACCGTCGCCCGAAGTGAGATACGGCCCCAAGGCGAGCTGGGCGTCGCCAATGGGGAGATCTTCACCCGGAGGCGGCGTGGTGATCGGCATATCGGCGCAACCGTACAGACCCAGGGCAAGGAGCGCCGCCAGGACGATACCGCCGAGGAGCAATGCGGGACGTTTGTTCATTATTTTTTTTATCCCCCCGGGTGCGGGTATTCTTCAACTCACTTGACAGCCTTACGGTATATATGCTCAAGCTATACCGCAAGGGCCGCCATGACGCGCTGGCGTCTGATGGCGTGGCGTTAAGCCTTCTTTAATTACGCCGATTTCGCCCCCTCAATGCAAGCCAAATTTGCCCCGCCTGCGCCCGGGGGCGTATTTCGCGAAAGTTTTGCCCGCCCATGACCGATAAACAGTACGTAACCTATCCGCATGGTGCGGCACTTTATTGTATGGGGGCGTTATGATTAAACTTACGCGCCGCAGCGGCAACCCCTTTGTCCTTAATGCAGAGCTGATCAAGTTTATCGAAGAGGTGCCGGACACCATCATCACCCTTCGGGACGGCGAAAAAGTCCTGGTTAAGGAAAGCGCCGACGAAGTGGTCGGCAAGGCATTGGAATACTGCCGGCAGACGCGGTTCCTGCCAGAACCAGTGTAATTGCCCGGACGCGGGCTGATTTGTCTTTGGAGAATCCATGGATTTTGGCACGATAGCCGGTATCGCCATCGGTGTCTTCTGCGTGGTTGGCATCGGTATGCAATGGAACGTCGGCCCGTTTATCGACGTGCCGTCTATCGGCATCGTCTTTGGCGGTTGTGCCGCCAACCTGTTGCTCGCGCTCGCCATGGACACGCTCAAGACCATGCCCAAGAGTTTGCCGATCACCTTTAAAAGCGGTGCCGACAACCCGGTGGAGTTGATCAAGAAGCTGGTGGAATATTCGGAAGTCGCCCGCCGCGACGGCATTCTCGCTCTTGAAAACGTGTTGGACCAGATCCCCGACCCGTTCCTCCGCCAAGGCTTGCAATTGGCCGTGGACGGCACCGATCCGGAACTTATCCAGGATATCATGGAAACGGAGATGGACAACATCGAGGCGCGCCATAACGACGCCAAATCCGCCTTGTATATTGATTTTATACCCTCTTTGACATCACAATATCGCTAATCCAGTTT
>JAJPXZ010000096.1 GCA_021205245.1 Planctomycetaceae bacterium
CTGCAGCATACTAGAGGACTTCCGCAAGGAAGTCCTCTTTTTTGTTAATGGCCGCTCGCAACGCACCGTGCGAATGTTCCTGCCCCCTCACCCATACCCCGCATGTCCGTGACAAAAGCCTGAGGTTTGTTAATCCCCCGAGCGTTTACTCTTGCGCAAAAATTGAATGGATTATACCATAGTATTGTTCCGGCAGGCTACCGGGAAGAACCTGATCCGCCTGCACGCGTTCCGCTCTACCACCTAAAGGGATGAGCGCGGTAAAACTCCGCACAAAGCGCCTAACCATCCCCCTGCCCGGCTCGCGGTGGATCATGACTGACAGCGCCCCACACACACGCACCTCCACCGGCGTCGCCCCTATCCGGGCACTGTCCATCCTTAATGTCGTCGTATCAGCCCTGCTCATACTCGGCATATGGTCCTTCACTGTTCAACAGCATGTGGCATCGTTGCAGGAGTCGCGTCCCAACCATGCCCAGCGCTTTGCCGAAACCTTCACCTCCTTTTATAACAACTTGTCGCGGGCGGCCGAAATCCACACCCGCTCCCCCGATTTCGTCCATGTCTTGTCTTCGACTCGAATGCCTGACGATCCGGTGCAGGAAGGTCGGATACACAACTTCCTCGACCTTATCGCGGTTCTCAGCCGCGCCGATATAGCCCTGGTCACCGACACCGTCGGTTTCCCTATCCATACCTCGACGCTTGAAGATATCCCCGATCTCCGCCGCCATTCCATCATGGGCTACGACCCCTCCGACAAGGAGACAATGTCGCCCGGGGTGCGCTTTTTTATCCATCCCGAAAGCGGACAGCGGTACCTTGCCATCTCGCCCATGCCTATCCACAATAGTGACGGCGTCCCTGTGGCATGGCCGTCCCTCCTTTTCCGCCTGGACCACGTCCTCAATCGTCTCGGCTTCGAGGACGGGCTGGTCAACCTCATCGACTCCAAGGGGTCTATTCTCTACCTTTCCCACCCTATGCCTACGGACGGGGAATTCCGGAGTGGGCTTGTGCATTTTATCTGGTCCCAACCCCTCCCTTCCCAACCAGACACCCCCGACAGTGCCGCACCGCCTCCCGGGTTTGTGTTCGAATCTGGGAGAAACGAGGAATTCGGCTGTGCGCTTCTGCCAGGCCAGCGTATCGCCGCCGTGACCGACATGCGGACCAGCCGCCATAATTTTATCGCCTATGGCGCGCTTATGACGCTGCTGGTCCTATCGGTCATGACCCTCTGCCATTGGCTGATATCGAGGCGGGCCAGGCGACACGAGGAAGCGGAAGAATTGCGGTATTATGTGGAGGAGATGGAAAAAGCCAAGCGCGAGGCCGAGCAGGCCAATATGTCGAAAAGCGAGTTCCTGGCCACCATGTCCCACGAGATCCGCACCCCCATGAACGGGATAATCGGCATGGTCGACCTGTTATCCCGCACCCGCCTCACCGAGGAGCAGCGGGAATTCTCCGAAATCATTAAGACCTCCGCCTCAAGCCTCCTGACCATCATTAACGATATCCTTGATTTTACCAAAATCGAGGCGGGTAAGATGGTTCTTGAAGACGCCCCCTTCGATATCCAGGCCACCACGGCCGAGTGTTTGCGCCTGCTCTCCGGCAAGGCCGAGGAAGCAGGCATTGAACTCGTCTTCGACTACCAGGGCGGCATCCCATCCCAATGTATTGGCGACATGATACGTGTCAGGCAGATTATCCTCAATCTGGCGTCCAATGCGGTCAAATTCACCCACCAAGGTACGGTCATGGTCCGCATAACCGGCAAGCCGCTTTCGCGCCAACAAACGGCCTACCGCATCGATGTCATCGACACCGGCATTGGCGTTCCGCCACAGATGCTGGAGAAGATCTTCGACAAGTACCAGCAGGGCGGCAGCGGCACTACCCGCCGTTTTGGCGGGACCGGGTTGGGGCTGGCTATTTGCCGCCGCCTCACCACGTTGATGGGGGGCGAACTCACCTGCACCAGCACGGTCGGCGAAGGCTCGACCTTTACCCTTCAGCTTACCCTGCACAATCATCGCGAGACCGGACCGCTCCCGCACAAACGTATCTGGCGCGGCAATCCGGCGGTCTTGTGGGAGCCGCATGAAGGATTGCGCGGCGTGCTGGATCGGCTCCTCTCCCACATGGGATTCCAGGTCTACACGGCCGGAGACGGAGCTGCCGTGCTCCACCTGCTCCACGAGTGTTTTGCCAGCCACGAGGAGGCGACTCCGCTCGTCGTCATCCCGAACGTCGACCCTGCGGCGACAATCGATCTGGTCCGCGAGATTCGTCGGCTCGATTCCGGTGGCATGTCGGTCGTCTTCGTGACCACCTACCCGGGGGCGAGCGAAGATCTCCCCCGGCCCGACCCGACCCTGACCTTCGATGCCATGCTGATCAAGCCAATCTGGTATGGCCAGTTGCACCAGGCGTTGGTGCAATCCTACGGCTCCGGGTCCCGGGCCGAACGCTCCTCCACCCGCGTTTTCGGCGCGCGCGGCGACGACGGCGCGATGGGAGCCGGAATACGAATCCTCCTGGCCGAGGACAACGTCGTCAACCAGAAGGTGGCTCTCGGCATATTACAGCGGTATGGCTATACGGTGGATGTGGCGGGCAACGGAGTCGAAACGTTGCGGATGCTTCCGCGGCATCACTACGACGTGATCCTGATGGATTGCCAAATGCCCGAAATGGACGGATTCGAGACAACCCGGGCCATCCGCGCCAAGGAGATCGTGAACGGTGGCCACATCCCCATTATCGCATTGACCGCCAGCGCCATGATGGGCGACCGTGACGAGTGCCTTGCGGCAGGTATGGACGCGCATGTTGCCAAACCCATCAATCCCCAGGAGCTGGTCAAGACGATTCACCAGTTCGCCGGCGGCGACGGCGATGGCGGCACAGTATCCTAAAGGTTAAATGCCTTACCGATTACCAGAGGATGGCGGCATGGGCGGCGAGGACGTCGTTTGCGTCGCCTTGTGGCAACGACGAGACGCGTACGGCCTCTGCGTGGGGGAAAATATCCTGCCACGGCGTGCCGTTCCACCCCGGCGGCAGGTCTGCCTTGTTAGCGATCACCAGCACCTTCGGCGGGTGTTCCTGCGCCGCCAGGATGGAGGCAACGGCTGCGGCAGCCTCGGCCGATTCCCCCTCCCACGGCACGGAAGAATCGACCACAAACCATATCATTTCGCTCTGAATGAGCCGACCGGCGGCTCGTCGCCAGGCATCGCCGGCGAGGCTGTCCCGCGCGGTGATGGCGTGTGAAAATCCAGGCAGATCGCCGATCCACACCGTATAGCCTCCGACCTCGACCAGCTCGTCGACAACGTCACGCGTCGCGCCTGCCTCGGGGTGAACAAATGCTCTATCATATCTGCACAAATGATTCAAAACGCAACTTTTACCCGCGTTTGGCGCTCCGGCCAACACCACCCGGTGCGTGGCCAATAAACTCTGTTTCGGCTCCGGCCCACCCGCCCGCCAGCGGAGGACAGCCGCCGCCTGCGCTTCAGTAAGACAGTGCGACAGTATGGGGTCATCAAGGGCATCGATTGGGTGTGCCGTACCGTCGGCCAATTCGATACAACCGCACTCGCGGAAGGTATTGCCCACCGCTGTGGTGATGACCATGCCTCCGTGGGTCATGACGACCCGCATTCCCTCAACCGGCTTGGCCAGCATCACCTCGTCCACCGCCTCGGAGCCGTCGGGCGGATAGAGCCACCCATAGCGTAACTCCCCACGGGAGACCGACCTGCCCGAAGCAGCGCCTCCTTTGCCACGGAACAGGACATCCATTCGGGATGAAAGCAAGGCTTCATCTCCATACAGGTGGAAAATGGCAATAGCGCCCGATTCACCCGAAGTCATTTGTTTATAATAAATTACAGGATCCATATCTTCTCGTTTTCATGTGCGCGGACGGGAACAGACGCCGCGGCCACGGTGCGCCGGTCGTTCGGTCTGGGTGATTTTTACGCCTGACAGGATATTTTGTCAATCCCTACCCCCTTAAAGAAAGCAGTGTTAGGGGAGGCATGGCAATTTTGTCCGAACAAGGGCGAAGGTTTTTTCTTGACTCACAATATACGGGGCTATAATAGGGCCAACAACACTAGAAGTGGTGTTCACGGGTGGGGTCAAGGCCGTAATAATACGTGAACCTGCGGCCATTACTGACTTTACCTTGGGGGATTTCAACAATTCGGTACCCTTCTTTCCAGCGACTGGACCACAGTTCGCTGGTTGATTATGGCCTACTGTTTTCTTTCGGTTGATGTTGATACGCTGTTTCTCGCTAACCACTGTTGCTATCGGGGCCTAACAGATGCGCTGTCCATTTTGCAAACAAGACAACGACAAGGTCATCGATACCCGGCCCTCCGAGGACGGTTTTGCCATTCGCCGTCGCCGCGAGTGCGTCGCCTGCAACAAACGGTTCACCACTCACGAGCGGCTGGAGGAAATGCCGGTCCGGGTGGTCAAGAAAAGCGGCCGGCGCGAACCGTTCGACAGAGCCAAGATCCTGGGCGGCATCCTCCGCGCTGTGGAGAAACGGTCGATATCCCTGGAGACGGTCGAGAAGCTCGTCGACGCGATTGAGCGGGAAATCCTCAACCAGACCGACCGAGAAATCTCCACCCGCGACATCGGCGAACTGGTTATGTCCCACCTCAGGGGCATGGACGAAGTAGCCTATGTCCGTTTTGCCTCGGTGTACCGCGAGTACCAGGCGCTGGAAGAATTCATAAAAGAGATACGAACCATAACCCCGGCCAGCAACGGAGTTAATAGTTCCGGTAACAATAAAAAATAGAGCCCTTCCTTTCGGCGCGGGACACGGTTGTCCTATCCTGCGCGAGGTTCGGCTGTTTTACCATATTTAATTTGCAAAACTTATAGATTAATTACTGTTATGGAGAACGTCAATGTCAGGCATTAGCCGGGTAGTGAAACGCGATGGGCTGGTCGTGCCATTCGCCAAGGAGAAAATCGCAGACGCCATCTTTGCCGCCGCGCGCGCCGTCGGTGGCGAAAACCGTCAGATCGCCGAGGACATCGCCGACCTGGTGGTCAACCTTTTGGAAAAACGCTACAGCGATGACAACCCTCCCGGCATCGAAGACATCCAGGACATGGTCGAAAAGGCCCTGATCGAGACTGGCCACGCCAAGACGTCCAAGGCCTTCATCCTCTATCGTCAGCGCCGTACCAAGGCCCGCGACCGCATGCGCGTCCGTAAGGACACCTTCACCAACGGGTCCGACTCCACCGACATCCATCTGCTGGTCGACCCGGGCTCCCAGGCCGAGTATTTCCCCTGGGACCGCGCCCGCATCGCCAAAGCGCTCCAGAAGGAAGCCGGCCTCGAACCTATCGAAGCCGCCTCCATCGCCCGTTCGGTCGAGAAGCGCGTCCTCGCCTCCGGCCTGACCCGCATTTCCACCAGCCTGATTCGTGAGCTCACCGACAACGAACTATTCGAGCGCGGCCACCAGAAATCGCTCGAGAAGCAGGCCATCATCGGCTTGCCGAAATACGACATCGAACAGCTTATTATGTCGAAGTCGAAGGAAAACTCCAACATCGCCGCCAACAACCCGGAAGCCATCAACCTCGCTATCGCCGAGACGGTATTGAAGCAGTACGCCCTGCAGGAGATTTTCTCGCCCGAAGTCGCCGACGCCCACCGCGAGGGTGCGGTTCACCTGCACGACCTCGGCTACCCAACCCGGGTCTATTGCTCGTCCCACTCGATCGAGTTCTTGAAGAAATACGGCCTGCAGCTGGAAAACCTCGACACATCGTCCGCCCCGGCCAAGCACGCCCGCACCCTGACCGGCCACCTGAACACGTTCCTGGCCTCCATGCAGGCGTATTACGCCGGCGCGCTCGGCGTCGCCTATATCAATATAATGTATGCCCCGCTGGTCGAAGGCATGTCGGACAAGGAGATGCGTCAGGAAGCGCAGCACCTCATCTTTTCCTCCAGCCAGAACGCCTTCTCGCGTGGCGGCCAGACGCTGTTCCTCGACTTCAACATTCACACCGGCATCCCCGGGTATCTGAAGAACATCCCGGCCATCGGACCCGGCGGCAAGTATCTCGACCGCACCTACGGCGACTTTGCCGAGACAGCCACCCGTTTCACCAAGGCAATGCTGGACGTCTGGGCCGACGGCGATCAGTACGGTCACATCTTCGCCTTCCCGAAGTGCGATTTCCACATCAACCACGAAACGTTCGAGGATCCGAAACAGCTCGCGATTTACAACTACGCCTGCGAAATCGCCGCCAAGAACGGCACCCCGTATTTCATTTTCGACCGGGACGAAGTCACCCTGTCGGCATGCTGCCGCTTGCGTACCGTCATCGAAGACACGCATATGATTCGCCATCCCGAGTCCATGCGCTTCTGCGGCTTCCAGAACGTGACCATCAACCTGCCGCAGTGCGCCTACAAGGCGGGCAAAGGTAATTACTCCAAGGTCTTCGCCGAGATCGAGCGGGCGCTGGACATCTGCGTCAAGGCGCACCAGGAAAAGAAGCGCTTCGCCAAGATCCTCATGTCCGGCCCGTCCATGCCGCTTTGGCAGATCGGCAAGGTCGCCGCCGACGGCAGGCCCTATGTGGATCTCGACCAGGCCACCTATATCGTCGGCGTCATCGGCCTGAACGAATGTCTCGCCTACCTCACCGGCAAGGAGCTGCACGAAGACGAAGACGCCATGCGCCTCGGCATGAAGATCATTTCGTACCTCTACTTCTGCATCAAGGAAGTGGGCCGCAAACACGGCATGAAGATCACGATTGAGGAATCGCCGGCCGAGTCCGCCGCGCGCCGCCTTGCCAAGATCGACATGAAGCGCTACCCCGACGCCGTCGACTACATGCGTGGCGATCTCGATAACGACGAAGTCTACTACACGAACTCTGTCCACCTGCGTCCCGACGCGTCCGACGGCATTGTCGACCGCATCACCAAGCAGGCGAAGTTCCACAGCCTGATCGAGTCCGGCGCGATTATCCACGCCTTTGTCGGCGAATCGCGTCCCTCGGCCGGCGCTATCGCCAGCCTGGTCAAGAAGACGTTCGAGAAGACCAAAGCCGCCCAATTGACCATCAGCCCGGAGTTCACGATCTGCCGCTCCTGCCACAAGGTCGGCGCAGGCATTTCGGAAAAATGCCCCCACTGCGGCGCGGTCAACATGCCCGGCATCCAGCGCATCGACGAGACGGAAATTTCCGGCGCGAAGTGGAACCGCGACGCCATCGCCGAACTCGGCCGTATCGAGATGGCTGCGGGGTGCTGCCGCTAGATGGACGAAGCGATTGATTTCGACCTGCGCGGCTTTATCGAAAACTCCCTGCTGGAATGGGAGAACAACGTCGCCGCCGTTGTCGTCGCGGGCGGGTGCAATCTCCGCTGTCCGTTCTGTCACAGTTGGCGCTATGTCACCGGCTTGGACGATCTTCATCCTCTCGACCTGGAGGCGGTGTTCGATCTACTCGACCGCCAGCGCGGCTGGATTGACGGGGTGGTGGTGACGGGCGGCGAACCGACGCTCCAGCCCGGCCTCGCTCCCCTGCTCCGTCGACTGCGGGAATACGGGGTCAAGACAAAGCTCCACACCAACGGCACCAGACCGGAGGTGGTCGAGGCGCTGTTGCAAGAGGGATTACTCGATTGTCTCGCCCTCGACTACAAGTCGCCTCTCGACGACCGCTTCTACCCGGCGTCGGGGCTGGCCGGGGACAACGGCCAGGTCGAGGCGGTGAAGAAGACGTTCGCCCTCGCGGCCGATTCCGGCATCGAGCGTGAGTACCATACGACATTGGTGCCAGCGTTCATCAGCCCCGAGGACATCGCCCAGATGGCCGCGAACCTGGAAAAAGGCGGCACCTGGTTCCTGCAGCAGTTTGAAAACGGCGACTGCCTCGACGCCACAATGGCCGGGGCGCGCCGCTACGACGACGCCACCCTGGATACGATAGAAGCCGCCGCCACGCTGCTCTATCCCCGGGTGATTATGAAGCGCGGTAAATCGGCCTGACGAGGGGGTCGGGCTCCGGGCCGGGTGCACCGGTCCCTGTTACTTTATGAAAGGCGTCACTGTCAAATGGCCGACGATCTTTTTTGCGATATTCTTCGAGAAGCCCAGCGGGATCGGCAACTGGTCTGCATTTTCCGCGATCCGTCGGATCTGCGGCGCTTTGCCGTGGGGTTTGTCGAAGCGGTCTCCGATTCGGATTATACCCTGCAACAGATCGATCCGGACGGCAACCCGGACGGACTCGATATCGGTTCTGTGGACGACATAATTGAAATCCGCAAAGAGTCCCGCTACGCGCGGCAAATCGCTCTCCTTATGGAGAAGGAGGAAGAACCCAAAGCCAAGCCCACCCAGGGCTGGAACGGCAAGCCGCATCCGGAGAGTTGCCTGGACGAAGTCCTCCGCCGCTCGATGCAGGACAAGCTGGTCGTCAACATCCTCCTCGCCACCGGCGACGACGAACTCCGCTTCTACGGCATTGTCCGCGACCTCACCGAAAGCCACGCCCGCCTCGACGTCCTCACCGACGACGGCGAACCCGACGGCACCTCGGTGGTGCGCTTGGACGACATCGCCGGGTTGCAGGTCAACACCCGCGACGAGCGCAAGGTGGCATTGTTCAATCGCCACCGCATGCACCTTTACCTATAGGGCGGCCATGAATTCGAACCGGAAGCCAGCCCTTTATTACGACAAGTTCCCCGACGGAGCGGTGAGCTGCCAGCTCTGCCCCCACACCTGTTTTCTGCGGGACGGCAACGTCGGCATCTGCGGCGCACGGAAAAACCGGGGCGGCACGCTCTTGGCCCTCACCTATGGCGAGGTCACCGGGTCGATGGTCGACCCGATAGAAAAGAAGCCGCTCTACCATTACCACCCCGGCAGCCGCATCTATTCCATCGGCGGCTGGGGTTGTAATTTCAAGTGCCTGTATTGCCAGAACGCCGCCATCTCCCAGGGCGAATCGCCCACGGTGCCGATGTCGCCGGCGGAAATCGCGAAGCAGGCGCTCCAGAAAGACTCTATCGGCGTCGCCTATACCTACAACGAGCCGATTGTCGCTATCGAGTATCTGCTGGACTGCGCCCGCGCCGTCCGCAAGGCCGGCGGCAAGAACGTGCTGGTCTCGAACGGGTATATCCTGCGAAAACCGCTCGAGGATCTCCTGCCCCTCCTGGACGCGGTCAACATCGACGTCAAGGCGTTCAACAACGAGTTCTACAAAAAGATGTGCGGCGGCGGTCTTGAGCCGGTGCTCGAGAACGTCAAGTTCCTGGCCGGCAAGGTGCACATGGAACTCACCACCCTGCTCATCCCCGACGCCAACGACGCCATCCCCGAGCTGGAGGATTTGGCGGCGTGGATAGCCGAGAACTGCGGCCGTGGCACGCCCTGCCACCTCACCGCCTATCACCCGAGTTACAATTACAACCGCGCCGCCACCACCGAGGCGCATTTAAAGAACGCGCGCTACATCTTCCGCAAGAAGCTGGACTATGTCTATCTCGGCAATGTGTCGATACCAGGCGCGTCCGACACCGTCTGCGTCAATTGCGGCCACACGGTAGTCAAGCGCGTCATCTTCGCCGTCGACAGTTCGGGTATGAATCCGAACGGGACGTGCGCCAACTGCGGCACGGCGAACAACATTGTCGTGAACTAACAATACACAGCGAATGCCGGGCAGCCGCCCTGTGTTCACTGGTCGTTGTTCTCTGGAGAATCTATGCGTTTGAAATCGGTTGAACTCTACGGCTTCAAGTCCTTCCCGGACCGCACCGTCATCACCTTTGATGACGGCATCACCGCCATCCTCGGCCCCAACGGCTGCGGCAAGTCAAACGTCGTCGACGCCATCAAGTGGGTGTTGGGCGAAAAGTCGGCCAAGAACCTCCGTGGCGAAGAAATGCTCGACGTCATCTTCTCCGGCTGCGCCACCCGCAAAGCCTCCGGCATGGCCGAAGTCAAACTCATCTTCGACAACTCCGACCACTCGATACCGGTCGATTATAACGAGGTCTGCATCAGCCGCCGCCTCACCCGCGCCAAGGAAAGCCTGTATTTCATCAACGGCAACCGCACCCAGTTGAAGCGTATCCGCGAAATCCTCATGGACGGCAATGTCGGTTCATCCGCCTATTCGGTTATCGAGCAAGGCCGCGTCGAAGCGCTCCTGCACGCTAAACCGGCCGACCGCCGCGCCGTGTTCGAAGAAGCCGCAGGCATCGCCAAATTCAAGATTCGCCGCAAGGAAATCCTCTCCCGTCTCGACCGGACCGAGCAAATCCTCCTCCGCGTCAACGACCGGGTCGAGGAAAAGGAAAAGCAGATCCGCAAGGTCGCGGCCCAGGCCGCCAATGCCCGACGCCACCGCCGCCTGTCGGAAGAGCGCGACGCTGTCCGCCTGCACCTTTACAGCCGCCAGTTCATCGACCAGACAAAGCTCCTGAAGGAACTGGCCAAACAGCGCGAAGCCCTCGAGGGCGAGCTTGACCGCGAAGACAAGCTCCTCGCCTCGCTTGGCGAAGAATTCACCCGTCTCTCGAATGAAGAAACGGAAATCACCGCCAACCGCGACGAAGTCACCGAAGCCGCGACCGCGACCCAGGAAGAACTCTCCGGCGTGCAGTTGGCCCAGGCCAATGCCCGCAACCGCATCGAAGCCCTGACCGGCGAGATCAGCCGTGGCAATGCCCGTCGCCAGGAATTGGCGGCACGGTTGGAGCGGTTGGTCGGCCTCGAACAAGAGGCGTCAACGCAACTCGAAGAAGCCAAGGTGAAAGCGGCTGAACTCGAGGAACGCTTTGCCGCGCAGGACCAGAACCGCCAAACCCTGATGCAAGCCGCGTCCGAAGTCGAGGCCGCAGTCACCGCCCTCCGCATCCGCACCGTCGACCTGAACAAACGCCGCCAGGATGTCGCAGCCGAAACGGTCCGGCTGGAAGCGGCTGAACAATCCGCTGCCCAGCGGTTGAGCGAAGTCGATGCACGGCTGGCACGCTTGACAGGGGAAGAGGAAGAGGCAAAGCGGATCGTCCTCGATCTCGAAACGCAGTACGCGCAAGCCGCCGCCAGCTTTGGCGCAAGCGCCGACCGTCTCGATGCCATCCGCGCCCAGGCGCGCGAACTCTCGGCCCAGGCCGAACAACTCATGCGCGAAGAGCGCGCCCTCGAGTCCGAGCGCGCCGCCAAGACGTCCCGCCGCGCCACCCTCGAAGACATGGTGAATTCCTTCGACGGCGCGAACAAGGGTGTCAGGAACATTCTCACCGCCGCGCGGGACAACCATCCCGATTGCCGCGGCGTCGTCGGCATGACGGTCGACCTTATGACCGTCCCGCAGGATCTCGCCGTCGCCCTTGGCACCATCCTTGGCGGCAAGGCCCAGGACGTGGTGGTCGAGACCGCCCGCGACGCGCAGAACTGCATCGAACACCTGAAACGGAACCACGCCGGCCGTGTCACTTTCCTGCCGCTGGACCGCATTCGTCCCCGCCGTCGGCTTGAACGCGATCTCCGCCACATCCCCGGCGTCATCGGCGAAGCCGTCGACCTCGTCTCCTACGACCGCCGTTACAGCGCGGTGATGGAATATCTTCTGGCAGGCGTGCTTGTCGTCGACAACCTCACCCTCGCGCGCGAACTCGCCGGCCGCGAAGCCCGGGGCGTGATGATTGTCACGATCGACGGCGAAGTGGTCAGCCCCTCGGGCGCGATGACCGGCGGCCAAGGCGCGAATAACCAGGGCGGCCTGGTGCAGCGCCGCGCCGAACTCGACGCCCTCACCGGCGACGTTGCCGCGTGCGAACGCCGCCTCGCTGAAAAGGCGCAACGTCACCGCGAAGTCGCCGATCAAGCCGCCAGCCTGGCGCGGGAAGCGTCGGAACTGGAAAAGGCCCAGGCCGAAGCCGGCCGCAACGAAGCCGTCCTCAAGCAAAACCTCACCAGTCGCCGTGGCGATGTCGAACGGCTGTTACGCGACCGGAATGAAATCGAGGCCGAGCGCTCCGCCCTGTTTGTCGGCGGCAGACAAGAGGAATTGGCGACGCTGCGCGAAACCCTCGCGGCGATAGAAACGGAACTCACCGGGCTGGAGTCGGAGGTCGCCACCCGCACCGAGGAGCAACGCGCCACCCGCGAACGCATCGATTCCCTCGGCCACGAATTCGCGACCCTGTCGGGCGAACGTTCCACCGCCCTGTCGCGGGTGCGCGAATTGGAAAACCGCATTGGCGAAAACCGCGCCGAGCAGCTAGGCATCCGCCAGGAGCTGGAGCGGCCAGGCATGTCCAATGCCGAAGCCGAAGCGGCAATCGCCGAGATGCAGGCGCAGATGAACGAACTGAACAGCCGCGAAGAAGCATTGCTTCGCCTCCGCGACGAACGCCGCACCGTGGCGATTGAGTTGTCGGAAAAGCTGACCGAGTGCCGGGGCCGCATCGACGCGCTCCGCAGCCGCGAGCGGGAAAGCCAGGCCCAGGGCGCGCGCCTGCGTGAAGGCTTGTCCGGACTCCCCCGCCCGCGCACCGAGTGCGAGATGCGCCTCGCCAACATTCAGGAAAAGGCGCGGGAGGAATTGGGGCTTGAGTCCCTCGCCCCGGCCGAGCCGGAAGTGTCCGAAGGCGTCATCGTGGTGGATGAAGACGGCGGTATCGCCGCCCCGTCCCAGCCGCCTGTGGCGGAAGAGGACGACACGCCCCGTCCCGAGTGGATGGATTGGGACGACCGGACCCTGCAATCGCGGGTCGAAGAGCTTGGCCAAAAGCTCCGCAACATCGGCAGCGTCAACCCCGAAGCTATCGACGAACTCGCCGAGCTGGAGGCGTCGGCCGCGTTCCTCCGCGCCCACCAGCAGGAACACGACGAAGCCACCACCGCCATGCGCGCGGCGATTGAGCGGTTGAACGAAGAGAGCTCCACCCGCTTCCAAGAGACCTTCGCCGCGGTCCGCACCAATTTCCAGGACATGTTCGTCCGCCTCTTCGGCGGCGGCCGGGCCGACCTGTTCCTGGAGGAGGTCACCGATCCCGATGCCGACCCGCTCGACGCCGGCATCGACATCCATGCCCAGCCCCCCGGCAAGGAGCCGAAGAGTATTTCGCTCCTGTCCGGCGGTGAAAAGGCGTTATGCGCGGTGGCGTTGTTGTTCGCACTGTTCCGCTCCAAACCGAGTCCGTTCTGCATCCTCGACGAAGTCGACGGCCCGCTGGACGAAGCCAACATCGACCGCTTCATGCGGCTGGTGACCGACTTCACCGACGAAACGCAGTTCATCATCATCACCCACAGCCAGCGCACCATGGGCATGACCGGCAGCATCTGGGGCGTCACCCAGCAGGAACAGGGCATTAGCCGCGTCATGAGCATGAACCTGAAACGCATGGGCGAGATGAGCCAGGAGAAGGTCAAGCCGCAGGCTCAGGAAGAGCGGGGGTTGGCGGTGTCGTAGGCGCGGTACTATCATGTGCGTATAGCAAGAAGCCTCCGTTCAAATGAGCGGAGGCTTCTTTTTCTCACTCATCACCTCTCACCCCACCCCTACGTCACCCCGGCGTGCGGGCCTCCACCAACGAGGAAAACGGGCGGTTCGGCCGGGGTCCACGCCAGGAACAGCCAATGCACCAAACTCGAGCAGTCGCCCCACCCCCGTAACGGCCGTAAGGGGCGTGGACCCCGGACGAACCGCCCGCCCATCCCGCTGATAGACGCTTCTTACGCCGGGGTGACGGATTGGGGGGTCGAGGCGTTTGGCAATGAAAGCTCCGCTCTCAAAATCGCCGCGCCACATACGCACTCACCCGGTGCGTCTCAGTCGAAGACCGCCTGTAGTAATCATATTTGCCTCCCACCTCCCACAGCGCCGACGTGAACTTCGCCCCCAGGCCGAGATTCCAGGTGTGGTGGCCGTTCTGTCGAGTGACTGCGGCGTACGAGACATTGCTCCCGCTCAACCCATTCAGGAAGACGCTGCCATCCGCGCCATCGGCGTCGCAATTGTACGAGTAGCCGCCATTGGCGGTCAGGTGCAGGAGCTGATCATTCCCGGCAGGGACATCGAGCCCAAAGGTGACATCAAGGGGCAGTATCACCGAGTCGTAGCGCATCCGCCCGTAGCGGAGGATATCGCCTATTCCCTCGAGATTGCGGCTGTGGGCGTCCGAGCGGGTGGCGATATACGACACACCGATGGACGGGCTGATATGGACGGTGGAGATGGGCCGCAGTTCATAGCCGACCGTCAGGCCTGTATGCCAGGAACCGGCGTCAAAGTCCTCACGATACGACCCGGCCGCGTCCCGTTCCCGTATCGAATTGTCGGAATGCACATACCCGGCCAGCAGCGTTGCGTAGAGACCGGAGGCATGGTTATAGCCGAGATACCCGTTGACGCTGTAGCTGTCAATGGTCGAATCGTTCGACGCCATCGCCTTGTTGCGGTAGTCGCCGGTGGTGTAGCCAAACGACACGCCGCCGACAAAGCATCCGGCAAAGGCCGCGTCGACCCCGACCATGAGGCCGTAGGAATCGAATTTGTAGCCGTCCAAACCGTCCCGCGCCGACGTGTCTTCCCATTGGCCGAGCGCCCCCACCCAGACCCGGTTGACCATGTCCGCGTTCATCGCCGCAGCCGCCAACGCGCCGTCTCCGGCGACCGAACGCGCGGCAGCCCACTGGCGGTTGATCTGCTCCATCCGGGTCATGACGCCCCGGCGATTGTCGCCGGTGGTGGCGACGCTGGCCATGGTGTAACCGCCCTGGTTGTTGCCGACATAGGCGTCGAGCAGGCCGTCAGTCACCCTCGACTCATGCACCTGCGCATCGTCCCCCGCGCCCGGCATGGCGACGGAAAACGGATTGCCGTCGCCAGTCGCGAATGCGTTCAGGAAGGCGTTGTTAAAGTGTCCCGCCGCCGAGGCGGCATCGGGCGTCAGTGGCTGATAGGCAGCCCCGGCCGCGACCGTTCCGGCGACGGCACGGAAGGCGGTATCGGCCAAGCCGGACGCGGCGACAGGCGCTTTATAAATGCCACCGACGTTGGAAGAAAAGTTTTTCTTGTCCGCAGCCACTTCCGTTGCAGTGGTCCCGGCGAAGGAGACGACGCCCTCCCCCCGTGCGACGACGAGCGACCCTTCCGCTCCGGAGGTATCGGCCACCAGAGTAAACCGGCCCAGCGCGGATCGAAAGCTGTATTCGTAGTCCGAGCCGTCGGCGAATTGTCCAGTTTTGCCAATGCCGTCGACGATGACGTCTTCGCCGGACAACGCGGCGCGGTCCACCACGCCGTCCGACGTCGCGGCGGCGATAGCGGCGAGGCGGCTCGTTCCGAGCGAGACAGAGGCCTTTTCGCCCATCGCCAATTCGCCCCCTTCCAGCCGAAGCGAATAGGTGTTGTCTGCATATATTTCGCCGTTCACGACGGCAACGCCGCCATTTGTCACCAGCGCCAGATTGCCTTCGCTGATGTCGATGACGCCGTCAATCTGCATCCGTCCGCCCGCGACGCCAACCAGGCGGGCACAGGCGGCAGCGTCTGTCATCGCTTTGACGCGCGAACCAGATCCGATGCGCCAGTCGCCGGACGCGCTCCCCGTCGATCCGGAGCGGGTTATCAATTCCGACATGCCATGCAGGCGCACGACGCCGCCGGTGATATCGGCATGGTCAAAAGTCACCACACTCTCCAGCAGTGGTGTATGATTGGTGGCGGCAGCGCCGAGTTCAAGTTCTCCGCCGGTCATGCCGAAATCCACTTCGGGAAATTCCATCATAAACGGCTTGAACTGAAGGTGGCCGCCACCCACGTCGATGCGGTAGCCGGGCAGGCCTTTAAAATCGAGAATGCCAAATTCGCCGAACTCGAGTTTGCCGCCAATCAGGTGTATGCCACGGTGGTAGGCTGCGGTCGGCGGGTCGATGGCGATGTCGGCGGCTGCGGACAAATCCAGCAAGCCGTCGACCAGCATGTGGCCGCCCCGCACAGTCAGGCCATAACCGCCGTCGGGTCCGGCCGTGGCGCGCACCCGCACTTCGCTGTCGGGACCGATATGGAATAGGCCGGCACTGTCAATCGTGTCCACATAGACCCGGCCCACGCCCATGTCCTCGGTTGAAACGGCGACCGAGCCGGAATCGCGGATAAACAGGTTGCGTGCCGACACGACGGCGTCATAGACATTGCCCATGACATCCACCGCTCCCGCCACGTCCATGTCGTACATCGGACGGTTCTGTTCAGGCAGAATTGGATCGAAACCGTTTTCGGGTTCGTCCCCAAGCACGAAGAACGCGTTTCCTCCGCCCGGTCCGCCCAAAGCTGAGCCGCCGACGTGCAGAGCATTCCCCTTGTCGACAACCACTTCGCGCCGGGCATTGAAGACAGCACCATTCCCGGATGAGAACAGGTGGACGATAGCTGCTTCGTCGCCGGCGGCGGCCAGTTTGTCGGCAAGGGATATCGGCGCTTCGTTCCCTCCCATCGCCACGCCGTCACGGGACAGGCTGGTTTTGCCAGGGTCGGTTTTCGCCCGGTCAATATCGAAGGCCGCATCGGTGTCCAGCCCGTCGTACTCATAGACCACATCCTGCCCCGCAACCGTCCCCACAAACAGCGCGGCAACCGCAACCACGATAAGCCATTTCTCCGTCATGCTCTTCTCTCCCTTGGCCTTTCGAATTCATGGTATTACCCATAACTTAATTATTATTGAGTTGTGACGATAAATTCCTTTCAAACCAATTAACTCTCAATGTAATAATTTGACATGAAATCACGCCGCATTATCTTGGCAATGTCCCGGCATCGAAATCGCGTCAACGTTTTCCGTCGGCAATCATGGTTATGCATTGACGCGACCGTGAATACGCCTACAATCGTTTGGAACACGCTCGTTTTGTGCCATTAACCGAGGTATTTTGACGTCACGGAGAACTGCCATGACTCCGGAAAAGCTCCGCAGCAATCTCGTCGCCCTGCGCGATCGCCTTACCAACGACCAGGCGTCCACGCGGGACACGCTCAAGCATGAAAGCGCGCGCCTCACCGCCCGCGCCCCGATTAATATGGCGGAACAGGCTTCGGATTCCCAGGAACTCGACATGATGGTCACGCGCATCAATGCCTCTTCCGAAGCGCTCGCCGAAATCGACGAAGCGCTCGACCGCATCGATGCCGGCCAGTTCAATGTCTGCGACGAATGCAAAGGCGAAATCGGCGAACGGCGGTTGAATATCCAGCCGTGGGCCAAGCTCTGCGTCACGTGCCAGCGCAAGCTGGAGGAGGATGACGCCTGACCCCCATACGCTGGTTTTGGCTGGCCGCCCTTGTCGTCCTCGTGGGCGACTTGGCGTCCAAGGCCCTGGTCTTCGCCGCTCTCGGCGGCGGCCCACCCCCCAATAATTTGTACCTTGACGACAATGTCGTATGGCTCCTTCCCGGAGCCCTACGCCTCGGCTGGCCTTACCACACCGGCGGCGCATTCGGGCGCGCGGCGGGGCAGCTCCTGCTGTTCCTTGGCGCGACCGCCATCCTCGTGCCTGCGCTGGTCCTCACCGCCTACCATAACCGCGAACCGGACGCGCCGCTGTGGGCGCTCGGGCTTATCGTCGGCGGCGCGCTCGGCAACCTCTATGACAGGTTGTTCCACATCGGCGTGCGCGACTTTTTCGATATCATCCACCCCCATACCGGCCAGTCGCTGTGGCCGGTGTTCAATCTCGCCGACGTCGCCATCGTCGTCGGCGTGGTCATTTACCTGATTTGGACCCTCCTCGACTACGCCGGGAAGCGCCGCCGGGAAGCAGTGGACCCGGAGGAAGAAGACGTCGCCGGCGCACCCGATTCACCCTCATTTGACTCCTAAAGGAACCCCCATGGCAAACGCAGGCCTTATCACCATCTCGAACGGCGTTCTCTCCGTCCCCGATTATCCGATCATTCCCTTTATCGAAGGTGACGGCACCGGCGCGGATATCTGGCGCGCCAGCGTCATGACCCTGGACGCTGCGGTCGAAAAGGCCTATGGCGGCAAACGTCGAATCGAGTGGAAGGAAGTGCTGGCTGGCGAAAAAGCCTTCAACGCAACCGGCAACTGGCTGCCGGATGAAACGGTTGACACGTTCCGGTCCCACCTGGTCGGCATCAAGGGACCGCTCACCACCCCTATCGGCGGCGGCATCCGTTCGCTAAATGTCGCGCTCCGACAGATCCTCGACCTCTACGTCTGCCTCCGGCCCGTCACCTATTTTGAAGGCGTACCCAGCCCGGTCAAACAGCCGGAGCTGATCGATATGGTCATCTTCCGCGAAAACACGGAAGACATCTATGCCGGCATCGAGTTCGCCGCCGGGACGCCCGAGTGCGACACCTTCCTGAAGCTGTTCGAGCAGGCGTTCCCCGCCCCGTTCAAGAAGATTCGCTTCCCCGCCTCCACCGGCATCGGCATCAAGCCGATATCGCAGGAAGGCACCGCGCGCCTGGTTCGCGCCGCCATCCAGTACGCCATCGACAACAAGCGCAAATCCGTCACCCTCGTCCACAAGGGCAATATCATGAAGTACACCGAGGGGGCGTTCCGCGATTGGGGCTATGAAGTCGCGGCCAAGGAATTCGGCGGCAAAGAGATTGACGGCGGCCCGTGGCAGGAAATCGTCACCCCAACCGGCGAGAAGCTGATCATCAAGGACATCATCGCCGACGCCTTCCTGCAGCAGATTCTCACCCGTCCGGCCGAGTACGATGTCGTCGCCACCCCGAACCTGAACGGCGACTATATTTCCGACGCTCTCGCGGCCCAGGTCGGCGGCATCGGCATCGCCCCGGGCGGCAATATCAACTACACCACCGGCCACGGCATATTCGAAGCCACCCACGGCACCGCGCCGAAGTACGCGGGCAAGGACATGGTCAACCCGTCCTCCGTCATCCTGTCGGGCGAGATGATGTTCCGCTACATGGGTTGGCGCGAGGCTGCCGATCGCATTCTCGAGTCGATGCGCAAAACCATCGCCCAGAAGCGCGTCACCTACGACTTCCACCGCCTCATGGACGGCGCCACCAAGCTGTCCTGCTCCGAGTTCGGCAAGGCATTGGTCGAGAACATGTAAGGGCAGCATGACAACCGCACACGAGGGGGCGGGTGGCCCGGACCTGGATCGCGATTTGGTCACCTTTTACTCGCGCCTTACCCACACGCTTGAAAACTCCTGCGGCAGGGACGCCCTCGCGGCGCGCCTGTCGGAGGAACGCCGCGAAGCAACCCCCGCCCTCGGCGGCACGCTGCTGCACCCATTGTCCCGCGCCTTCCGGCGTCTGGGGCTGATTGGTCCGTCCGCCGACGCAGCCGCTTATGCGAACAGGTTTATCGCTCAGACCGCCGAAGCGGTGTCCCGGCCCGCCAACCAGGTGACGCTCCTGCTCCGTCTTTTCACAGCAGGCGACGACGCCCTCGGCATCCGACCCGTCTGCGGCACGACGCCGCAGTGCGTCAGTTGCCAGCTCACCCGCGAGTGCGACCATTTCAACAAGCCCCGTAAGCCGGAGATGGCCAGCCTCTCTCCCGCAGCCAGGCTCATGGCGGGGAAAGAGGAAATGCTTTCCGACACAGAGCTCCTGTCGGTGGTGCTGTTTGGAGAAAAAGGCAATGGCCAGGAACCGGTTATCGCCACCCTCGTGGCCCGCTACGGCCGCATGCTGGCCATTGCCAGAGCCGACGCGCACGAGTTCCTTGGCATCCGCGACATGGCGAAGGCGCAGGCGCTCCGCCTCGCGGCCTACAACGCTTTCCACCGCCGTCTTCTGGCGGAAAAGCGGGGCGAACGGCTCCGCATCGCCAGCGCCCAGGACATCTACGACCGCTACGCCCCGGAACTCCGCGACGCGCCGGTCGAGGCCGCCGTGCTGCTGATGCTGGACAACAGCAATAACGTCATCCGTGACGCCTGGTTCAGCCAGGACTCCGCCAACGCCGCCCACGTGGCGATAGGCGATTTGCTGCGCCCCGCCATCCAGGAATTCGCTCCCCGGGTGGCCCTGGTCCACAACCATCCCGGCAACAACCCCAGCCCCTCCATAAGCGATCTCGACTTCACCCGCCGCCTTCGTGGCGGCTGCGACATCCTCGGCATCGGTCTGGGCGACCATGTCGGCGTCGCCGAATCGGGGTATTACAGCTTTGCGGAACAAGGCATGTTGGGCGGGTAACCGGATTCTCCACCGCTCGAGCGACAACCACTCCACTCCTTACTCCCCTGGTCTGCCTGACAGCCAGGGGTTTTCGTATGCAATACCACATTAATTAACATATATAGTTTATATTTACCACAAAACCCACAATTCCCTTGATTTTCCCCGTCCATAATCCGTATAGTAAAACAGTGGCGTTTATTTTTCGGGAACCACCCACATCCCGGCAGCCATTCCTTTGAGGGGGGGAGTACCACACGGGTACAGGGAAAGCCATTTCCCTTTTCTCCTACACTCCGTTGCACCAAGAAAGGACCACGGTATGAAAGAAACGGATACATCCAGACGCCAGTTTCTGGCCGGGGCGGCCCTCACGCTCTCCAGCCTGGTCGTCTCTGCCGGGCTGCCGCGTTTTGTCGGCGTCTCCGGCGAGCGCGTCCCGGCACAGAAACTGTTGGACCGCTACTCGCCTGTCTTCTTTAACGAAAACGAATGGCGAGCGCTGGTGCCGCTGTGCGATCTGCTGATCCCCGAGGACGAGACCGGTCCAGGCGCTATCGCCACCCTTGTCCCGGTCTATATCGACCGGCAGATGAACACCCAATACGGGAACGGCGGCTTGTGGTATATGCAGGGTCCGTTTTACCCCGACAGCGCCGCCCAATTCGGCTACCAGCATAAGTTCACCC
>JAJPXZ010000059.1 GCA_021205245.1 Planctomycetaceae bacterium
CAGCCAATGCAGTACCTTCCCTGCCAACCGATTAAGTTTGGTGCATTCCCTGTTTTCCCCGTGGACCCCGGCCGAACCGCCCGCTTACCTCGGTGATGGAGGTCCGCACGCCGGGGTGACGAAAGGGGAGGATGGAGCGTTCGGGGCCATTACCGCATTTCTTCCTTCTTTTCTAAAAATCATCATCCTCGCCAAGCGGTATCACTTCGGACGCAGGCAAAAGCCGGACGTCCCGCTCTTCCCGCGAAACCGGCGCTCGTGACGCACGCGGCGCGGGAGAGGGCGGCGGCGGGGCGTGGTGCGTTGCGTCGACATTCTTGACCCGCATCACCTTCGGCCTTGGCTCTTCCACGACTCGTGACGGCCGGCGTTCACCGCCTTCGACCAGGGCCACGAGATCCTCGACAATCCCGGCGAGGCTGGTCGCCTGGGCCGAGAGTTCCTCGCCCGCCGACGCCGTTTCCTCGGCGGTGGCGGCGTTGGTTTGGGTCACTTTGTCCATCTGCGCCACGGCGGAATTGACCTGATCCACCCCCTGCGCCTGCTCATTGGTGGCGGTGGTTATCTCATCGATAAGCCGCGCCACCGCCTCCGACCCTTCCTGAATCTCGCCAAAACTGCTGTCGAGGCGGACAGCGATGGACGAGCCGTTCCTGACATTCTCCACCGTCTCCTCGATAAGCTGGGTGGTGTCGCGGGCCGCCTGGGCCGAACGTCCGGCCAGATTCCTGACCTCGTCCGCAACGACGGCAAAGCCCTTCCCCGCCTCTCCAGCGCGGGCAGCTTCGACAGCGGCGTTCAGCGCCAGCAGATTGGTCTGGAAGGCGATTTCCTCGATGGTCTTGATGATGTGGGAAATCTGCTCTGCCGAATCGCTGATCGACCCCATCGCGCCTGTCATGTTGCCGACCGCTTCCGCACCGGCGGCGATAAGGTTGTTGTTGTTGCGTGTGGTTTCGTTTGTCTGGGTGGCGTTGTCGGCGTTTTGCCTGGTCATCGAGGCCATTTGCTCGAGCGCCGACGAGGTCTGCTCCAGACTGGCCGCCTGTTCGGTCGAGCCTTCGGCCAAGTGCTGGGCCGAATTGTTTATCTGCATGGACGCCGACTGCACCTCGCGGCTGGCGCTGTCGAGGCCGCCGATAATGGCGTGCAGGCGGCTGGTCATGCCGCGTACCGTCATCACGCCCAGAATCGCCGCCAGCAGGATGCCGCCGATGCCGACCCCGATCATCAACCATTCGACTCGGTTGGTCAGGTTCGCGCCCAGGCGGATTTCATCGGCGACCGAGGTGGCGGAGGAATCCACCAACCCGGCCATAAAGGCGGTGAATTCGTTTTCCGCCGTCGCGCCGGTGCTGCCGAGTATTTCCTCGGCGCGGCCGAGCGACACCGGGTCGCCCTGCGCGGCAAGGCGGACGATTTCGTCCGTCACCTCGACATAGCGGTTCCAGCGCTGGCGGATACCAGGCACGGTGCCTTGCTGGGCCGGGGTCATTGTCGCCGGCATATGGCTCTGGATGCGGCCAATCTGCACATCGACCTCCCGGCCGATTTCCTGCAACCGCTGAACCGGGTCTTGCGAAACCGCCCCCGAACCGGACAAGAGGACCATCAGGTTAATGCGACGGCGCAATTGCAGGCTGGAAATGGTGTTGTAGTCGATGGCGCGGTTGGCGAGCCGCGAAAGGGCGGCCATATTGTCGCCAAGGCGGTTGATGCCGTAGATGCCCATCAGAGTTATGGCCACGGCGATGACGATGAAGAAAACCATGATAGCGTAGATTTTTTTGGACATGGACATGGGGATGCCTCGCTGGGAGTGCGCCTACCATTAGCCCTTGTAGTGAATTGTTACGCTGGTATCCACGACAAAAGGTAATCCCCCCAGGTTTTGATAATACCATAGCGTTAATTATCTGTCAATGCGATTCGCTCGATCGTCAGTCGGCGGCGACTTTCCCAAAATAGTACAAATTAGGAATCAAGATGGGAATATTTTAGGGACAACTCAAATTATTATAAAGATATCTATCTTTAATCTCAACTATTCACCCGATATAAAGGCTTTTTAGAACAACTTAAGGTGGTTATTTTCGCTTTTTTGAATTATTTGTGCCTCTTTTTTTGGATTTGTATTTGACTATGGTCGAAATGTGGGATACGCTGCAATCACGCGAGGCTCTTCCCACTTTCACCTGATTCTTACCTCACATCGCCTCGCCAGCTTCGGAAAAACTACCGCGTCGTTGCCCCCGACTCCGCGCCCTCACGGGCTGCGACGCTCCACCATGCTTGCGCCCGTCGCCGAACGGCTCCACGCCCGGCAACGCCGGTCGCATTGTGTCCCGTAGCGCCATGCCGCCGCGAGACGTCGTCCATCATCACCATAACCCTCTTTTTTCAAGGAGAAATCGACCATGCGCTTACACGACAAGACCGCCCTCGTCACCGGTGCGGCCAGGGGGATAGGCAAAGGCATTGCCCTGCAATTCGCGGTCAATGGCTGCGATGTCGCCGTCGCGGACATCGACGAGGCCGGTGCGCAAAAGACCGCCGACGAAATCCGCGCTCTCGGCCGCAAGGCAAGCGCCCACCGGGTCGACGTCGCCGACGAAGACCATATTCGCCGCCTTGTCGACGACACCGTCTCCGGCTTTGGCCGGTTGGACATCATGGCCCACGCGGCCGGTATCCTGCGTTCCTCCAGCGTCGTCGACCAGGATGTCGCCGACTGGGACCGGGTCGTCGCCGTCAACCTCCGGTCGTCCTTTTTGCTCGGGAAATATGCCGGCAAGGCGATGATTGCCCGCAAATACGGCAGGATGGTGTTTATCGACTCCTGCGCCTCGAAAACGGGCGAGGCTTTCAACGCCGTCTATTGCGCCTCCAAGGCCGGCGTCCGCCTGCTGGCGCATTCGCTTTCGCTCGAACTCGCCGAACACAACATCACCGTCAACTCCATCGCGCCCGGCACCATCGACACAGAAATGATCCAGACCTGCCTCCGCGACCGCGCGCCCCTCTACGGCCTCAGCTTTGAGGACTACCTGACCCAGTTCAACGAGTCGACGCCGCTGAAGCGGATGGGCACGCCGGAAGAGGTCGGCAAGCTCGCCGTCTTCCTCGCCTCCGATGACGCCGCCTTTATCACCGGCACGTCGGTCAACATTTCCGGCGGCAGAGAGTCCCACTAAGCATTGCAGTAAACACGCTCGTCTTTGGTCGCGTCACATGGCGCGATAATGCCGATACCGGCACGAAATGGCACGGACTAAAAAAGGGAGACTGAACATGAAGAAACGCGCGATTCTCGCAGTGGCACTGGTTGCCTGCGGACTGTTGGCGGCGACGCCCGTATTCGGCGGCGAAAAGAAGGTGCGCATCGGCTTCAGCCTGAAGACGGTCAACAACCCCTTCGTCATCAGCGTCAAGAACGGCGCAGCCAAGGCGGCTGCGGATCTCGGGGCCGACATCATCATCACAGATTCGCAGATGAACTCGCAAAAACAGATGCAGGATATCGAGTCCTTTGTTCAACAGCGCGTCGACGTCGTCCTCATCGACGCCATGGACTCCCAGGCCATCCTGCCCACCATCGACGACGCCGTCGAAGCGGGCATGAAGATTGTCACCGAAGACGTGCGCATCCCCGACGCGGGCGACAAGGTGCTCTCCCACATCGGCATCGACAACCACGCCGCCGGCGCGCAGCTCGCCCGCTGGCTCGCCGCGAAGTTGAAAGCCGCAGGCAAACGGAATGTCATCATCATCGCCGGCATCCCCGGCAACGAAGCCACCGACAGCCGCGCCAACGGCTACCGCGAAGTGCTCCTGAACAACCCCGATATCGATGTCCTCGACACCCGCCTCGCCGGCGACAAACGCGAGGAAGGCCTGACGGTCATGGACGACATGCTCCAGCGCTTCGCCCAGATCGACGGCGTCATCTGCTCCAACGACGAACTCGCCCTCGGCGCCATCTCCGCCATCAGCGAGTCCGGCCGCGCCGACGACATCCTGGTCTGCGGCTTCGACGGCAACAAGTACGCGCTCGAGGCAATCAAGTCGGGCGACATGGCCGCCACCATCGATCACGCTCCCTACTCGATGGGCTACCTCGCCATCGAAACATGCGTCAAAGCGGCCCAGGGCCAGCCGGTCGACAAGCTGACCGTGATGGAAGTCGAAGTGGTGGATTCGACCAATGTCGACGCAACCATCGCCAAGCACGCCGACGAGGAATAACAGATCTGACGAAGTTCGCCCATGGGGAGGTCGGCCGTCGCCGTACCGCGGTCGGCCTCCCGCCAAGCGAGAGGAGAAAGGCGGGCATGAACGACACAATTTTGCGGATGGAGCACATTTCCAAGAGTTACCCCGGCGTCAGGGCGCTGGACGATGTCTCGTTCGATTTGCGCCGGGGCGAGGTTCACGCGCTCCTGGGCGAGAACGGGGCGGGCAAATCGACCCTGGTCAAAATCTTGAGCGGCGTGGTGGAGCGGGACTCGGGCGACATTATTGTCGACGGCAAAGCGGCCGACATAACGGATGTCAACTCCGCCCGCGCCTGCGGCGTCAGCATCATCCACCAGGAACTCAACCTTGTCTCCGGGATGGATGCGGCGGAAAACATCTTCCTCGGCCGCGAGCCAAAACTGTTCGGCAACATCATCGACAAAAAAACCATGTACCGGCGCGCGGCAGAGCTTATGGATATGCTCGGTTTTTCCATGGATCTGAAAAAGCCGGTCAGCAATTTCAGCGTCGCCACCCGGCAGATGGTGGAAATCGCCAAGGCGCTCTCACTCAACGCCAACATCCTGATTATGGACGAACCCACCGCGCCCCTCACCGGCGTGGAAATCCGCGACCTCTTCGACCTTATTCGCTCCTTGAAGAAACGCGGTATCTCCATCATCTACATTTCCCATCGCCTCGAAGAAATTCCCGAAATTTGCGACCGCGCCACCGTCCTCCGGGACGGCCGCTACATCGGCACCGACGATGTCGACAAACTCGACCGCGCCACCATCATCACCATGATGGCTGGACGGGTCTTGAAGGATCTCTTTCCCAAAACCGAAGTCCCGATCGGCGAAACGTTGTTTGAGGTAAAAGGCCTGAGTACTCCGTTGTTGAAGGATGTTTCGTTTTCGGTCAAGCGGGGCGAAATCGTCGCCCTCACCGGCCTCATCGGCGCGGGCCGGACCGAGACCGCCAGGGCTATCTTCGGCATCGACCCCATCCAGTCGGGCAAGCTGTTCATCTCGGGGCGGGAGGTCGCCATCCGCTCGCCGGCCGAGGCTATCCGGAACGGCATCGGCTTCCTCACCGAGGACCGGAAGGACCAGGGGTTCGTCCCCCTGATGAGCGTGAAGGAAAACATCACCCTGCCGAACCTGAAGCCGTTGCAGAAAAGCTCGGTGGTGAGTTCGCGCCGGGAAAAGGCGGTGGTGGACAAGCATGTGGCCGACCTCCGCATTAAGACGCCGTCCACCAGGCAGAGCGTCAAGTTCCTCTCCGGCGGCAACCAGCAAAAGGTGGTGCTGGCCAAGTGGCTGAACCTCGACCCGGACATCATCATCATGGACGAGCCGACGCGCGGCATCGACGTCGGCGCGAAGGCCGAGATCTACCACATCATGGGCGAGATCGCCCGCAGGGGCAAAGCGGTGGTGATGATTTCGTCGGAGATGGAGGAGGTCATCGCCATCGCCGACCGCGCCGTGGTGCTGTTCGAAGGCAAGGTCACCGGCGAAGTGGAACGGGGCGATTTTAACCAGGAACTGTTGATGCATTACGCCATGGGAGGCTGAATCGCATGAATATGGCACAAAAACAAGAGTCGGTCAACGAAGGTATGGGCATGTGGAAACGGCTGCTGTCGCAGCGGGAAATCGGCGTCTTCTTCGCCCTCGTCATCATGGTGGCGTTGGTGACGGTGTTTTCCGAAGGCGGCACCTTCATGACCAGCTCCAATATCATTAACATTCTCCGGTCGGTGTCCACCAACGGCATCATCGCCATCGGCATGACCTTTGTCATCCTGACCGGCGGCATCGATCTGTCGGTTGGCTCGACCCTGGCGCTCTCCGGTGCGTTTGCCGCCCTCACCTACAATAGTACCGGGTCGTCCGAACTGGCGTTCCTGGTCTGTCTCGCCACCGGCCTGGTGGTGGGTTTGTTCAACGGGATAATGGTGGCCCGCTTCAACGTGCCGCCGTTTATCCAGACGCTGGTGACCATGACCGCCGCGCGGGGCATCACCTTTATCGTCACGAACGGCACGCCGGTCGGCCGGGTCGGCGCGTTCATCAGCTTTTTTGGGCGCGGCACGGTGCTGGGGATTCCCGTCCCCATTCTTCTCATGATCCTGGCCTTTATCGTCGGCTGGTTCCTCCTGACCCAGACGACGCTTGGCCGCTACACCTACGCCATCGGCGGTAGCGAAGAATGCACAAAACTGTCCGGCGTCAACGTGCCGTACTACAAGGCTCTCTCCTATGTCATCGCCGGACTCACCGCGTCGATCGGCAGCCTGATTCTTATCGCCCGCCTCAATTCGGCCCAGCCGTCAATGGGCGACAAATTTGAGATGGACGCCATCGCCGCCGTCGTCATCGGCGGCACCTCGCTGGCGGGCGGCAGTGGCACCATCATCGGCACCTTTATCGGTACCCTCATTCTCGGCGTGTTGATGAACGGCATGAACATGCTGGGCGTCGATTCCTTTGCCCAATACGTCGTCAAGGGTGGAGTCATCCTCTTTGCGGTGCTTCTGGACACGCGCAAGAAAGGGAGAAAATCCAGGGCTACAAACTCCGCATTGTCGAATGGGCAATGCCTGTCACCGGGCCGACGGCGGTACGGCTTGCGGCCGAGGCGGGTCTCGGCGGCATGGAACTGGATTTCGGCGATTTCGAAGCCGGTTTTCCCCTCGCGAACGAGCGCGTGCAAAAGCTCTACCTCGAGTATGGCGAACAATACGGCGTCGCCTTTCCGTCCATCGCCCTGAACGCATTTGCCAAAAACGGCATGTCCCGGCCACGCGACAGCGGCAAAGGCCTGGCTGCGGTCGCGGCAATTAAGGCATGCGTCACGGCGGCGGCAGCGATGGGGATTCCCGTCGTGCAGGCTCCGAGCTTTGACGACGGCCGCATCGATTCGGAGGAAGCGTTCCGCAACACCGCCGAAAAGCTTCGCCTCGCTTGCCGCCTCGCAGCCGATCACGGCATTATCATCGCGTCGGAAAATATCCTGTCCGCCGACGAAACCGAGCGTCTCGCGGCCGAAGTGGATCAGCCCAATTTCCGCATCATGTACGACACCCAGAACTATTACCTCAACAACGGCTATCACCAGGCCGATCTGCTCCGCAGGATCCACCCGCTGGTGGTGCAGGTCCATATCAAGGACGGCTATAACGGGACGATCAGTTCCGCCCTGTTGGGCGAAGGCGAAAACGGCTTTATGGAAACGGCCGGGGTTATCAAGGAGACGTACCGGGGCGACTGGCTGCTCCTGGAAAACTATTACCACATCCGGCCGCTGAGCGACCTCGACCCCGACCCGTTCCGGCTCCTGGCCCGGGACATCGAGAAAGCGCGGGCGATATTCCCGATAATGCCCTAGGATCCGGCCCCACTTGACTTTTCATAGAAAGCCATTAGCCTTTTCCCATTGCGATTTATCCCATTTTCTCCGGCGATCCGGGAGGCGGCATTGGCCAATTTTAAATATAAACAACTCGCTGATCAGATCCGCGAGGCGATTCAAACAGCCGCCCTCGCGCCAGGCCAGCGCCTCCCGACCGAGGAAGCGCTGGCCGAGCAGTATTCCCTCAGCCGCAATACCGTCCGCCAGGCCCTCAAGCTGCTGGAGGAGGAGGGCCACCTGTTCAGCGTCCAGGGAAGCGGCACCTTTGTCGCCGGCACCCTGCCTGTAACGCCAAAATCGGGTGCGCCTGCCGAAAAGCGGGTCGCGGTGGTGATGAACAATTTCGGCTCGTACATTTTTCCAAGCGTGCTTATGGGCGTGAGCGATTACCTGTTCGAGCACGGCTATTCCCTCATCCTCCGCATTGCCGGGAACCATATCGCCAAGGAGGAGCAAATTCTCCACGAGGTGTTGGAGTCGAACGTCTCCGGCCTGATTATCGAGCCGGCCCGCGCCTCCTGGCCCCGCCCGAATTACGATCTCTACCGCCGTATCGAGGAACAGATGCCCTGCGTCCTCACCCATTCGCGGCTGCCGGATTTTCGTTTCGCTTCGATTGGCGTTTCGGACGTGGAGGGGGTGGCGTTGCTGGTGGACACCCTGGTGGAGAACGGCCACACCGCTATCGCCGCCATTTGCAAATCGGACGAGCAGACCGGGGTCAATCGCTTCGTCGGTTACTGCGAGGGTCTGCGGCGGAATAACCTGGTGCTGGAAGAAAAGCGCGTCCTCTGGTTTGTCGACGACGAGTTCGAGGATCTCTGTTCCGACGCCAACGCGGCCCGCGTCTTCACCGCCCTGGCCGACTGTACGGCGGTGGTGTGTTTTAATGATCAGCTTGTCAGCCGTTTTTATCCGTTTCTCGAGCGCCACAATATCCGCGTCCCCGAGGACATCTCCGTCGTCGGCTTCGACGATTCAATCGATCGCCGCGATATAAAGCCCCTGACCACGGTAGTGCATCCAAAAGAGGCTCTCGGCCGCGCCGCCGCCAAGGCGCTCCTCACGCTTATTGACCGCCCCGACGCCGTCGACGAAGTTTCGATGCTGTTCCCACCGCAACTGGTGCTTAGGGAAACGGTTCTGGACCGCACCGCGTCCAGAACCATGCCAATCTCAGGATAGCCGCCATGTTTGATAAAACGCCCCGCCAGCTCACGACCTACTGCGGTCTATGGTGCGGCGACTGCGTCCCCGCGCAGTCCGAACTGTTCGACGCCCTTCGCCGTTTCATCGCCCTGGCCACGAAACACCGCCTGCGCGACTACGCCGCCAGCAAGCTTGGGTCAGTCCCCGAGTTCGCCGGATACGATGTCATGGAGGATGTGCTCCAGGCTGTTCTACGCGAAGAATGCAGCGTGCATTGCGTCGACGGTCCCTTTTCGGAGGCGAACTGTTCGCCCGCCTGCCCCATCCGGACCTGCGTGCTCGGGCAGGGTCTGGCGGGATGTTGGGAATGCCCCACTTATCGGGAATGCCCGCACATCCAGGCCATGCTGCCACGGCATCCTGCTCAACTCGACAATCTCGCTCGAATAGCAGCGGAAGGAATCGAGCGCTGGCACCGAACACGCGGCATCCATCACCCGTGGCAAACCGAGGCGGATCTCGAGGGTCGGGAGTAGCGACGGATTTTCTCCATTTTCCTCTCGGGAGGGTTACGGTAGGATGGGGCGGGGTGAATCCGCCACTTAAGGAGGAACACAATGGAATACCGTCAACTCGGCCGTTCGGGGATGTCAGTCCCCATCCTGACCATGGGTACCGCCACCTTCAACGAGGGCGGCAAGTTCTCCGCCTGGGGAAGTACCGGCGTCGAAGCCGCCAGCCGTATCGTCGACACATGCCTGGACGCGGGCGTGAGCATGTTCGACAGCGCCGACGCCTACTCCAACGGCGAGTCCGAGACCATCCTCGGCAAAGCCATCGCAGGTAAACGGAACCGTCTCCTTATTTCAACCAAGGGCGCGCACCGCGTCGGCCAAGGCCCGAACGACGTCGGCACCTCCCGTATCCACCTTATGGCCACGGTCGAAGCCAGCCTGAAGCGGCTGGGCGTCGAGACGATTGACCTGTTCCAGGTCCACGGCTTCGATGCCATGACTCCTGTCGACGAAACGATGCGCGCTCTCGACGATCTCGTCCGCGCCGGCAAGATTCGCTATATCGGCTGCTCGAACTATTCGGGCTGGCACATTCTCAAATCGTTGTGGACGGCGGACAAGCGCGGCTTGACCCCGTTTGTCGCCCACCAGGCCCACTACTCGCTCCTGTCACGAGAATTCGAATGGGAACTGATGCCGCTCGCCCTGTCGGAAGGCCTCGGTACGGTTGTCTGGAGCCCGCTCGCACAGGGCCGGTTGACTGGTAAAATCGGCAGGGACCGTCCCGCGCCCGAGGTGAGCCGGGTCGCGCAACGCGGCGGCGACATGATGTTCGACGAGGTCATGCCGAAGGACCGTTTCTACACGCTCATCGACGTTCTCGAGGCAATCGCGGCCGAGGTAGGCCGAAGCGTGTCGCAGGTGGCGTTGAATTGGGTGCTGCACCGTCCGTCGGTGTCGACCGTCATCATCGGTGCACGGAACGAGGATCAGTTGCGGGACAACCTCCGCGTCCTCGAGTTCCGCCTGAACGACGATCAGGTGGCGCGTCTCGACGCCGCCAGCACCCGCACCCCCGCCTATCCCTACTGGCATCAGATGCAGGTCTATGGCGAACGCAATCCCTTCCCGGTCAAGTTGGTGTAGGATTAGCGAGAGAGTGAGGGTCAGCGATCAAACGAGTATAGATCCGCATTCGCGTTTTTCCGCTGCAAGATGGCATCGCGGACAATCTCCGACCCGGTCTGGCTAAAGACAATGCCGTTGCCGCCAAAGCCAAGGATAAAATAGGTGTTGTCCATCTCCGGCACCTGACCGACATACGGTAACGAATCCACCGTCCCGCCAAACGCTCCCGCCCAGATGAAGTCGGGCTGGAAGGGGATGTCGGGGCGGAGACGGTGGACGTCCTTGACGATGTCAGCCGCTTTTTTCTCGAGCGCGTTATTGCGCCTCCTTCGGCTGTGGCCCTCGTCGTCGCGGCCGCCGGCGATGATGCGGTCGTCCTCGGTGGTGCGGAGATACAGGTATGGCGTCTTCGTCTCCCACAACAGGGTCCGGTCCGGCCACAGATACCGCACATCCACCGGCTTTGTGACAATGGCGTAGGTCGTCGCCATTTCCACCACCTCCCGCGACAGAAAGCGCTGCGACTCAAAGCCGCAGCATATCACCAGCCGCCAGGCGCGCACGCGCTTGCCGCCCGCCAGGCGCAGTTCGACGCCGCGTCGGCGCGGCCGCACTTCCTCCACCTCGGTTGTGTCGTAGACGCGGAGGTTGTCCATCGGGAGACTCAGGAGGGCGTGGGCGAGTTGGTAGACATCCACCTGCGCGCCCTGACTCGACAACAGTCCGGCGGGCGCGCCAATGCCATACAGCTCCTCCACTTCATCCCCGGGCAGGAGCGCGACATCAAGACCGATAGCGCGCCGCGCCTCGTATTCCCGCTTCAAATCTCGCGCATGGCTTCGCTTGCTGGCATACTGCAGGCTTGGCGTTTTGAAAAAATCGACAAGCATATTTTCTTCCCGCACGATCGCGCCGATGGCGTCGATGGCGTGATAGCATGCGGTATAGCTCGCCTCGGCCCGACGCTTGCCGACCTTGTCGATAAGGGTGTGCAGCGGCTCGTCGATTTCGTATTGCAGGAGGGCGGTGCTGGCGCTGGTGCTCCCCATGCCGGGATGGCGCTTGTCGATAACGGTGACCTCGACCCCTTCCTTCGCCAACGCATAGGCGGCAAGCGCGCCGGTAATACCGCCGCCAAGAATGCAGACCTCGGTTTGCAGATCCTCGGTCAGGGCCGGATAGGAATGGGAATAGCCATTTTTCATCAGCCAGTACGGTTCGCCGGTACGGAGATCCATGATTTGGTGCCTCGATTCGGGTGACCCCCTCACCCGCCTCGATGTTGGGTGTTACCTGCCGCGTTTCCGTAGGAACAGAAGTTTCGCGATTTCCACCAGCGGCAGCGGCGCGAGCGACAACGCCACAATCCAGAACCAATGTTCGTGGTCGATGGGCGATAGCTTGAAAAAATCGTGCAATACGGGAATTTCCAGCACGATCAGCATGAGCGCGATAACGATGGCCAACGCTCCCCACAGCAGCCGGTTCGTGAACAGATTGCGAAAAGCCGAATGGTTGGGCGAGCGCACGTTCAGCACATGGGTTATCTGCGTGAACGCCAGGACGGCGAAGGTCATGGTCTGGGCGGTGGCGACGTCGGTCCGTCTGCCGATAACGAAGGCGATTAACGACAGCCCGGCGATCATGATGCCCTGCAGTACGATGCGGACGAGGTAGCCCGCTCGCATAATGCCCTGCTCGGCCGGAACGGGTTTTCGTTCCATCACGTCGGGATCGGCCGGGTCGACAGACAGCGCCAATGCGGGCAGACTGTCGGTGACCAGGTTAATCCACAGGATCTGAATGGGAAGGAGCGGCGTCGGCCAGCGCATCATGATGGCGGTGAAGATGACAAGAATCTCCCCCAGGTTGGTGGAGAGCATGAACTGGATGGCCTTGAGGATATTATCGTAGATGCGCCGGCCTTCCTCGACCGCCGAGACGATGGTGGCGAAATTGTCATCGGCGAGGATAACGTCGGCGGCTCCCTTCGACACGTCGGTGCCGGTGATGCCCATGGCCAGGCCGATGTCGGCCAATTTGAGGGCGGGCGCGTCGTTGACGCCGTCCCCGGTCATGGCGACGATTTCGCCCCGGTGTTGCAGCGCTTTGACGATGCGCACCTTATGTTCGGGCGCGACCCGGGCGTAGACGGAGATGCCCTCCACCCGCTGGTCGAGTTCGGTTTCGGGCATGGCGGCGAGTTCCGCGCCGGTGAGTTTTTCATCGCCGTCCTGGAGAATGCCGAGGTCCGAGGCGATGGCGGCGGCGGTGGCCATGTGGTCGCCCGTTATCATCACCGGCTTGATGCCGGCATGGCGGCATTTCGCGACTGCGTCGCGGACCTCGGGACGCGGCGGGTCGATAATCCCGGCCATGCCGCAGAACACCATGTCCCGTTCCACCGTGGCCGAGTCGACCGGTTCCGGTATGGCGTCGACATCCCGGTATGCGGCGGCGAGGACGCGGAGGGCGGCCGCGGCCATGGCGTCGTTCCGGGCGGCGATGGCTTTACGGTCATCATCCGTCAGCGGACGTACCTGGCCGTTATCCAAAATCGACACGCACCGGGCCAGCACCTCGTCGACGCCTCCCTTGAGGTTGACCGAGAGCGTGCCGTCGGCGCTACGGTTGACCGTGCTCATCATCTTCCGGTCCGAATCGAACGGCACCTCGGCCACCCGGGGCATATCATTGTCAAGAGCGTTTTTGTCCATGCCGTAGCGCATGGCAAGTTCGAGAAACGCCGTTTCGGTCGGGTCGCCGGATGTCTCCCAACCGTCACCCTTGGGCGAAATTTTGCCGTCGTTCGCCAGCACGGCCGCCAGCAGGTAACGATGTTGATCATCGGTCAACTTTTCAGGCGCGTCCACCGGATCGGCGACGCCGGCCAGCTTCACCACGGTCATTTTGTTCTGCGTCAGGGTGCCGGTCTTGTCCGAGCAGATGACGCTGGCACTGCCAAGAGTCTCGACCGACGGCAGGTTGCGGACAATGGCATTCCGCTTGGCGAGGCGCTGCACGCCGACGGCGAGGACGATGGTGGAGACGGCGGGCAATCCTTCCGGTATGGCTGCGGCGGCAAGGCTGACCGCGACCATGAACATCTCGACCAAATCGCGGCCCTGGAGATAACCAGCCACAAAGATAACGGCGCAGACGACGACGGCGGCGATGCCCAGGAACTTGCCAAGCCCGTCGATACGTTCCTGCAATGGCGTCTTCGCGTCCGGGACGGCCTGCAGCATGCCGGCGATTTTCCCGACCTCGGTCGCCATACCGGTGGCGACGACAATGCCGCGCCCGCGCCCGTAGGTGACGGTGCTGGACGAAAACGCCATATCGTCGCGGTCACCCAGGTCGGCCTGGCCTGATAGCGTCTCGGTGTTCTTTTCGCGCGGGGCCGACTCGCCCGTCAGGGCCGCTTCCTGTATTTTCAGGTTCACCGCTTCGGTGAGGCGCAGGTCGGCGGGAACGAGGTCGCCTGTCTCGATAACGACGACATCGCCCCGTACCAGCTCCCGCGACGGGATGACGGCGACGTGTCCGTCCCGTACCACCTTGCATTGGGGCGCGGCCATTTTTTCCAACGCCTCGAGCGAACGTTCCGCCTTCGCCTCCTGCACCACGCCGATGATCGCATTGACGATGACGATAATGAGAATGATTATCGAATCGACGACGCCTTCGCCGTGCAGGACGCCGATGACGCCGGAGATGATGGCGGCGATGATGAGGATGATAATCATCACGCTTTTGAACTGGGCGAGGAAGCGTGACAGCAGCGTCTTCGGTTTTTCCTTGGCGAATTCGTTGGCGCCGTCCTGTTGCAACCGGGAGGCTGCTTCGGCCGTGGTCAGGCCGGCGGCGGGGTCGACGCCGAGTTCCTGCGCCGTGTCGTCGATGCTCGCATCGTAATAGGTGGTCCGAGTCATACCCTCTCCATAAATTAACCTGAATAGTTAATTTTCTGTCATCTCCATCCTACGGATCAGGGGGCGGCAATTCCAGACAATTTGGAACGGAAATGACATGGAAGGTAAATGAATGGCCCATATCCCATAAAACCGGTTCAAAAAAAAGGGACCAGCCGCCGGCGCACGCCGCCGACGGCTGTTTTGTGTCCCGCTTTGCTTTACGCTCTACAGAGCTCGTTACTTAACGCCGAAGCCGTTGGCAGACGGAACGCGGCGGTTACCCATATGGTTACTGTTCCAGGCGGGCGGTGATCTCGTCGACGTTGTCGGGGGTGATAACCTGGACGGGGAGCAGGTTGAGTTGCGGCGGGTTCTCGCCCCTGACGATACGGACCGCGAGGTCGATTGACCCCTGCCCCTGCGCGCCGGAGTCCTGCAGCACGCTTGCGGCCAGGCCGCCGGCCTTGATGGAGTTGGTGGCGTCGCGGACGCCGTCGATGCCGGCGACGAGGATGTCGGTCCGGTCCATGTTCTGGCAGGCGATGAGCGCGCCCAGCGCCATTTCGTCGTTATTGCAGAGGATGGCCTTGAGAGCCGGGTGGGCGGTGATGAGGTTTTCGCCCGCATTGATGCCGAGGGCGCGCTGCCAGGTCGCGGTCTCTTCGCCGACGATGCTGATGCCGGGGTATTCGGCGGCGACGCGGCGGACGCCGTCGGAGCGGTTCATGGTGGCTTCGTGGCTGAGCGCGCCCATGATGATGGCGATTTCGCCTTCCCCGCCCATCTTGCCGGCGATGTAGCGCATCTGTTCTTCGCCTTCCAGGAGAGTGTTCGCGCCGACGTAGTAGATGTTCTTGGGCATTTCCATGCCGTGGAACGGATTCCGGTTGACGAAGATCAACGGCTTGTTCGCCTCCTGCGCCGCCTGCACGATGGCGGCAACGCTATTCGATTCGACCGGCAGCACCACCAGCGCGTCGACGCCGCTGTCCAGGAGGGTGACGACCTGATCCTGTTCTCGGACCGAGTCGTCCTGCGCGTCGAGCATTTCCAGGACAACGCCCGGGTTCTTCGCCTCATAGCGCCGCGCCGCTTCGGCGACGTTGGAAATGAAGGTGTCGTTAAACGTGCTGACGCTGAACCCGACCCGCACCGATTCGCCGGCGACGGCGATGTTCAATGCCAGGAATGCCGCTCCCGCAATAATCCACTTCTGCATGACATTTCTCCTATAAATTGAAAAGACAATGGACACCATTGTAGAACCGTACGCTGGACGTGCTCGGGGGATCGAGTCTTGAATGCGGTAGCTCTAAGGATTGGCAACAGGTGCCGAGTCGGTGGTGCTGTGTATGACGGTTAAATGCTTTCCGCCGTCGCGATGTCCATGGGCGCGTACTCCACCGCCGCGACATCGCGCCCGCGCCCGTTCATGAGCGACGCGAGAATCTCCAGCGGCCTGCGGGCGAGGAACGACACATCCTGATGGATGACAAAGTCCACCGCGCCGTACTGGAGCAAGCGCCGGTGCTCGACCGTCAGATCGTGGGCAACCACCCGGATGCGCCGAGGCAGGGCGAGACGGCCGACCGCCTCCACGCATGCGGGGGTGCCTTCGCCCGCCATATAGACGCCGCAGAGACGTTCGTCCCCGACCAAGGCCGCGCAGGTTTTTTCATACGCCACGTCGAAGGAATCGTAACACTGGTCGACGCGGCACTCGTCCTGCAAACGGCCAAGCCCGGTCCAGAATTCGGAAAAACCGCGCACCCGGCCGCGCCCCGGCGTCGATTCGACATTCCCCGCCAGGATGAGGACGCCCTCGCCCGGCCGCAGCATCCGGGCCATCAGCCCGGCGGCGATGCGGCCGCTCCGTTCCCAGTCCTGGCCAACATGGCTGACCTGGCCGCAGTCGGGAATGTCGTGGGCGAAGGTGACGACCCGCACCCCCTTGTCGGCGGCGGAACGGACCGCGTCACCAACCGCCGGCCCGCCGCCGGTCCAGACCGCCAACCCCGCCGCCCCCTTGTCCACCAACGCCGAGACGGCGTCGGCCATGTCCATGGGGAGGGGGGAATTGGGGCGGTTCAGGAGTATTTCCATTCCAGCGGCGCGGTATTCGGCCGCAGCCGATTCCACCGCACCAGCCAATGCCAGCCCGAAGGCGTCGGCGTGGTGCGGGATGACGACGCCCAGGCGGATTGTTTGGCCCGCCCGGCGCGAGCGGCGCGGCCGGTAATTGAGGCGGCGCATGGCGTCGCGGACGCGCTTCGCCTTTTCCGGGTTCACGTTGGGTCGGTCGTGCACCACCCGATCGACAGTGCCGCGCGAGACGCCGGACAAGGCTGCTATTTGCTGGATAGTCGGCCGCTTCATGATCATGCGCTTATCCCAGACGATCGATTTCCTCCCGGACGATGCGGCACCAGGTCACCGCGTGCTCGCGATCGCCGCCGAGGGTGTGGTTGTCTTTCATGACGATTTCCACCACGCAGCCCCGGGTCTTTTCGAGGGTGTCGCGGACGGCGGCACGGACGCGGTCTTCGTCGATGGTGGGGGTGGAGAGCATCGACGGATTCGGCTTCCACGAGAAGACATAATCGCCCTTGAGGTTTTCCGCCATCTTCTCCACATCCGCCCAGGCGGAGACGGAGACGCGGCGGAGGCGCGGGAAATTCTTGACGACGTGCCAGCGCAAATCGAGCGGCTCGCAGCAGCCATAGCAGTTGAGGCCGAATTTTTCCATCAGCGGGACTTGATAGGGATAAACGAATTCCTCGAACATGTCCGGGCTGACGCCGACTGTCTCCTGGCTTTCGGCAAAGCCCCAACGGTCGGACAACATGACTTTGCCGGGGGTGTCCCAGGCGGGCAAATCGGTGGTCCAGCCGGTGCCGCCCGACCCGACATACGCGCCGCCGGAATTGCGGCAGAGCAGGTTGTTGTCTTCCAGCCACTGGAGGCGACGGAGATAGCCGTCACGCAGGAACGCCATGACCTTGTGGACCCACTCCGGCTCGTCGTAGAAATCCATCATCATTGTTTCGAGGCCGCGCAGGTTGATGTAATCGACGGTGAGGCCGACGGAATAGACCCAGTCGCGGTAGAGGTAGACGTCGAGAATGCCGTCGAAGAGGCCTTTCGCGTAGTCGACGAGGCGGTTGGTCTTGTCCCAGTCGATGATGAAGTCGGGATAGGCCAGCTTGTCGAAATCGGCTTCGTAGTCTTCGAGCGGTGGCTTCCAGTTGTACGCGCCGCCGTGTTCGCCGCCGATGCGTTCCTCTTTCAAGCCCCAGCCGGTGTCGACGGCGATGTGGTTGAGGGTGAACGAGGCTTCGATGACCTTGTCGTCCTTGAGGTGTTCGCCACGGTAGATTTTCTTCCTGAGCCGCATTTCCCAGGCGCGGGCGAGGGGGTTGACGCACTCGAGTTCGTCCTGGGTGATGATTTCGTTCCAGCCGTTTTCCGGGTGGCAATAGGAGACGGGACGGATGGGCTTCAGATCGTTGTGCGCTGTCCAGAGGCGGCGCTTTTCCTGTTCGATTGGCAGGTCGGCCAGAGCGCGAACCTTTCTTGCCAGGGACTTGAGGACTTCGTCCTCGGCCGGGGAGAACGGCGGATCCTCGGGAATGACGAGGGTGTCGAGTTCGCCCGACGTATGGAGCATGGTGGAGGGGCAGACATTTTCCATAACAGGACCGTGGGACATGGTTGTTCTCCTGAGGTTTGGGTCCAGGATGCGGCTGCCGTTTCGGCGATTCGGCGTGACGTTCCTGGTAAGTGCACAGTACCCCGGGATCTCGTTACAGTCAACCTGATTTTAACTAAAATTTTTCGCCATTCTTTTATGTCTCTATTTTACAACAGGTATTATGGATAGAATTTTTTCGGAAAATAGTATCAACGTGATTCTATCACGAATTTTTAGACTATGGAGCGATATTGTGCCTTATGGAAAAACGCACAATCCGTGTCTTCGGTCTCGGAACTACCCGATATTCCCGGCCCTGCCCGAAAAGGAGGTATGGATTAATACAGAAAAGACCGATCAGCAGGCTGCTGCGGTCTCTGTCTAGTGACGGAATATGGTGGGGTTACTACTGGTAAACCTTGCGCTTTTCGCTGGTGGCCCGTTTTTCCCAATCGACGTTGATAAGGCTTCTGGCCTCTCCTTCGATTGAGGTGCCGGCCCGCATGGGAATGCTGGCGCGCTTGCCGGTGAGGACACACTCGAGGCGGAATTTGCCCTGGGCATCGGCATGGACCAGTCGGCCCGCGACCTTTAGCCGCGCACCCGGACGCATCCGGCCCTCGAGGGTCAGGGCCATGCGGGTGATACGTACGCCCGCCTTGGCCATGCGTTTGGCCTCGACCCCGCCGAAGGGGGTGAACGCCGAGCCTTTGGCGGCGAATTTATCAGAATGGGCAATGGTGAGGGCTTCTGCCGAAAACGCGGCGAGTTCGCTGTCAAGATCCGCCTCGCCGGCCATGACCGGGTGCATTGCCTCCAGGTTGTCTCTGAGGGTGCGGGCGGCGGCAAAAACCGGATTCGCCTCGGCCGGCATGTCGATGGCTTCGCCTTCCTCGATGCGCCTGACCAGCGGCGTCGCCTCGGCGACGGCGGCGGGTTGTGCCAGGGCGGCGGGACGTTTGGCAATACCCACACCTTCGCCTCGGGCGGCCTGAAGCAGAGCTTCGCACCAGGCGTAGAAGTCGGGCGTGACGGCAGGCACGACTCGGGCAACGGCTAGGACCGGCTGGTAGCGGCACGACGACGCCACGAGGCGGGCCGGGCTGTCGTCCAGCCTGGCGATAAGGACGGCGGAAGGGGCGGGCTGGGCCAGGCGGCGGTGGCGGTTATGCTGACGGGAGGCAAACTCCCGCACCAGCACGGCATCGTCGCGGCGGATCAGCCGGGGCGCTCGCCGCAGGGCGCGCGGCCCTTCGCGCAGGAAGGCGCGGTACAACATGTGGATAACCAGTTCGGTCTCGTAATCGCGGCCGGGGAAATCGTGCCGGGCGGCAGCCCAGTCCCGGGCGGCATCGTCGGGGACGATGGACCGGTCCGGCCCGTCGTGGCGGCGGAGCGCGCTCGATGCCACGGCGGTGGGGTCGTCCTCGCCGGTTTTTTCGCGGGGAAGGCGGACGGCGTTGGTCCTGGCGAGGCGAAGAAATCGGCCGTCGGCATGGACATAGCCGAGATCGACAGCATAGACCCGGTCGCTTGACCACAAGGGGACGGTGCGCCCGCTCTCGGCCAAATCCACGTCTATATCGAACGATTTATGCCAGCGCCCGTCGCCTGGTTCGAGGCCGGTGACGTCGTAAAAGCGGAGAACCGCCTTGGGCTGGTCCAACTGGGCCAGGACGTCTTCGAGATTGTCGACAAGCGACGCGTCCCACCACACTCGGGCGGTGGTCGGGTTTATCGGGACCAGGCCGGCCCCGGCGGGCGCGGCCGGGATGGCGGAGAGTTGATCCAACGCTTCGCGGAGAATGGGTGCGGGAAGGAAGGTATGATCGACCTTGCCGTTGGCGAGGGTTTCACGAGCTTGGCGCAGGAACGATGCCCCGCTGGGGTGTTCCACCAGGGTTCCGTCGAGGAGCATCGGGTATTTATGGATAAAATGCGCGCGCAGCTCGTCGAGCGCGCGGGGCTTTGCGGCAGCGGGGCTTACCCCCGTACCGTGGCCGCGTGTGGAAAGAGCTTCGTTCCCATAGAGCACTGTGTATTCCCCCATGGTGCATTCTACACCTTATACGTATATTTTCCCCAAAGGGGACGAATCTTTCACATTATAGCTATCAACACACCTATGACAAGAGTAATTGCCCCCTCCCGGGGGCGTTCCTCCGCGAGCGGATGGTTTCAATAATGAAACGCCGCGCGTGAGGGGACAAAAAACTGTTCAGATGTCAAAGAGCTTGGGGCGGGTCGAGCCGGAATACGTACCGGGGTAACCCACCAGAGGGGTAACGGCCACCGTCTCGGGTTCACGGTGGATAGTGTTTTTTGCGTCTGTAGTGCATGGGGGCTCCTTTTATTTCGTTTATGGTAGGGGTGTTCACGCACTGATGTGTTGAAATCGGTCGTTTTTTCGAGTGTCCTGCAAATTCTCCCCATACGTCACCCCGGCGGTATAAACGTACAGCAGCGGAAAGAACGGGCGGTTCGGCCGGGGTCCATGCCCCGTCCGTCCGCTACGGACGCCAAACGTTTGAGTCTGGTGCCTTCTCTGTTTTTGGCGTGGACCCCGGCCGAACCGCCCGTTTATTTCGCTGGTGGAGGTCCGCACGCCGG
>JAJPXZ010000053.1:0-18230 GCA_021205245.1 Planctomycetaceae bacterium
TCTTAATATAGAATATCTTCGGAAAAGAATAAGTAATCACAGTGATCGTGAGAGAGCTATAATTGAGGATTGGGTCAAAAAGATTATTCCGTTGGACGAGCAGCATCTAGTCGCAACTTGCTTCACTCAATCAAAAGACAATCTATTGATGTGGGGACATTATGCGGACAGTCATAAAGGTTATTGCATTGAATATGACCTAAATAAATTCACTGATGATCATCTAGGTTGGTTTTTCCCAATAACATACGTCGATTCGTTTATTGATTTTTCAGTCTACTTTAATAGAATGATCGAATTAGTAATCGATCCGCCCAACGACGAGACAGCAATCCAAACGGAAATAATTAAGAAACTCAACCCTTATTACACAATCTTAATGGGACTGATTAAGTCATTGTGCTGGAGCTATGAAAACGAATGGCGTTTTATACAAATTCTTTTTGACGACGCCTTACCTCCAGAAATAAGCCTACCAGTTAAGTCAGTGTATCTTGGCTTGAAAATTGATCCTTTGGATTCAGAATTGATAAAGAGTATCGCGATTGAAAAAGACATTCCAGTCTTTAAAATGGAGCGGAACACCGATTGCTACGGTGTCCACCACGCGCCATATTGATATTTCCAGCCCATGTGTGCCGACAGCCACTTCACGCTTTACCCACTCGCAGTGGCTGTCGGCTTTTCCTGCCATCTCCATCAATCCCTTTCCACAATACCGGCGGCTTTGAGCAACGGCTCAAGATCCTTGTAGAGGTTCATAATGGGCGTCTGAAGCACATAACCGGTGACGTCGCCGAAATTCCTGGCCGCTTTGCCATACTCCGCGTTTGTCATGGCTTTAACGCCGCGCTTGAGGTTCTGGTAGTGCCTGCTTGGTGCGTCCAACGCCGGCACGCGGCCCGCGTTGTTGTACTGGAGAAGCGACGATACCTCGCGGATATACGGGAAGGCAGCAGTTGCATTACCGAGCGTGTTCCATGCGATGCCGCTGACGATGTCCTCGTCTTCGGGATCGTAGATGCCCAGCATCGCCAGGAGGCCAGCACGCGTCAACACCCATGCAGCCGCAGGGAACATGTGTTCCTGAAGCATGAAGGAGAGGATGTCCATCTTAGACTTATCACCCAGGCGGTTGGCGTCGAGGTACTGGAGAAGACGTCCGGCTTGGCGGACATTACCCGACATGAACATGGTCATGAAATGGCCCAGCCCGCCGGAGCGCTGCATCTCGGTCAGGTCGGCCCGGAATGAGGACGACTGCGACGCGGTAATCAGGTCCGCGTATTTGACGGCCTTCTCGTCAATCTGCTGATTGGTGAGGCCTTCGGTGCTAAAGTTCGCGTCGCTCTGCACCGCCTGCTGGTAGGCAGCATACCACACCGAATAGGCCGAAGCCCGGTCCATGGCCTTGATCATGATGAACATCTGGTCGTGCAGCCACTTCTTGTTGACTGTAAGGTTGAGGCCGGGAACGCGCATTTCGTCATTCAGCGGGGTAATGGAATCCCGAAGCGCCCGCAGATCCCGGTCCTGTCCGCCGTCGCGCACGCGCATGTACTCCGACTTGGCGTCGATCTCAACCATCTTCTGCGTCTTGAATCCGATATTGCCGCCCCAGCCGATGGCGGTAACGCCGTTGATTAGGTAGCCAAGCGAGTTTTTGCCGGACTGACTCGCATTATTCATGAGGGTATAAGCTTGGAAAGGACCGAGCCTCTGTTTCAGGGACGTGGATGGCCGCAATCCCAAGCCGTTCACGGTAGCCATCCCACGCAGCGCCAGCAGGAATTCCATACCTGGTTCGTTATTCAGCCTGCCCGGGCGGGCCAGGTCTTGCAGCCACTTCCTGATGGCATTCCATTGTTCCTGACCGAACTTGTCGATGTACGTCCCCTTCCACACCGGGTCCCTGGTCAAACGGTCAAACTCGGAAAGCGTCTCCGCGTGACTAATGAGGTGTGTCGTCATCTCCAGGTGCTGGGCGAGAACGTCCAGCTTCAGGAGAGGCGGATGCTTGACGACAGGACGGCCCTCGCTGTCGCGGAGGCGAGCGTTCAGCATGCCGTCCTGTGGCGCGGCGCTCCTGAATGCCGCCGCCCTTTGATTGGAGAAAAGCCTGTCCTCTGTCTCCGCCTGGCTGCGTGCGCCGCGCTCGGAGAGGAGTGGGTCGAACACCAGCGGATAATAGCCGCCACGCAACTCCACCTCGCCGTCCGCCGCAGTGGCTGTGAAAGCTCGGGGCAATTCCTTGGTCATGTGCCGGTTAATCATGCGAAACGAAAGGGCGTCCAGCGCCGGCGCGAGCGAATCGACCATATCCCAGATACCCTGGATGGCGTTCCAGCCTTCTTTTGAAACGAGGGACTGGATGTATTGGACGTCGGCGTCCTTGAGGCCGTAGCCCTCCATCAGCGCGTAGAGGTTGGCGTCGTTGCCCATATTCAACATCATGGAGATGAGGTTTTCTGCCGTCCATGAGTGGTAATCGCGGGCGCGGCGAAGGTTTTCGAAGACCGGCAGCCTTTGGAGTGTGAAGAAACTACCGCCGAACTCGTTCTCCATGCGGCGGGCCTCACGCTTCAAAACCTCGTAATGCGGCTCGGCCATTTCGCGAAGTTTGACCTTCATCTCCTCTCGGACCACCTCGCAATTGCGGATCTTGTAGAAGAGGTCATGGTTGATCCCCGACTCCTTGCCCTGGATGGTCGGATTGCCATCCATCGCCATAAACCAGTTTTCCGGAATGGTAATCTTGACCAGGAAGCGGTTCCACCAATTGCGGAGGCGGCTGTTCTTTTTCCTGTCGTCGAACTGACCAGCGCGGTCGTCTCGCCTCGCCATGGGCTTGATGCTCTCGAGAACGAGCTTCTGCAGGTTTTCGGCGCGGTCGCTGTGCAGTGCGTTAAGCGCTCCCCTGCCCTGCTGGAGCAACTTGGTAAACACGCGCTGCGCCTCCAGCACCTGGCCGAGCGTGAAATCCTGCCAAGACTGCCATCCGTCGGGACGGATTTTGAGGACAAGCCATGGTTCGATGTTTGAGGCCAGGTCCGGCACCAGCATCGATACTTGTTCATCACCGGCTTTTGGGAGGAGGAGAGTCGCTGAATCCTCGGCGGGGCGCATTTTCTCGGTGCGGGTCCAGCCCATGAAGGCAGCTTCGTCCTTCAGCGCCTCGGCGTAGGCGTCCTCCACCCGGGGATGTTTACGGTCGGCCTGAAGCCGGCTGGCGAGAGCCGAGTCGGTGGCGTTCCGCTTAACCCAATCCCGCACTTTCCGTGCCGTCTTGGCGCCCTGGATCTCCATGTGATGAAGGAGTTCGATTTCCTTCTGGCGCTGGAACTCTGCCCAATGCTTGGTCGCGTCGGCCGCGTTTTTCGCCTTGCTTGCACGCAGCGCCGCACGAAATGCAAGTTTTGAAGCAGCATTTTTCGCGCTTTGATAGGCCCTGATGTCGGTCGCCTGTTCAAACGGCATCGCCATCATACGGTTGGTAACGGCCTGTCGCATCGTACGGCGGCGTTCATGGTATTCGCGAAGCTTCGTTTCCCGATTGATAGATTTGTCTTGGCGCGCCGATTCATCGAACCCGACCTCCATCTCGGTTTCGATCAATTCCGCCTCGGGGTCAGTGGCTTCATCCGTTTCCGCCCTCCCCTCGGACTCCTCCTGAAGTTTTCGCAATTCCTCGGCATCGCCAATTTGTTCGGTTATGCGCCGGCGGGCGGTTGCATTAACCGGTTCTGCCGCTGCTATTGCGGCCAGCATCGCGTCGGGAGACGTAAATCCGTTTTCATCGGCGATAGCGTCCAGGGACGTTCCCTCCCCGAAAATGTTTTCGCCATGCCGTTCCGTTATTGCCTTGACGCCTTCCGCTCCGATGGAAGCTTGAACCGTGTCTCGATCAAGTCCGCCGGCCGTCCGTGCCGACTCCATGGCCTTGTAGACCGGCACGGTCTTGGCAATGACCTCCGCCTCGGCAGCAATGGCCGTGGCTTGAAGCCCCTCCGCAGCTTTGCCCGCCGTTTCGGCGTCTGCCTTTCGGCGTTTAGCCGCCCGAACTTTTTCCCGGGCCTTGCGGATGCGCTCCCGATTTTCATCCTGAATGACCCCGACCTGATATTCCAGGTAACCGAGGTTGTCGGCCGCGAATTCGGAAGCGGCGATCTGGTCGTCCGTAGCCAGGAGGCGGTCGAACACAGCCGCCACCTCGGATGAAGGCAATTCTCCGGCTTGTTCGACAGCGTTGCGATATATGTTCGTCATCCATTTGCGGATGTTATCGAAAGGCGTCAGCAAATCGGCGCGGGGCGCCTTGCCGGTCATCAGGTAGCGTTCCCAATTGCCGGCGATCTGTTCCATCGCCTGCCGCCGTTCGTCCGGATTGCTGCTTTCCAGCCGTCCGTCGGTAGCAGCTACCAGCGCGGCCCAGTCTTGCATGGCTACGTCGATGGCCTTACCCGATTGAACCAGGTCACGCAAATCGTTGATAAAAAGGTGGTTGAGTTCATGGAGTACAGTCGAAATGTCTGCGTTTTTGAACAGCCGTATTACATGCGGCGCCTCGGCTATGTTGGCGCGGTCACCACCATAGGTAGTTTGGAAATATTCGGGGAAGTAGATTTTGCCGCGTTCCGTTTGGACGCCGGCCTCCCCGGCGCTATCCTGGTATAGACTATCCAATATCATTCGGGTTGGCTTGACTAACCCCTTAATTACAGGTAGACTGATATTGCGTATTGCGCCTCCTTGCTGCGTGGAAGCGTCCCTTTGGGATGGCCTACGGTCCAGGGGAGGCGCTTTTTCTACCTCCACATCCGATATGACTTCAATTACCTTGTGATCCTTATATGCGGCGCTGCCGATTTTGGGCAAATCCACCTTGAAGCGGATACCGTAGTAATCATCGCCGATTTTTACCGCAGAATAATAGACGTTCTGACCTTCGAGGTTTGGATGCCTCGCATCCGCCGGCTCGAATCCATCGAAAACCGCATTCTCCAAAACCTCATCGAGTTTAGCGTACACCTGGCGTTGAATTTTGCCGCGGCGCTTTAGGCTGGCCTTTAACCTATCTTTGGTGAATTGTTGAAGAGTGCCGTCGTCGTGGATTTCGACTTCCCGCTCGTTAAAGCGGGCAACAATCCATTTCGACAAGGCCTTCGTATCACGGAGGTCGATGGGAACGCCCTCCTGTTGCAGAATGGACGGATCGACTTCAATGACTTTCACCAGGCGCTTTGCATTATCGGTATTGCTCTGCTGTGATGACTGCGAAGGCAATTCAACCCCCATCCTTTCTGCGATTTCTCTGACATTTGGATCGTTCAATCCGGACTGGAGAGCACTCCGGATCTCCCCGACCAGCGGCGCATATTCCTCGCCTTGGAGGCCGAATGCTTTGGTAATCTCCTGCGTGGCCCCGTCCACCCATGCGTCGTTGTCGGCGTTATCGATGACAGGCTGCGAAAGCTCCGTTATACCAGACTGCGCCGCGCCTTCGACCACGTCCTGACCTTGAATCGGTATGATGCGGTCCGCCGTCAAAGTTTGGGATGAACCCTCGGCGGTCGGCAACACGGCGTCATTGGCCGAATCGACATCGGCGTCTGCATCGGCTGGGGCCTCATAACCGATGCGTTTGGCGTAATCGTCCCGCAGGTTTTCAATCGCCTTGCGGTACCGCGTCATCTTGGCTGCGTCTGCAAGCGCCGCGTCGAACTCGAGCTGGACGTCGACCCGTTCAAGAAATTGGTCGATGGTTTCGCCCCACTGCTCCGCCGCCCGTTCTGCCCTCGCCCACATTACCGCTGCCGCCGCATTCGCCTCGGCTTCGCTGACACCCGCAGTGGTAGTTCCGGCAGCGACAAGCCCCTTCCGAAGCGCTTCAATACGAGCAGGCGGTTTTCCCCTGCTGATGGTGAGGTCGGTGTATTTGTTTTCGGCCAGCTTGATGACGGCGTCCACCTCATTAGCCTGTTCCTGAAGTTGCGCCACCGTAACATCCGCCGGGTCTGCCTTGAAGGCTCCGTCCAGTTTGTTGTTGCCGTTAGCCTTCTGCCGCTCAGTAAATACAACGGCATTTCCGAGCGGAACGGCGATCTCCCCGCCAGTGTCGCGCGACCAGTTGAGGTCGTCGGTGGTGACGTTTAATTGCGACACAGCCTCGGCATCCGATACACCAGCCTGGGAGAGCGTATCAGCCGTAATGAATCGCCTCGACGGTACGTTATTGTGGCGGGCGGTGTTGTTGATTTCGTTAGAGAGTATGGCGTCCTGACCTTTTTTGAAAAGGTCGGTTTTCGCTGCCTTCTGCCCTACGGCGCGGTCGCTCCGCGTCGCCATGACAGAGCGGTATTGGCTGCGGGCCACAAACGGAATGCCGGCGAGTCGCGAAAGGAAAGCGAACATCGCGCCGCCATGCGCCTCGCCGGCCCAGTTCATCCGGTCGGCCCACACGTCGGAGAAGAACCGTTCGGTGGAGCCGTCCTCGCGAAAGACGTTGCGGCCAAAGGCATAAGGAAGGGTTTGGCCTATGGACTGGACGGCATTGGAGGCGCCGCCGACCGCGACGCCGCGCACCGTCTCGCGGTTGAAGATTCCAAGAGGCGTCCGGGCATTAAACATCTTATTGATGTTTTTGAGGCCGATGTTTCCACCGCCATAGGCCATTATACCTCCGAAAATCGCCATGGCCGCCGATGGCCCGGCATCCACGCCGGAATCGATGAGGCGGTTGTAGGTACCAGAGCCATATGAAAGAGCAATGACACCGGCACCGAAGGGACCGGCAAGGAGACCAGCGATAAGCGACGGTGCGACGCCAGTCGCTGGCTGCACGAAGTTGTTGTAAAGCCACGAATCGGTTTTGATCGGCTTTTTCTCAAGCCATGCTTGGGCAAACCGGCTGGCGTCACGTGCCTCAAGACGCGCTTCGTTGGATTCGGTTATTACGGACTGGTTGTATTGGCGGTATTGTTCAGCCGTCCACCTGCCGCCTGACATACTTCTGGCGTGTATTTCCTGCTCTTCGGGGGCCAGTGTATCCAGGTCATCAAGCGCTCTTTGGTGGCTCGCTGCTACCCTGGACTTATGAAAGTCGTATCCGGCCCGAGCAATATCAGTTCCCATGGTGACGAAGGAGCCAGCCAACCTGCTCGTCTCGTACCGTACCTTGCTGCCGTAACCCAAATTGCGCATATTATATTCAAGGTCGGCCCATGCTTCAGTTTCATGCGTTCGATTTAGAATGCTGTTGGGATCTTGCGCCTTTTGCGTGGTATAACCACCGACGCCCGACAGTTTTAAAACCTGATTTGCCTTAATGTCTGCATTCAAAGTTTCCGGATCATTGTCGCGCAGCCATTCGATCCGTTCGCGTGGGTACCCGGTCTTTTCCATAGCCTCGATAATACCATTCTCTACGTCGGGATGAGGAGGGATGAGACGGGCGGCTTGGTTCATTCCCACGAAAGCTTGCCGCATGGCGCTTTCTCGATATTCCGGTGACATACGTAGAATAGCACTGGCAACAGCAACGGGATCATTATCCGATATGTCGGCCGCTTCAGGTGTCATCGCTCCCGGCTGAAGATACCTTGGATTAATGCGATAGTGACCTGATGAATTCAGGGTGAAAAGTTCCTCGATCTCTTCGGATGGCATTTGCGGCAATGATGATATATCGAGGGAAAGTGGCTCGGATTCGGGTATGTCGTATCCATCAGGGATATCTATCGACGGTACACCATCGCCTTGAGAAACTTCCTCCGCGCCGTGGGCCATGAACCTGGCGTTAATGGGCGGCGTTGGGCCGAGGGCAGTCCGCTCGCGGTCTGTATCGTCGCCGAAATTGTCATGGGAAGTAGGAAGCATGGTAGTCATTATTGTTCAGCCTTATGCGCTGGGGTGTTTTCCTGTGACCAATTACCGTTTCCGTAATCAATTTCATCCGGCAACGGGTAGCCGCGCCGGTCAAAGTTTTTGACTGCGCCTAGTTTTGGCACTCGGACACTAAGCATCCGTCCTGTCCATTCCCAAGAGATGTCATGGCCGTATTGGCCCTCGAGCATGGCAATTCTCGGTTCAACCCATTCCGGTGCGTCAACCTGCCGACCTCGTGCCGTGGTTGCGGCGGTTTTTAACTCGGCCGACTTTTGATCGTATGCAGCCTGCGCCAAGTTCATTGGCGATCCAAGATCGACATCAATGAGATTTTGCGTAAGACGATCAATCGCCCTTAGATTGCCGTTTTTCTCTGTATACACGATTGTGTCTGGCGGCATACTTTTACCCTGAAAATCAAACTCGGTAATGTACCGACGCACCATTCCATCGCCTGTTTGCTGGACGACCAACGGTACGAACTTCCCGGCCTCTTCGAGTGAAAACTCGTGCCACTTCACCGTCTTTTTTGTTTCTGGATCGATGGTTTCTTTCAACGTGCCTAACGGTGCCTTATGCCAAAGAGTGGCCTCGTTCTCGGTTAAGCTTCCTACCTCAATCGTGACGGAGCCATCGTCTGCATGATCCTCAACAAAGGTCTCATACGTCGGCCTATTGATGTCCACATCGCCATTGTTAATATCGCGCATAAGCTCATAAGCGATATCCTGCGCACGTGATTCCGGAGATTGGCCAGGGTAAGCTGCAACGTCCTTTATTCGCTGGCCATAGTAATGCATGAAATTGTCATAAATTTGGGGTGGTTGGTTGTTTGTGGAGTCATAAGCGTCCTGACCATACCATCCTTCTCCAGGATTGCCGCGCAGAACTGCGAAGTTATTTTTGAATAGGAGGTCGATATCTGTCCTCGCAGAGCCGGTACCTGACCCGCTCCCCGATCCGGAGCTACCTCCTGTCCACCATTGATTAAATTTTCCCTGCTCGACTAGTTTAATTTTATCTTTATCGCCCCCAGCGCTCTCAACCAGTTTGACATAATTGGCTGGGTCCTGAAGATGTGACTTCCTTTTATCATCAGACATGTCAGAGACTCGACTAAGTTCCGAATAGTTCGGCACAGCCTTTTCCAACATTCCACCGTTCAACGCCCTCTGCATCCTCGGGCCGAGCGTGGCCAATGCCCCCATGAATTGAACGTCCTGTGCCAGCCTACCAGCGTCCTCGCCCGAAAGGTTACTAATATCGTACCCGGCGGCGATCCACGAAGCGGTCAATCCCGAACGCGTCTCGACTGTTTCCGCGTCTTTGGCAATTTTCTTGCGCTGGCCATAGTTGTCATAGTTGGCAAGAAACTGGTCCCGCTTGGTCTTGTTATCCCGCCACTTCTCCCAGGCAAAGCGCATGGCCTGGTCCGAGTCCATCCGTTTTTCCGGATCCTCGCTGTCATGGGCGTCCATTGCCATTTGAGCAATTTCAGAATATTCGGCAGCAACCTCATACCCCTTCCGCAGTCCCATCCAATCTCCCTCGGAGAATGCCCCTTTCACACGATCATCCCCCAAATACTTGAGAGCGAGTTCGGGTGAGATGTTACCTGCGGCTTTTACGTTATCCTGGTGCCATGCTTTGGTGGCGTTGGTGCGCGCCAACTGCCGCGACTCGTCGGACTGGCCTTCGGTGAGTTTGTCAGTGGTGTCCAGAATGATCTTCAGTTGCGGGCCGGCCAGGGCTTCCTCATATCCGGTCGCGGCGGTGATCTTAGCTTGCGACTCCGCGCCGACTCCGGTGATGACATCCTGAAACGTCTTTATCCGGGCAGCCTCTACCTGTTGGTCCCGGTAGGAGAATGCTCTTTGGTTTTCCTGTGATGATATCGCCATGAAGGCACGGTTGAAGCGTTCCCGCTGCTTGGCATTCTGCAAGCCGGACTCCGTCTTCTGGCGGACCGACTGCAGTCTGGATTCAAGTTCAGTATGAAGATTGACGGCGTCCTTGCCCTTGTATTTTTCATAAAGAGACTGCCGTTCGTTGTCGAGCTGCTTGCGGGCTTCGACGATGGCTCCCATAGTGAATGTTTCGTCGTCCCGTTCCTGGCGTACCTGCGCCTCGGAAATGAGGACATTGCCGGCACGCTGGCCCGCTTGGGCCAGATCCTGAATCTGCCGCGCGCGCCCGCCGCCAAAGGCGTCGGCGTTGGCTTGAACGCCCACTCGGACGTTTGGCATATTGGGCTGGCGTACACTGCCATGAGTTGGTTTAGGTACCTGCATAGCTCACTCCATTTCGTGGTGCGCTAATTCCGCACAGCTCCCAATAGCGGGACATAGGACGATGATGAGTTGCCTCCGAAGTCGATTTGGTACTGCCTGTACTGGTTGTAAAGGCTGGTCCCGCCGCCGAGAAGCGAAGTAATGCCGGCCAGACCGGAGGACTGCTTGGTGGCGCGGGTCATGGCGGCGCTCTGGCGGAGGTTATAGGCGTCCACCTCATGACCCCATGCGTCCATGTCGGTGGTGTACTTAATCATGCCCTGATGGTACTGGTTCTTGCCGGCCTGCTCGGCGACCACGTCCAGGGCGGAGCCGGTGTCCACCTTGACGCCGGACGCGGCGTAGCCGGCGCGCTGCGTCGCGATCTTCTGTAGGCCTTCCTCTTTGGCGATGGCTACCTGATGGCGGCCCATCTCCCGCGTCTGCTCGGCCATGATGTCCTTGATGCCGGCGTTTTCCTCGGAGAGTGACGCATTCCATTCGGCCGCGGCGTTGGCCGCTTTCTGCTGCTCGGCAGCCGCTCTGGCGCTGGCGGCGGTGCTCGCCGCGCTCACTCCAAGCCCCAAAAGGCCAATGACGCCGTTGGCTAGGCTCATTGTGTGTCTCCATCGGATTTTTTGTATTTGGACAGAGTGGTTTGAATATGACGCAACTCGGTCTTGATCTCGGAAAAATCCTGGCGTAGTTCGGTGGTTTCGCTGGTGTTATTGGTGAGAGCGGTGATTGTCTTCTCCACCAGCTCGATCAGCTTCTGGTCCAGGTCGTACCAGCGTTTACCGTCATCCTCCCGTTTTTTCCGTTCCTCTTTGCGATCCCATATAAGCGCGGCAATGACAGCGCCCAGTAAACCAAACTCGCTGAGCATCCAGTGGAGGATGGAAGTGAGATCAGTCGGAGGAAGCGCGCCACCCTCGCCACCGCTGGCATAACGCGCCACGGCAGCGAGGGCGATCACGGTGGAAAGAATGACGCGCATTCACGCCCCGTCTTTAAGGAAGGGATGCCCAGGCAGTGCGGCACGCATCGCGTCCTTGACTTGGCCTTCCGGGATGTCCATGTTGGCGACCACGCTCTCGAGAGCGAAGCGCTTGGCCTCAATGTCCTGGCGGGCGGAGTCCAGTTCGGCCTGCACCTGTGCCGCTTCGGAGGCGCAGACCTGCAGCGTGGGCCGCACCTTGCAGGCGATGCCTTCATAGAGCGCGTCGCCGCCCTCCTGCTTGAGACATTCCAGAGCGTCGCACTCGTTCACCACCAGCGACATGATCCCGTTCATGATCGCCTGTTCGCGTTCTTTCCATCTGTTCGGCATGATGTTCTCCTTTTCAAGTCGAATCAATGAGTCCATCAAATCGAACCCACGATCCTCAAATTCCTCTTCGGTCATCAGAACTCCTTCGAGGGTTAACTTATTCCTCGTAGATGATGTTGACCCCGTAAGCTTTCGCCGCATCATGTTCACACCTGCAGCCACGGGCCTCTTCCCACCCTTTGCAGAAGTAGGCCGTATCGCAGAGCGACATGTTTTCAAGCTACTTGGCGAGGAAGCACAGCGGCTTATTGACTACGCCGCGACTGTTCATGCTGTCTTCGCTGTACCATTCGTCGGTGAAAAGCGTGTTGACGATTTCGTAACCCGCATCGGTCAGATGCTTGATGGCGCGGTCCCGTGTCGCGACGATTTCCTCTTGGGTCTTGTCGCGCATGGGTTGAGAGAGCATTGCTTTCATGGTTTTTCCTTTTTAAAAGTCCTTCGAAAGAGTGAATCCAAAATGGGGTTTTGATAGTGCCTCGCGGGCAGCGCGCCTATTGGTTTGCCATAGCTGCGCCGCCAGCTCGTAGCCTACTTCGCCTAGGCGGGCGCGAGTGCCGGTGCCAGCGTCGTCAATCCAGAGGCCCCGCCGGTCGATTCCGGCATCGCCCCTTGCGAGACGGAGGGCGGTAGTGGTGCAGAATCGAGCAAAGGGGCGGCCACCGCCTTCATGAGGGGATTGTTCATCCGGGAGACGATGAGTTCGATAATCGCGTCGATAACTACGTCGCCGTATTCCTTGATGATGTCGATGCCTTGGGTCTGCATGAAAGCAATCACCGTCTGTTTGCACTGATTGAAGACGAAGAGCTTGTCGTCCTCGGTCAGTTTGCCATCGGCATTCTTGGCTTTCATCCCTTCCACATAGACGACCTGAACCTGCGCGGTACATGCTTCGACAGCAAGGTAGAGCTTGGCCAGCTTTTTGTCTTCCAGCCAGGCAATGATGTATGGCCGTAGCAGCTTGTAGGCGAAGCCGGCAATGCCAACGACGATGGCTCCCCAAAAGGTCTGCCCCGCCAGGAACAACCACATGGGGTGCGCTTCGGGAAACAGTTCCGCCGCAGTTAGAGGCGGCACCTCGACGGCTACCGCCGCGCAGGCGGTGATCAGAACCACGGCAATACATCCAAAAATGAACCGCATAACTTTCTCCTTTACGAAACGTTCTCATGGACCATGCGAATATGTGGCACTCCGTTGATTTCCTTCATCCCGTCGGCCCTCCACCCCAGCCAGAGAAGCCACTTCAGCCCTTTCCTGTACCAGTGCGGAATCCACTGCTCCAGCACATCGGCCTCGGCAAGGACATGCGCCTGGGCGAACAGCCGCCGCAATGCCTCGGCAGCGGCCAGCGGGTGGCGGTCGATGTCCGGGGTAGCGAGCATCCAGACGGAGCTAAAGTCCGAGAGGAGCCGTTTCTTGCTCGCCCCGCACAGGAACAGCGCCTCCCCGTCGGCTCGACCAGCAAAGACATAGGCCGAGTCGGCAACCGACACCATGACAGCGTCGTAGGGCGACAGGTTGAGCATGCCGTTCACCTCCCGGATGTGTTCGGGACGGAGGTTGGCGGCGACGTGGTGAAGGTCGCGCCGCTGTGCCGGGACGATAACGACGTCTGGTTCAAGCACTGTAGGGCCTCCCGGAACCGGGATTCGCCCCGCCGACGGCAAGCTCCAGCGTGATGCCCAGCACCCCGAACGGCACCGGCGAGGGACACGACAGGCGAAGCGTCGCCCGGTTGTCGCCTATCGGCTTCGGGACGATAAAGTTTTTCCTGACGGTGATAGGCGCGATCGCCTTGTCCGGCCCCTGTGTCTGGAAATTAAGCGGCTGGGGTTCGCCACCGCCATGTGTGCCGAAATAGCATTCGCGGCTGTGGTAAAACAGCACCGACGCCGTCACTGTGCTCTTGGACAGATGGGCGATAGATTCACCGTTGGACGGCTCCATCTCGACCGTTTCCACTTCGGCGGTATACGGCAGACCGACGGTGGCCCGGCGCACCTGCCGGGGGAGCTTGACCTGGCCGTTGACGACGGTGAGGTCTTTGAAGACGAAGCCATCCCCAAGACACACCACGTTCTTGCCCTCGAGGTGGCCCAGCCCGCCCAGCGTGTCGTTCGGTACCCCATACCGGGTCAGACCGCAATCGACGTACCAGGCATCGGCAATGTCGTCGCCGACCTGCTGGATCTCTTTCATGCGCTCAATGTAGTGCTTGGTTGTCCCGTTGATCTCGCGGGCGACGATACACCAAATCTCGTCGTCGCCCTCGATGTCGGTCATGAGGGCTACCGCTTCGAACCGGCCATCGGTGTCGTGCCGCGTCCAGCCGAGGACCTTCTCCTCCGGCATGTAGGTCAGGGACAACAACGTCCCGTCGGACATGGCGACCCAGATGATGGACTCGGGGGCGAACTGGTTGGCGAGGTCGGCGATTGCTCTCCGGACAAACAGGTGTCCGGCATACTCGCTTAAATCGACGCCCTTGTAGGCGGCGTCGGAGTAGTTCCAGCGATACGAGCGGAGGACGTGATTCCTATGACCCACACCGACCACGTCCTGACCGACGATGACCGGCGGGATATCGGAACAACCGTAATTCGACTGCCTGGTGGCGTTGACGTTGGTGGGCGAAATGATGTACCCGCCGCCGCCCATGCGAAATTCACCGCCGGCGGTACCGAAGAGCATGTCGTCCATCGGCTTTACCCACAGGATCTCATTCACTTCTTCGGCCTGGAGCGTGTGCTCGAATGCGCTGGTATCGCTGACGCCGCCCTCTTCATTCTTGTTAAAATTTCTCGGCAAGCCGACCTGGGAACCCCAGACGGTATTAGGTTGACGATTGGTCCGGGCTAGGATAAGCCGCTGCTGGTAGAAGGTGCAGACGCCAGGGTAATTATCCGGCCCGACAAAGGGGTTATTGGAAGTCTGCGGCGTCTCCGTGTTAATGAAAGCCAGGTTGTCGTCATCGAAGGTGGTGCCGGTCGTAGTGCCGACCAACATAAACTTCGAACCTTCGTCGGTCAGGCGTTCCCTGTCTACGCGGTAACGGGCGGCGCCGGCGGCAGCATCCCAAGAGACGATGTTGTGTCCGTCGCCAGTTTGTTCGCGGTTGTAATTGGTGACATACTCCCTGATCGTTGCCCGCATGGTCGGCAGGCTTGTCCCCGGCCCCCACCCCATGTCGCAGGCGTAACACGCTTCATTGACCCACCAGGCCTGGTTCTGACGCGGGCCGGCGATGTTTACGCCATTCGGCCGGCGCATAGCGGTCGTTTGGAAGTCTCCCGTCCGCAGCCCATAGCCCATAATCCGCTGTAGAAATCCGGAATAACTCAGAGAAATATCGACAGCGTGCATTGCCCAGAAATTCCACGCTGTCGGCCATTCTGCCGGCCATGCCTGGAGGTACTGGTTAAACCATAGTTCGTGGCACTGCGCCGTCGTGAGGGTGTCGTAATCAGGAATCGGCACACCGACGCCTGTGGCGGTCTCGCAGACTACGGTGTCACTGGGTAACGACTCCTCGTTATTGCTGGCTACGGCACCGACGACATAGCGATGTCCGCGCCTCCCGTCTCGGTCGAGACGGATCCCTTCCGGGCGTACAGTGGTTTCGCCAATCTCCAATGGTTCAAAAACCCAGACGTGGTGGTCGCGGCGCGTCAAGGTGCGCGGCTGGTGGTCGGGATGGGTAAAAACCATCATGTCCTCGGTCTGCGCCGTCCGCACCCGGCGGAGCTGCTCGTATCGATACGGTGACTCGAGGATAACCTCCTGCCCGGCCTGCGCATGTCCCGCCGGATAGGTGACGACGCCGCCGTCCATGAAGACACGGAAGCGGCGGTCGGCAAACTCCAGCATGTAGGTCTGCGTCGTCGCGAACCGGAAGCGGATAAAGAACGATGGCCTGGTCGGGTCCAGCGTCTCGGCGATGAATTCAGTTCCCGCGCGCTTCAATACTCCACCCTGCGTCCGGCAAATCATGTTGCGAAGCAGCGCCGCCCCGCTGAAATAGGACTGCCAGTCCCACCGGGAGAAGAGTGCGGGGTCGAGCTCGCCGCGATTCAGCGCAGTTTGGTGGACAGTGATGGCGGTCACGACTGCCCCTGCTGCTGTGCTTGCTGGGCCGGATAGCGGGATTTCAACCAGCCGCCGTCAACCTGCGAACGCGGCCCCCTCTCCCGGGCATCCCGGAGTTTTGCCTCGTTCAAGGTGATGGAGTACGCCTGCAGCATATCTCCGGCGTTCGGCCTGCCGGTGGCGAGGGCGATTTCAGCGGCCAGCCGCCAGGCAAGCGCGCTGACGAACTGTACCGGGAAGCTGGTGGTCGGCGGCGTGGCGAACGTGTATTCGGCTGCGGCGTCGATGTGGTTGCACTGAATAATGCTTTGCGAGCCGTTTGACGAGAGGGCTATGGCGTACGGCACATCATCGTACGTCCTGCCGGAGGGGAAAACCCGCCGGATATGAATGCAGTCCGCCGGATATGCGAAGTGGAATTCGTACGGAGAAAGGCTGGTGTCTTCATCGAGCGGAGCCAGTCGGCGCTGCCGCTTGGCGAAGTCCCAAGGATGTTCCGACAGGAGAGCGTGAAGCGCTATGTCCCAATGAGCGCGGGCCTGCATCGCCTCGGGGCTGTTCTCCATCAGATTTTGAACAGTATTGTTATCCGACAGCTTTGCGAGAGCGAGGTTGATGATTTGGATTTGATCAATCATTAGTATCTCCTTCCTGAAGCGCCGGGGGATTACACCGCGAACACGGCTTCGCGTCCGGGCGCGTCTCGCGGATGGCGTCCAGGGTCAGCGACTCACGGTTCTCGCCTGCGTAGCCACAGGTCGGTAGGTGGTAGGTGCCGGTGGGGTTTAGCCGGTAGGATGCGCTGGCATCGAAACAACAAACATAAGCCGGAGTTTCACTACGGACAGCGCCATCAATTTCGCCACTTAACGCTATTTCTTCCATGGACTTATGACTTGCGTCCATAATGACAGGAGCTATCGGGGCCTTCATTGTCGCCGCACGCACAATCCCCGCCCTGGATTCCAGTTCCGCTATTCTGGCGGAGAGAGCATCTATCGTTTGAACGATATTCAGTCCCTTGAAGTACAAACCTGTATTGTTGACTCGAAAGGCTTCGACACCACCACATACTACCGTAAAAGCACCTGCTGGTGGCGTGTACACCATCACAGTGTTGGTGCCAATTCCGATTCCAAAATCCTTACCCCACAGATTGATTCGCGGGCCGGCAGTAGTGTCCTTGAAGTCTATGGTTCCTGGGTCAAGGTATAGACCTCCGGATAGCGTGTTGCCTGACTTATCAAGCGTCAGACGATGGACCAGCCCTGTGGCTCCCCCGGTGAAAAAACCTATGTGACCGTCACTTAGAAATTGCGTATTGGCTATTCCATTTGTTGCAGTGTGAACACGAATGGTTGTAAGGCTGTTTGGTCCACCAAGAAGAATCTTGTCGTGATATGGAATAGATGTGGCCGGGAAGTGGATGTGGTCGGCGGCTTGGTCGAAAAGGAGCCTGCCAGTTACGGCGCATCCGACGGGTTCGACGCGGAATTTAAGCGCATTACTTAATGCAAAATAACTGGACGACGGTGAGTGATACCATACATTGCCAAGCGAATCAGTGTCGATTCGAGAGAGACCGCTGATGCCATTCAAAAGGATACGGGCAACTCTTTCTGCAGTTGAGGCAAGGAATTCAATCGAACCTGTCTCTGGAATCCGCAACTGTGGTGTGAGAAGCGGTCCAGTCATCGTGTCGCCACTACGATCCAGTTTTCCTAACACGGCAGCTTCTGCAGCAGTAGCGACTCTCACCGCGCTCTGGGAATCGGCAACAGCTACGTCCGCAGCCTCCTGCGCCGCTCGAGCGAATGCCTCTGCAGCGTCTGCCGCCGCTCTGGCTGCCGCTGCGGCCTGCCATGACTGTTCAGCGAGCGCGACGACGTCGTCGGCCTTTCGCTCCACCCGGTCGATGTTCGTCTGGAGCGCCTCATCCCCCGCGCGACGTTGCTCGATTTCCTCCTGCAGGTCAAACTCAACCGGGATCTTTCCGTTGAGGGTATTGATTTGCTTCTGAAGCGCATTGACGAACGCGTCAACATACCCGGCGCCAATCTTCGTACCAAGCGCCGCCGCGACTTCCGCCTTGTCCGCTTTCGAATTCTTCAGGGCGGCAATCTGCTGAAGATACTGATCCTTGATGAACTGCATCTCGGCATTGCCGGCGTAGGTGTTTCTGTCGATCTGCTGCACGATCATCGTCAGGTAATCGAGCGCGGCCTCCACCGCCTCCGCCGACATGCCGCCCTGATCATCAAACGACGTCTCCTGCACCATCGGCACAAGACGGGCGATTGTCATTATCCATCCCACCGCCAAGGGCGTCGTCAAGGTGATGGTGGCTGACACAGGCTCGTTACTCGCATCGAAATGGAGCGTAGCCTGATACTCCCGGCCAAGGGTGTAGGTAAACAGGACGCCATCCGCCCGTGTCCCGGACACGACGATGTGTTCTTTCCGCAGAATTGGGAAGTTCGCGTCGTAGACGGTGGTCACACCATTGCCGGTGTAAGTGACATAGGAAAGCTGGGTATTCAAGGCCATGGACGGATTCCCTTTTCAAAGTCCGCCGCCGCAAGCGGCACCCGACGGCGGACCAGGAGGAAGGAGCTTTTTGCGCGCCTCTTACATCGTGTTCTTGGCCGCCTTGG
>JAJPXZ010000053.1:18240-20598 GCA_021205245.1 Planctomycetaceae bacterium
CGGCGGCTTTCTCCGCCTTCTTCTGGGCGGCTTCCGCTTCCTGCGCCGCCTTCGTAGCCGCTTCCTTCTCGGCCGCGACTTTGGCGTTGTCCGCCTCCGCCTCGGCCCGGGCGGCAGCCGCCTTCTCGGCCGAGACCTTAGCCGCTTCGGCGTCGGCAGCAGCCTGCCGCGCCGAGTTGGTGGATTCGGTTGCCGCGCTCTCATCGGCCGCCCGGAAGTGCTCCGGCACGGTCTTGAAATACCGCACCTCACCCGGCTTCACGAGTCCGTCGCGGTAGCACTTGGTGGTACATATGCACTTGATGAGGCCTTCGCCGGGATAGCGGGAGGCCCGGTTGTCGGGGGGCTTGGGAAAGGCAGGCACCCCGCCCTGATCGTTGATGGCCGTTTCCGGCACGTTGTCGTCTCTGCCACGTCTTGCCATAATGATGTTCCTTTCGAAAGTAGGTAGGTCGCTAAGCGCTAGTTGAGGTTCGCGGTGTGCGCGCCCAGCACCAGGCCGGAAGACACGCCGCCTCCGGACGCGCCGGCATAGGCAAGTTGCAAATACCGCTTGCAGCCGGACGGGATCGGCGCGGCCAGCACTACGCCGCCTTCCGCCACCCGCTCGGCAGGGGCAATAAAGGTCGCCACCGTCACGGCCCCGGACATATCGGCGCTGTTCGAGGTCTTCAGAGTGACGGTCAGCGCGCCGGACGCGCCGGAAGTCGTCGACACTTGCAGATAGAGCGGGTGGCCCTTGCCGGCGTCCTTCGGGCCGGTATCGACTATGTTGTCGGATTCGGCGTCGGCGAGGGCCTGGTCGTTGGAAAACATCGTTTCCGCATCCCACATGGTTGTAATCTCCTGTATGGTAAAGAGTGAGGAGACGTATGCCTCCCCACGGATTTAGGCGACCATCTGGGCTTCAGTGTCCAGGATGGCGTCGCACTGGCGCAGCGGAATGCCCCGGAAATGGGTGATTTCCTCGCCTTCAAAGTTCTTGATGGTCAGGTTGACGTTGTTCTTGCGCATGGCAACAATGTCGAGGATGGTCTTGACCGCCTTGCTGACGTACCAAACAACGGTGCCCGAGTGGGTGTCCGGGAGGCAGTTGTTGGTCATGATCATGCCTTCGATGATGTTGTCGGCGTCGGAGCCGAGCGCACCAGGGGTCCGGACGTTGCCGACCGGGATGTTGACCAGGCGGGCGCAGTAGCGCCAGTCCCGGAGCACAAGACCGGCGGCCCAACTATAGTTCGTCTTGATGCCGACGTACTCGTTACCGTCCTCATCTTGAACCGGCGCCTCGGCGAAGTCCCGCTTCTGCAGACCGGCGGGCAAGCCCTTGGGGTGGATCATATGAAGGGTGTTGTCACCGTGGGTAAGGAGCCACCCCGACGAGAGGTTGGCGCCGGTGCCGCCCATGTTAATGACGTTCTTTGCACTCTCCGCCTTCGACTGATCGAGGGTGGAGTAGTACGCGGCCAGGCCGGTGAACGCGGCTTTGTTGTCGTTCAGGTTGCCGTAGATGAGCGTCTCGGCCATGATCTGGTTCATGGCTTCCAGAAACGCCTTGTGCTCCGACAGGATGAACGTCGCCTTGTTGCCGTTCAGCTCCACCAGCGCCTTGTCCAGAACGGCCCAGGTCTCCAGGATACCGGTGCCGAAGTCATCCTGCGCGGTGCGGCTTTTCGAAGTGGGGACGCCCCGGTTGAGGAGCCTCCACCAGGCTTCGGGCAGTCCGGTCCGGAAGGTGGTGCGGTGCGTGGTGCCGTTGTTCGCCTCCAGCACCCGCATGTCCTTCAGCATGGGGTTCTGTTTGACGAGCATTTCGATAACGACGGCGATGGCGTCATTCGGCCCCATACGCGAAGCGAGGTCGGAAAACGTCACCGACTGGTGACCGACGAGTTGTGCCATGGGTATATCCTTTCAAAATGGTGATTGGTTGGGTTACTCGTATCCCGGGAACATGGTTTTTGCCGGATCGTTTTCGACCTTCCCCGCCGACCCGCCAATGGAGACGCCGTCCGACGTGGCGGCGTGGATCTTGTTCAGCATGGCGAAGAAGTCAGGATGCGAGAGGACGCCCAGCTTGTCGAACACGCTGGTCATCTCCGGCGTGGCGTACTTCTGCAGCACCAGCTTCGCGTTGTCCACGCTCGCGTTCAGCTTGACGCCGCCGAAGTCCGGATGGTTGCGGCACTCCGTCTCCCATGTCTCCACCTGCTTCTGAGCGTTGGCGACGAGGGACGCCTCGTATCGGCGGATGCCTTCCATGTGCACCTTCGCGAGATCCTGGGCCGCTTCCTTAGTTAGAGTGCCTTCCTTGACCTGGGCTTCGAGGAACGAGACGCCCTCGGTGTCGGCGACAAA
>JAJPXZ010000164.1:0-1688 GCA_021205245.1 Planctomycetaceae bacterium
CGCCGTATATACCCAACATGTCTCAAAATAAACAGCCACGTCATATATCCAATTCACTTGACTCCGTTTGAGTCATCCCGCTGTGAACCCACCGGTCTTTTGCCTTCGAAAATTCATTAATAAACTTACTGGACTAATGCCGGGTTCGAATTCCACCATAAACCGCCCGATCAGTCGGTCGGACAATTAACCCGCGATTGTTCAAGTGCATAGCCTTCCCGTTCGTCCTCAATCCATGTGCGGGCGGATTTAGTTGACGCGCAATTTTAACGATTAACACGTTCTTTCGTTGAACCGGTCGGGCGGTCCGGGTGCGCCATTTATAGTGTCTCGTTATCGCATCTGGAATGCCGTAAGTGTATTGAAATCAGACCGCTGCCCGAGCAACAATAAAAGCCTCGGAATCGTCGGATACATGCTCCGTCCCTTGTCTAACCCGATATCTACCACCAACTTTCGCCGAAAAGAGGCGTAAAAAAATATTGAATTTGACGGCTCTCCATTAGAATTGTGGTTATCGGAAGGAACTTTCCGCAACTAACGGGTTTAGGGGATTATCGGACGTTTGGACATGGGGCTGCCTCCACGCGGTCATTGCCGACCGTAAACGGGGTGGGCGGACCAGTGGCGGTATATTGATGACCCGCACCGGTCCATTGAGTCTGAGAGCCTATCCCGCTGGCAAACGTGGGCAGGCGTGAATTTGACGCCACCGCCCAGCGAATTGTCGTCGCCATGATTAAGGCGACGGTCCCGCTCGCGTCCGACCTTTGCTAGCGGAATATGCTCTTACAAGGAAAACGTGAATGCGCTGGCGCCTCTACACATTCTTCCTCTCGGTAACGGCAGTGTTTTGCTTTTTGCTCATCACCGCCGTCACCGACTATGGATCGAATAACTATCATCCCACGCTCATAGCCGGAGCCGTGGCCGACAGCTCGCAGCTTCTCTCATCACGCCGTAGCGTTGCTCCCGCCGTTGCTCAACCGTCCGTGACGGCTGCGCCCGCCGTGGCTACGCATCGCTTTGATTCGACATTCAAACCAGAGCCGCTGCAATTCTTTGTCCCCCACAATGCAGATCCGGTATTGGATCGACTTGAACGCGAACGGGCCGCCCGCTCGCCTCAGGTGCGCGCCGCCGATTTTAACAAACTTCGCTTCGATGAACATGGTTGGTACAGGGAGGAAATGGCTCTCGTCACCGCCTATTGTCCCTGCGCGAAGTGCTGCGGCACCCAGTCCCCCGGCATCACCTCCATCGGCAAGAGCGCCTGGGTTCCAGGCCTCGCCGCCGACCCCATCTACCTCGATTACGGGACGCGCGTTTTTGTACCCGGGTACGGCCAGTCGGTTATAGACGACACCGGCGGGGCCATGCGTCGCCACTGGCGTCGGGACGGCATCGTCCATATCGACGTCCGTATGACCTACCACTACGAGGCGCGTCAATGGGGCAAAAAGTACATGAACATTAAAATCTATGACGAAGATTAACCCATACGTTTTCATGGGTTTTCGGCTGGACTCATTCCTCCTTCTCTCTACAATGAAACGCGTTGCGTGGCACCCCCTCTCGGGGTGCCACGGGGCGTTTGTACCAGCCCCCCCCACCCGCGGGCCAGAACATGTAGAGGGGTATGATGAAATAGTAAACGAAGGCCCCCAGGCCCGGGGACGGCATAGGGC
>JAJPXZ010000164.1:1698-20540 GCA_021205245.1 Planctomycetaceae bacterium
ATCCGATTGTTAGTTTGGTGGTTCGGAAGTTACCACCAACAACTACGCTCATCAAGCGCCAGGGGTGGGCGCCCCGTCGCCTCGGGGTGCCACGGGTCTTTTCTCCATGCCGCCACACCCGGCGGCCAAGAACATTTCGAGGGGTATCATGAAATCGTACAGCATCGCAACCATCCCCGGTGACGGCATCGGCCCGGAAGTCACAGCCGAGGCGCGCAAGGTTCTGGACGCCGCCGCGTCAGCATTTGGCTTCGCCCTGACCTGGCAGGAGTACCCCTTTGGGGCCGAGTACTATCTGAAACACCGCGTCGGCCTTCCCGACGGCAGCCTGAAGGAGCTTGCCCAGCACGATGCCCTGCTTCTGGGCGCAATCGGCGATCCGCGTGTTCCCCCCGGGCCGCTTGAACACGAGATTCTCCTCACGCTCCGCTTCCACTTCGACCAGTACATCAACCTCCGCCCCGCCCTGTCATTCCCGGGCGTGCCGGTCCCGGTGCCGCTGCCCGACGGCCAGGCTATAGACGCCGTCATCGTGCGCGAAAACACGGAAGATATGTACATGGGGGTCGGCGGTTCGGGCCGGGGAAGCTATCACCAGGATATCGCCGCTACGCGGGGCCGTTATGCCCTCAAGGGAGCGGTCGACATCGATCTGCCGGACGGTATAGAAAGCGCCTTCACCATCGGCATGATGACGCGGGGCGGTGTTGAACGGGTGACCAAATATGCCGCCGAGTTGGCCCGGTCGCGGGGCGAAAAGGTGGTCAACGTCGTTTCAAAGGCGAATGCCGTTCCCCATCTCTACGGCTTTTGGGATAAGGTGGTGCGCGCGGTCGCGGCTGGATACGGCGATCTGGAATTCAAATTCGTCAACGTCGATGCCATGTGCTATCTCATGCCTCGCCGCCCAACCGGATGGGGCGTGGTGTTATGCCCGAACCTCTTCGGCGATATCGTGAGCGATTTACTGTCAGCCCTGGCCGGTGGACTCGGCCTCGCGGCGGCCGGCAATATCGGTGACGGCCTGTCGATGTTCGAGCCGGTTCACGGTTCGGCACCCGACATAGCCGGCACCGGCAAGGCGACGCCCTTGGCGGCGATTCTCTCGGGCGCGCTCCTGCTTCGTCATCTTGGCGAAGGCGAGGCGGCGGCGGCGGTGGACAAGGCTGTCCACTCCTACCTCGCGTCGGGCCAGCCCAAGCCTGTCGAACAAGGCGGCACCGCCTCAACCAGTGAAGCCGGTGACGCAGTCTGCCGGTTCCTGACAATATAGGTCAACACCTAGCGTTTTGGCAGCACCGCATCCAACCGCACCGCCGTGGCCATGCGCCCATAGCCGGCCCGGTTCGGGTGGATGCGGTCGCCGGCGCTGCCATAGACGCTGTCAGGCACATATATATCCCGCATCATACCTGTTTCTGCATCAACCAACGCCGCGTCAAAATCCACCACCCCGTCAAAGATATCGCTCGTGCGGATAAATTCGTTAAGAGCGAGGCGCTCGCGGTTCACCGTGTCACTACCGTATTGTGAGACGACCGCACCCTTGGTCGAAATGATTGTCCCGGCGAAGATACGGAGTGCCGGCTGCGCCTCCCGCATCTGCCTGACCACATTCTCCATTCCCGCCGCCACCCTCTCGGCCGAATGGCCGTGATGGAGATCGTTAATCCCTTCCAGCCAGATAACCGCTGTGACGCCGGAAAGGGACAGGACGTCCCGCTCTACCCTCTGCTCGGCAAATGGTCCGGCCCCTACCGGGTGTTTGGCCGAATAGGTGTAATTGGGCGGGTTCAGGATTTGATTGCCGCTTATTCCGGCGTTGACGATGGACAAGGTGTTGCCGTATTTGGCCCGGGCCAGCCGCGACAAGGCATCTGGCCAGCGATCGTCACCATTGAGAGTGCTCATCAGCCCGTCTGTCAGGGAATCACCCAGGCAGACGATGACATCGGTAGATGATGCCGCCAGCATGTCGACCGCGTCAATGAAGTACCACGAGGCGGTGCTGAACGGATAGCCCCGCTCACTCTCGTCCGCCGAGACTGCGTCCACGTTTTGCGCCGAAAGGAAGTTCGTGCCATTTGCCTGCGCGTGCCAGGTCATGGGGCCGCTCTGTCCAGCAACGTGAAAACTGACCGCCAGCTTGCGCCCATACAGAAAGCGCGGCCCCAACTTGGCGAAAAAGGGCAGGAACACTGGATCGGACCAGCGCGATTCTCCCGGCTCCAGCGTCAACGACTCCTCGCCGTCAAAGAGCATTTGTTGATTCGTCATCGGCACCACGGCTCCGCCGCCCTGTTGCAGACCCATATAGACCTGGGCAAAGGTCACCGGTTCTGTTCCAAAGACGTTGGTGAAGCGAACGCGCGCCCGGGCGCTCCAGATGTCGGGCCTAACCATCATCCGAAAGGCCTGGGTCACCGCTCCGGCCTGCGGATCAGGGAATGCGACGCGGAGGCCCGGGTGAGCGATAGGGTAGCCACTTGGATATGGTCCCTGTGCCGACGCTGTCCAGGCTGTCTTCCACTCGGATGCACCAGCCAGGCCACACCAGAGCGTCAAGGCGATTGAGAGTAACACTCTATATGGCATTGAAATTCCTTTCGCCATCACTCACCCGCCAGCGCGGGAAAGATGAGCTGCCCTGATTCGGTAAGGTCCTCATCTGTCCAGCCGCTCAGTTTATTCGAGTCGGGCCGAATGGCGGAGAAGTCCTCCTCCTTGTTACAGAGCGACCAGTTCACCCAACTCAGTTGGTGCTGCCGCATATAATCGATAAAGGCGCGGCCTTCCTCGATGTCGAGTTTGCCCGTGTTCGCGTCAGTCGAGACGCCCCATTCGGAGACGAAAATCGGGTATCCCTCCGCCCGCATTGTATCGAGGATTGACACAAATTGGTAATCGGTGAATCCGGTGTACATGTGGAAGGAGTACATGATATTGTCGAAGGGAAGCGGCTTGCCGCGCACCGACAGGACGTCGAAGGAGTAGCTCGGCGTCCCCACCAGGATGACGGCGTCGGGCGCATTTTTTCGAATCGCCGGAATGACCTGCATGGCGTATTCGACGACTTGGTCCCACGTGGTGTCGCCGTTTGGCTCGTTGCAGATTTCGTAAATGATGCCTGGCTCGTCCTTATAGATGGAGGACATGGTATCGAAAAAATCCACCGCACTGTCGACTGTTAACAGTGGGTTTTTGTCTTCCAGAATATGCCAGTCAATAATGGTGTACATCCCGGCTTCGAGTGAATTCTCCACCGCCAGCCGCAACAGGGCCGCGCTGTTTCGTTTGCCATACTCGCTTTCGTTATAGCCGCCGTGGACACTGTCGGCATACATGGCGACGCGAAACAAATTGGCGCCACGCGAGCGGGTGTCCAAGATGGCCCGTACGTTGGCGTATTCCGGATACCAGGTAATGCCGTGTGTGCTCATGCCACGAAGCTGCACCGGCCGACCGGCCATGTCTACCAGTTGCGTGCCCTCGACCCGCAATTTCCCGTGACGGGACACCGGCGTCGGCGCTTCACCCGCAACGGCGAAGGCGGCCCAGCCGGCGAATGCCGCCACGACGATCATGGCGCTATACCATTGCAGCATACCCTAATCTCCTATTCCACTCTCCGTTACCAATAGTTCAGCCTTGTCGTCCTCCGGATCAGCGAAAAAGTACATGCCGTTGTCGCTGATGTTTTCGGCGTACAATTCGACAATCACATAGTCGAAATCCTGATCGGCGAAGAACTGGTCAATATCGATTTTCGAAAACTCCGCTCTGGGCCAAACCATACGGATCTCTCCCACCAGCGGCGCCAGGAACACGCCGAGCGGTGGACCGAACGAGTCGGTAATCATGAGGATCTTGAGGCCATCAGGTTTGTCATGGTTGACCACCCGTATATACGGGTGGATGCCAAAGAGATAGAGATCGTACATGGTGGAGGTGTACATCTGTCGATCGGTCAGACGCAGGGTGTTAAACAAGGTATCCAGCGTTGGGCCGGTGCGGATGTTGAGGCCGGCGCCGTCGATAATCTCCGACGTGTAATTACCGGGGAACTTTGGCCAGATGACGGTGAAGTCTTCATACGCCGCGTATGCCGCACCGGTGGAGCGGCCAAGAAAACCGAGGAATGATTTTGGATAGAGGCGGAAATTATAGTTCGCGCTGTCCCGGTAAAAACCGTCGGGGTCGAGGGCAATGCCGAAGGCGGATTCCATTTTCCCGACCATGCCCTTGAACACCTCGAACGAGGCTTGGTTGGTCCAATGGTGATCCGTCCTGAACATCATTGCTTCTGGCGGTAAGCCGCGTTCACGCAGGAACGACCGCGCGTCCAGATAGTCGATACCATATTCCCTCAGGTGATGGAGGAAGACGTCCTGGATGGGATTCTCGTCGGCATAGGGAAGACCGTGGGCATAGGTCGGTTTGCCGTCATTCACCAAGCTGGGCGGGCTAATGAAGAGGAGATCGCCGCCACGGTCCTGAATAGCCCGCTTCATGCGGTTTAAGCGCGCGGCATACTTGCGCAGGAAATTGAGGGGCGGCGGATAAAAGCGGGTGAGGTTCAACGCGCCGTTGTCCGCCAGGACGTTTTTGAAGTCGTCATATTCGCGCATGCCCATAAGGTTTTGGATATAGCCGTACGTTTCGACAAATTGGAATTTCCCGGCGATATCCGACCTCGCCACTTCCTCTACCCACTGGATGTTCGCATACAAACCGTCAACCGTTTCCGGGAAACCGAACCCGGTGAAATCCCGCTTTAGGGTCGGGTACATTATATACAGATTGGCCAGCGCGCCACCGAAGACGGCGATGATAAAGAACAGCGAAAAAGCCCGCCTAGCCAACCGAAACGCCATGCCAGCCCCTTTAGAAGTTGAAATAGATAAACGGCGCATACGTCCCCTTGGCCAGGTAGACGACGCTTATGCCATACACGAAGAGGAGCAGGAACGGATAGACGGCGCAAAAGATTGGCCGCCACGCTCCAAGGCCGCCCCGTTCCAGCATCCTGCCCAGGTTGCGCGCGAAAGGAGTACTAAAAATGATTGTAAGGACGAAGAACAACCAATACTCCCGCACGATTGCGACGGCAAGTGGGCTGTAGAATCCGTTGTCGTTGATGCCCAGGAGATTACTCAAATAGACCATCGCCTCACGGGCGTTGCCGGCACGGAAAAACATCCAGCCGATCATCGCTACCAGAAGAAGATAGGTATGGCCAAGCACCTTGGGGATGTCGCGGGAGGTGAACTTGGTCACCCGCTCGAAAAGGATAAAGACAAAATACCACATACCCCAAATGATAAAGGTCCAATCCGCGCCGTGCCAGATACCGGTGGCAAGCCAGACGATAAACAGATTGCGGATAATCAGTGCGCTCCGCCTGCCTGCCCCGATACGCGCCCCGTAGACCGTCTCGGGCCGCGATCCGCCCAGGGGAAAATACAGGTATTCTCGGAACCAGGTGGAAAGGGATATATGCCAGCGCCGCCAAAACTCGGTAACCGAGGTGGCGATATACGGGTAGTTGAAGTTCTCCTTGAATTCGAAGCCGAACAACCGGCCCAAGCCTATCGCCATGTCAGAATAAGCGGAGAAATCGAAATAGATTTGCATGGTATAGGCGAATAGTCCGACCCATGCCAGCATCACCGGTACAAATACAACCTGGCTGCCCGCCGCCGAGAGGTCGAAGACACGGTCGGCAATTGCCCCCATGGCGTTGGCGATGAGGGTCTTTTTTCCCAACCCGATGACAAACCGCGAACACCCGGACGAGAACGTGTCCCAGGTGATAACGCGGCCACGGAGTTGCGCTGCTATATCAGCGAACCGGACAATGGGACCAGCCACCAATTGCGGAAACAGTGATATATAGAGACCGACGTAGAAGGGGTTTTTCTCCACCTCAGCATCGCCACGGTAGACGTCGAGAACATACGACAAGGCCTGGAATGTGAAGAAAGAAATCCCGAGCGGCAACACAAAGCCTTCGAATTCGAAGTATTCGAAGCCGAGGACGGCGTTGATGTTTTCCAGGGCAAAGCCGAGATACTTGACGACGAAAAGAACGCCGATATTGAAGATGACCGCCAGCGCCACCACCCACTTTGCCGAACGCGCCGCTTTGTGGCGGCTGTCCACCAAATAGCCAAACAGGGTGTTTGCGAAAATTGAAAGGATCATGAACAGGACAAAGAGCGGCTCGCCCCAGGCATAGAACACCAGGCTGACGAAGAGCAGCCACGCATTCTGCAGCGTGCGGGAAAAGCTCACCAGCACATATACCAGGACGGTAATGGGGAGAAAATAACCCAGGAAGATGATGCTGGAAAATAGCACGATTACACTCCGTCCCTATGATTTGCCCGCGTCATCCCGACGACGATAGTACAAGTACACCAGCCCTGTCAGAATAAAGCCAGACGCAAACACGACACGGATCAGCCAGTGCCAGTCCGGCGTATTGATAGTGCTCAGGAAATAACTTAGATCGGCCACCGTCTCCGGTATATAGCCGACAGCCCGCGCCGGACCATATTCATTCATGCCGCGCCTCCACTTTTAGCACCGCCCGCTTCATCGTCTGCCACCCATTTCGCAATCGCATCCTGGAAGGTGGCATCCTCAAGCAACGCCTGCCAATTCGTTATCGCGAATAAGCCGCCGCCTTCGACATTCCTGCCAAAGTCGGCAACCGCTTCCAGGTACAGGACAATGCCCTGCCCCATCTCCATCGTAAAAGTCCCGCTCGTCGGCAACGCTTCGCCGCTCAACCAGACGAATTTGTAATTATAGTCCTCGACCCGTACTTCGCGCCCGTCGGCGAGGAAGCCCGGCTTGCCCACCCTGATGCGCGGCAATTTACGAATCGCGCTCCGCACTCCGGCATCAAGGCGTCGGCCGATATTAATGCTGAAGTCGTCGAAAATAGTCAGCGTGTCGGAGATGGTTGCCGGCAGCGTATGGGGTCTGTCGAAAACGATCTGCGAATATTCGCGGCGGTTTTCCTCGTCGATATCCTCGATGCGGAGGCAATAGCGCCAGCCTCTCCCTTTCTCATGCGGGTCGACATGGACAATAGAGCAGCGCATGGTCGCTTCATAACGGGGCGACTGGATTCGCACTTCGAAATTCGCGTCGTTGGGTATAAACTGCGGATACGCCAGCCGCACCGCCATGCCGGTCTCGGAAACATCTGTCGTCACGCCCCGGCCGACGCGTCCCTCGTATTCCAACGTCACCGGAATCGATACATAAAAGCGTGGCGCCAGGCGGTTATTAGGCCGCCCAAACATGAAGAGGATGGCGAAAATGAGGTTCTTCGAATTGACGAGCAGCCAGAAAATGATGATCAGGTTATAAAGCGCCGTCTGCACCAGGATTTGCGACAGGCAGATGGACAGTGAGTAAACGGAGACCAGCAATAACAGCATATGCGGCATGGCCAGCAGATAGTTTCGATCCTTCGTGTCGGTGTTTTTTCGCGTCACCACGAAGTTTTTCTTTTTGAAGCCCAGCGTCTCCGATACGATCGGAACAACAAGATACGGGAACAGCGATGTATAGATAACGTTGTTCCAGTGTTGATTGCGGATGCCGCCGGAAAGCTTTTTCATCGCATAATTACTGAGGAGAAAATACGGCACCCAAAAGAAGAGCACCTCGCGGAGCGAGCAATCCACCACATGGAAATGGAAAGCGGCAGACAATATTGGCACCACGATATACACGAACATGCGCGTATACGACCACCAATAGACGAGCGCGGTAAAGTAACTTAGCTTCGCCCCAAGGCCCAGTCCCTTCATGCGAAACAGCTTCACGTCCCGTACCGCCTGCACGCAGCCTCTGCCCCAGCGTTCCCGTTGGCTCAGGAGGCCGGTAATGGAATGCGGCGCCAACCCCATCGACAGCACCTTGGAAACGGCGAAGGTGCGGTAGCCAAGCGCTTGTATGCGAAGGCCGGTTTCGAAATCCTCGGTCAGTGACCCAACGGCAATGCCGCCCACCGCCATCAGCGCCTCCCGCGACAGTACCGTGTTGGAACCTGTATAAAGGGGCGAATTATTCCGGTTACGGCCGATGTTCAGTTCACGCGAGAAATAATCCTGCTCATTGGGAATGCGCGACTCCGAGAACAGGTTGTACTGGAACAGGTCCGGATTATAGAAGCTCTGCGTCGTCTGGATAAAGCCGATTTTCTCCTTCGGGTCGATATCCTGTTCCTCGCGCCTGATCCAGCGCCCATTCGCGTCCTTCTTCACCATGGGCAGGAAAAAGTACGGAACCGTTTCGAGGAGAAACGAACTGCGCGGAATCATGTCGGCGTCGAAGTTCGCGACAAGGGGCGAATGCGTTCTGGACAGGGCGTTATTGAGGTTGCCCGCCTTGGCGGTTGTGTTTTCGGTCAGGCCGAAGTACCCGACCCCAAACGTCGCAGCCAGCTCGCGCATCTCCGGGCGGTTGGTGTCGTCGCAGAGGAACACGTGCACCTTGCTCTTATCCGGATAATCGAGATGGATGCAGGCGTTGATGGTCTTGTAAAGAATTTCGACCGGCTCGTTATGGGTGGTGACCAGCACGTCCACGTCGGGATACCACGAGGTCGGGATGACCGGCAATTCCGGCTCGCGCATATTGACCATGGTCAGGTACTGGTCGATCATTTCGATACCAGCCACCAGCTCGCAAAAAAGCAGGACCAGGGCCGCGACCATTGAAGGCCAGCCATATCCAAACGGCAGGGTGAAAAATATGCGCCACCCAAGGTAGACGCAGGTCGCGATGGTGGTGGCGAAGAAAATATACCGCAGGTGCTTGCTCCCCATCGTTAGGCCCCCCGGCGGGCATAATGCGCCAGGAGAAAGAACCCGGCCATGAACACGAGGGCAAGGATCAAATTCCGTTGTGAATCCATGGAACGGTTGAAGCGGTGGCGCTGCCATTGGCGCTCGGTGGCGTTATGCCGCATCCGCTGGCTGTGCATGCCAAGCTCCGATTTTATTTTGATCATTTCCTGTTCCGGGGAAAGTGTTTGCCGCATCAGTATGTCGCCGTTCCCCGCTTCGACTGTCTGCAGACGATAACGCGGGTCGTCGGTGTAGACCTTGCTCCAGCGTTGCCAGTCGCGTTCCATAGCGGGGCCGAGGAAGGCGGCAATGTCGTCGACCAGACGCCGCACCCGGTTCGGTTCCAGCACTGTCCGCAACAGGTGGTAGTAGCGAGATTTCATCCGGCTGACAAATTCGTACCCCAGCATAAAACGCGACAACCAGACAAACGAATCTTCGTCTCGCAAGTCGACCTGAATGCCGTTGTCGAGCGCAGTGTCGAACCACCACATCGGACTGAGCGCAAGCACTCCATCAGCCCGCATGCTAAGATACGCCGTCGACCTGCCGTAGTTCCGGAATGTATCGTTGAGGATAAAGGTATCGACAAACGAATCTTCATCTATCAGGCGAAAGGCGGAATAATAGGCGTTGGGGTCTTCAGAATAAAGTAGCGATTCAATATGGCGGATTGCGTCAGCACCTCCACCGTTCCCTTTGCCGCCCTCGGACTCTACGTCGAAGTCGAGCGGCGCATCGCCTTCCCCCTCTGCGGGACACACGATAACGGCGGCATCGCGTTCGGCTTTGCCACCGCTCCATATACCAGTATCAATATCTTCGCACAACAGGTACAGCCCGTCGTACCGCCAGTTCCCGTCCTGACGGAATAAAACTTCCACATAGCGCGCCTGCGGCGCACCTCCCGGCAGGACCTGCGCGGCCAGGGACAAGGCGATGAAGTTACGGAGCATCATCTTATCCGCGCCGGAGCCATGCAATACCCACCGGCGCGCCGCGGGCAAATCCAAAAGGGTCTCCAGATGCCGTCCCTCGAGTTCCACGACAAAGCGTCCCTTCGCATCGCCATCCCGGTCAAGCGCCGAGCGGCGCAGGTACGCCGCCATGGTTGCAACCGGCAGGTCACCCGGGTGGTTGACGGTATGACTGTCGATTAGTTTGACTGTTGCCCTGCCCTCCAGCGAATCATTGCCAGCCATGAGCGGCTCGATGACAAGAAGCGGCAAATGCGAAGCGAACGACACGTCGACCCGGTGATCCACGTCCAACGGATCCGCCGCCATGACGGTCATAGCCGTCATCGCTGTCAGAAGCATCAGCGCCACCAGCCACGCCCGCGTCAGTGTCGGGCGGATGGCGAGTACATCGGTGGTGTCGGTATCGTTCGTCAAAACGTATATCCCAGATTAAATGCCCAGACGTCTTCCCGCTTGTTGCTGAGCCCGAAGCGATACTGCAATGACATTTCGAAAAATGATCGCGGTTCACGATAGGTAGTGCCACGGTTCCAGCGTCGCAGCATTACACCAGGGCCGGCTTCCAGCCCATAGCGGCGCGCGTGTTCAATTTCCTTGCCGCCATAGGTTGCGAACGCGCCCACAAATGGCGTAAACACCACGCGATCACTGATGCGGTAGAGCCGATAGCTGCGGCCGATCCGTGCGTCGGCAAACAGGGTGAAATCGCTGTGCTGAATCGACCATGTCCCTTCGGTGTAGAAAGAGGCGTAGTTCCACTCCACTTTGCTTGGTTCCAGCCCCACGCCCTTGCCGGCGAAGTAGTCGAGCCGCAGGCGGGTGTCGTCTTCGGCGTCACGGCCGATTCCGAAAACCTTGTCCAGCGACAATCCGAACCCCTTGGGCAAATTGGCTCTGAGTCCAATCGCGACCCGGAAGGTGTCGCTGAGGTGCGAGTGGCCCGAGTACCCCATGGCGCTGTTGGTCCAGGGATTGTAATACTCGTCGGAGAACGAACTCGCAATGGTGCCGACGGTCTGCACAAACGCCTCCACGTTCATCATCCGGAATGGCGTGACACGCCAATAGAGGTTGGTCACCCAGTCGAGGCTATAGTCGTCGTTTCGGAAAAAGGTCGAATAGATGTACGAACTGCCGCGGAAGCGCCGCATGGCATTATCGTTTGCGAACCGGGCATGGTACAGCGATTCGTAGTGCTCTGTCGGATTTTTCTCGCGACTGACATGGTCGGCGGACGTGTAATCGATATGCCGTTCCATATAATAATGGAATTGCGCCTTGTCATTTTTGCGCATATAGGCGTTGGCCATGAGTTGGTAGAGCCCGGCCTCGCCGACCTGTCGTTCGTCCCCCTCCATGGCGCGCGCGAGATAATAGATTGCCTCGTCGTCCCGGCGCAGTTCAAAAAACCACATCGCGAGCTGCGCATTGCGCCACGAATACTCGGGGTTCGACGCGACGGCAACGCGGCCAAAGTCGATTGCCCGGTCCTTTTCGCCCTTGTCCCAATGGTATTCGGCCATTTTCCACTGCGCTTCTGACAGGCGGAACGGCTCCTTCAGTTCGGTGGCGGCCTGTCGGTACATGATATACGCTTCGTCACGCTGGCCGCGCTTCCATAGGATGTCGGCGTAAAGGTAATCGAACACGGCCCGTTGCTCCAGGCCCATGTCCATTGCCTCAATCTCGTCGAGGATTTGCGTTGCGGTAGTGTAGTCGCCTTGCTCGATCAACTTGTCGACGCGGGCGAAATCGTCATACAGCTTTGGTGACGTCGGCGTCCCGCCCGAATCCAGGGCAACGCGAATCTCCGCCCGTGCGGCAGCTACCTGTTCCCGGGTCTCATCGTCTAGCCCATCACCAGCCAGGGCTTGTTCGAAATCAGCGACAGCCGCTTCGAATTCGCCTTTGCCGTAGCGGGCAAAGCCGCGACCGGCATAGGAGTAGACATCGGCCGACCGGATGGCGAGGCGTTCCGAATACAACCGTTCCAACCCGTCGTAATCGTCCGCGGCGTTCAGCTCCTCCGCGCGTTTGACAATCGATTTCCATTCGTCCTCGGCGATATGGACTGCGGTCAGCCGCGCGAGGGTAACCACCACATCAAGGCGGATGTTGTCGTCAAGATTGCGAAGGAGGAGCACCTGCTCGAAATCATCCAGCGCCCCATCCATGCGGTTCTGTCCCATTCGGACATAGCCGCGCGCCGCAATCGCGTACGCTTCCTGCCCGGGGGTGGTTGCGAGTTCGGTATAGAAGGCGTCGAGGCCGACAAAGTCGCCCCGTGCCTCGTACTCGCGCGCCTTCTCATGAATGTCCCGCCAGCGCGCGGCAGCCGCCTCTTCCGCTTCCGAACGCTCTAGAGCCATCCGCGAGGCGGACCGTCTCTCTCCGGCATGGGCGAGAAGCGCGGCAAAGTCCTCTTCCGCTTCATCGTTTCGTCCCTGACGCAGACGCAACCGCCCGCGCATCCCGTAGGCAAAGGCGGGCAACGTCTCGTCGTCCACTAATTGGGTCAGGTACGTTTCCAAACCAGTCATATCGTTCGCGGCTTCGTATTCGGCAACGCGATGGCGTGCTTCGGTGAGGTCGAGCCGAGCCTTGGTTGCGGCCGACTGTCGCCGCCAGTACCCGTCTATGCGTTCAAGAGCCGCCTCGGCGGCAGGCCCGCCCATTTCCCGCAGCGTCTTTGCGTCCGCGTCGTATCCTTCGGTGTCGCCGTTTTCACGCCGCACCATGGCCCGGCCAACAAGAATCGCTTCCTCGAAAATGTTACGCCTGAGGAGCGCGGTGAGGTATTCCTCCAGCGAATCCTTCTGTCCGGCGGATTGGAAAAAACGCACCGCGTCGATAATTCTCGCCCACTCCTCGGGATTGCTCTCGCCATTCTCGACCGAAAGCATCACATCCACGATGTCTTCCGGTTCGCCGACCGCGTCGACGGCGATCATCACTTCAAAGAAATCCATATCCGCCGCACGATACTCGGCCTGCCGAAAATGAGTCAGGCCGGCGATCGACAAGGCGAAGGTGCGGAGTTCGGCATTGCTTTCCAGAGCTTCCAGATAGCGATGCAGCGACTCATAGCGCCCTTCCCTACGGAGATCGCGAATCCGATCCTGGATGACGCGCCATTCCTGTTCGGCACGGCTTGCCGCGGTGGCGCGCTCCACGGCGGTCTTGGCATCACGACGCGCCGCCGGATCCAGGCTTTCATCAGCCAGGGCGATTTCGAAATCGGCCCGAGCCTCTTCGTTCCGGTTGAGGCCAAGCCGGAGGAACCCACGGAGAAAATGCCCATAGGTGCGGAAATCGTCCCTGGCCGTCAGTTCGGTATAATACCGTTCCTGCGCGACGGGATCGCCCTCGGCCTGGAGCCTGGCTGTCTCTGCCCGCACTTCGGCGAACTCCTCCTGGGTCTGACGGGCGGCATAAATGCGTTCGATAACCGCTTCCATTTCCCTCCGGTCTGCCGCGTCCTCGCCACCGCGTTGCAGAACCGCGTCGAAGTCGGCCTGTGCCTCTTCCACTCTGCCCAGGCGGAGCCGCAGATACCCGCGCGCCGTCAGGGCATAAACGAAATGCGCATCCGTCTCGGCCAGTTCGGTGTAGTAGCGTTCGAGTTCGCCGCTGTCGCCCGCCTCCTCCAGCTCGCGGACGCGGCGCTGGATAGCGGCCCATTCTTCCGCCACTATTCGCTCGACCTCCGCGTTGGCCTCCCGTACCACGACCAGCAACGATTCCACATACTCCGTTTCGGCCGGGGTAAGGAGCTTCAAATCGAGCGCTGTTTGCAGGTCAGCCAGTGCAGCGGTGATGTGCTGCATCCGATAGCGGGCATAGCCCCGGCGCATAAGGGCGTTGGCGTCATAGGGGTACCGCTCAAGCAACCGGGACAAATATCCCTCGGCCACGCTCCAGTATCCATCGTTCTCAAAGAAGTAGATGAGGGAGCGAAGGAGGAACGGATCGCCAGGGTTGTTTTCGAGCGCTTTTTCAATAAACACGCGCGCCTGATATTCATCGCCCCAGTGTAATTTATCCAGCGCATTATCGATAAGGTATTGGGTGAAGTAATCGTACCCGCCTTTGGCCGGTTCAGCCGGCATGGGGCGCATGTCGGCGGGTGGAGGCGGAAAAGCGTTGTCTTGTGCTTGAGTCGTATCCGATTTGGCGTCACTATCAGCAATTTCGGGTGTGTCGGTGGCCATGATGTACACAGCGGGAACGTCGACGAGCCACGTCGTCGCCGCAAGAACCGCCACTATGCCAAGCCGAACAATCAGACCACGCACACAGACTCCTGTCCCTATCGATGCATACTACCAGTATCCAGATTCCATCTGGACGTATAGGTAATGGTGAACACTATCTGTATTGTTAATCGACAGATTTAGTTTACTGGTTTGCATCATTCTGGACGGAGTCGCGTATCCCACAATAATCAAGGCCCGGAATGGCTCCGGGCCTTGTTGGAAGATGAGGCTTTTAATGGCTATAGGTGGCTTACTCTTCTTCCGCACCGGTGCCGTCGTCGGCGGCGGCCTCGGTGTCCGGTGCCGGCTTTTTCAGTTCACCCAACTCGTAGAGTTCATCGACGGTGAGAGTACCGTTTTCGTCCCATTCACGCCACTGCCCGTCCGGCACACCCATAGCCATGGTGATTTCCCTCGCCTTCTGTCCATTGGGGTGATACCACACCTGGACGCCGTCCATCTTGTCGTCACGGTAGGTAAAGGCCATGTCGGGCGTGCCGTCGGGGTGCCAGAATTCGGTCGTGCCGTTCTTGACGTCATTGCGGTAGTTCTCGTCACCCTGCAGGGCGCCGTTTTCAAAAAAGGTCTTCATCACCCCTTCGCGCTTGCCGCGATAAAAGGGTATGGTGGATTGAATGGAGCCGTTCTCGTAATAGAAGTTCACCGGACCGTCCTGTTCGCCATCCACCCAGGGCGCTTCCACAGCCACCTGGCCGTCGGCGTACCAGGTTCGTTCCATGCCGTCACGCTTGCCGTCACGGTACGGTATCTCGGTCCTGGCTCCGCCGTCCTGAAAAACCTTTTGTATGCCGTCGAGTTCGCCGTTCCGGTATTGCCCTTCGGACAGAATCGACCCCGCAACGGTATAGGTCGTGTAGGGGCCGTCCTTGCGGCCGTTCCGGTAGGAAAAGGTCGACATCAGCCGGCCTTCGTGATCCCAGTTATGCCACTCGCCCGAGAACGTGCCCTTCGGGTCGATAAAGCCGCTGTCACTATGGCGCGCCTGGTAGGCATAGAGGCTCGGATGCCACTGCGGATTGCCAAAAGTGACGAAGAGGTAGGCAAGCAGAACCAGCGCCACCGGTATAAGGACGGCGAGGAGCAGTTTTCCGCGCCTCGAGGTCGAATTGGCCACGAGTGTCTCCTGTGGAATAAGGGTTATCAATTCATTCCATTGTATGTATTATCGGCCTCGGACGCAAGTTGCGGCGGACCGACCGCCGCCTTCCTACTTGAAATTTTTGCGCCGATGCGCACACTGTGGTAATCACACGACCAACAAGGAAACGATATGAATAGAGAGCGGTTGCGGACGCGCGTGGGCGCACTGGATTTTGACAATCCCATCATGCCTGCCTCAGGCACTTTCGGAAGCGGCAAGGAATACGCCACCTTTTACAACCTCGGCCGCTTGGGCGCGGTGGTGACAAAGTCGGTCACCTTTGGTCCCACCCGGGGGAATCCGCCGCCACGCGTCGCCGAGACCCCTTCCGGTATGCTCAACGCTATCGGCCTGCAAAACGACGGGGTGGAGTATTTTCTCGAAACGCTCCTCCCGCCTCTGCGCCAGCAGGCGAAAAAAGTCGTCGTCAACGTCGCAGGGAAGTGCGACGAGGATTATCTCGCGCTGGTCGAGCGGCTTGCCGCCGCCCCGGTCGACGCGTTGGAGATTAACATATCCTGCCCCAACGTCAAGGAGGGCGGCATCACCTTCGGCACCGACCCGGTCGTCGCCGGCGCGCTGGTGCGGCAGCTCCGTAAAGCGGCGGGCGACAAACCGATGTGGGTAAAGCTCACCCCCAACGTCACCGACATCGTTCCTATCGCCAAGGCAGCGGAGGCCGAGGGCGCCGACGCCCTGGTGGTCGCCAACACTTTCCTCGGCATGATGGTGGATGTGGAAAAGAGGCGGCCGATTCTGTCCAACATCACCGGCGGCTTGTCCGGACCGGCAGTGTTTCCGATGGTCCTGCGCCTTGTTTGGCAAGTGCGGGCCGCGGTGAAGGTCCCGATTGTTGCGGCTGGCGGGGTGCATGGCGTGGAGCAGGTGCTGGCCTACCTTATGGCTGGGGCGAGCGCGGTTCAGGTGGGGGCCATGAACTTTGTCGAGCCGGGGATCTGTTCCCGTCTTGTCGACGACCTGGACGCCTGGCTCCACAGTCACGGCACAACTGTCGAAGAAGTCATCGGCACGTTACGCTACGACTAAAACGACGATCCCCATGCCGTCGTCACCTCGAATTATAGCCTAACGTTGAACTCCCTCTCCAACACCATCATCCCTGCTTGTTTTCCTCGCGGGCGAGATAGTATGTGGCAAACTGTTTATCGATCTTCAGGACGTGCTCCCGCAGCCACTCGTACACCACTTTATTCAATTCCAGGATAGTAGACAGCTCGCCTTCCGACGAGTCGCATTTGGCTTTCAGTGCCTGAAAGGTTTTGATGAAGTTCTCGTGCAGTTTGCGGTGTTCCGCCGCCTGCGGATAGCGGGATTTCAGGTGGAGAGATTCCTCGTCATTGAAGTGCTTAATGACATAGTCGGCAAGAAAGCGGAGCACGCCGGAGATACGATCCTTGTTCCGCCGGTCGCGGAGGATGTCGATCTGGTGGAACAGTTCCTGGTGTTGCGCGTCGATGACCGGGATGCCGCAAAGCATGGCATCGGACCAGGCCGAACTCAAGACGCTGGTCGCGGACTTCAATGCCGGCGACGAATCATTCTTGACCCGGATCCCGGTCACTTCCTGGTAGAAGGACTGGCTGGATTCAGGGATCCATGGACGGTGGGGCAGCCGCAGCCCTCGCTTCGTTTCGCCGGGCAGCGAGTGATAAAAGTCGACGAATAGTTTGTCCGTACTGAGGATATGGTTCTTCAGCCATTCGACTATGGCATGGTTCATTTCCATCAACGTGGACAGGTTGTGGCCCGAGGCGTTGTAGTCCTTGCGCATTTTCTTGATTTGTCGAGTGAAGGCCTGGTGCTGACGCTGATGTTCGAGGGCGCGGGGGAATCGTGTTTGATGGTGCAGGCTTTCCTCGTCGGAAAAATGCTCGCTCGTGTAGGTCTCCAGGAAGTCGAGCGTCTCCGGAATGCGGGCAATATTACCGTGCATGGTGCCAAGCTTTTCGATTTGATCGAACAACGCCCTGTGCTGGGCATCGATATGCGGAATATTACACTGGAAGACATTGCTCCACAGCATGATGAAACTCCATTGAGAAAGGGTGCTTTGGTCGAATCGGTTAGATCGTCTCGGCAGCCTCGGATTTGGCGGCGTCGGCTTGATCCGCCGCTTTTCGGATAATTTCCGGAAGCGGCTGGGTCGGTTCTTCGCCACTGAGAACGAATCCGGACAGCGCTATCTTCATGCCGTCCTCGAAAGAGAGGTTGAGAGGTTTAACCATGTTTCGCGGCACGATGATGGTGTTCCCGCCCATCTGGTAGCAAAATGGCAGAATGACCACCACTTCGTCAGCGCCACCGAGCTGACCGCCACGAAAGGTATCCATGGTGTCGCGGGTAACGTATCCGAGGCATTTAATGTGCTCGGTCAGGGCGACGATGACCATATAATTGTTCTGGTTCAGCTTCTTATTGGGGTTAAAGAAGTCGAGGATTTCCTTGATGCTCGAGTAGACTTGTTTCACGCCCGGAATGCGCGCTAGCAGACTCTCGCCCCACGACATCATGGTTCGACCGATATAGAACTCGAGGAAAAAGCCAATCGCGGCCAGCAGGAAAAACATGAACACCAGCCCGAGACCGTAGAAGTAATACCCGGTATCGTTCGAGCGCATTCCCAGCCAGGACCGGAGCGGCGCTCCGAACACGCTTTCCGCCAGCGCCGCAATCCACCATGCCACATACAAAGTGATGCTGATCGGCAGAAATGCAAGCAGTCCATTGATGAACCAGCGTGACAATCTCTTCATGCATACCCCTTCACCCGCATTGAACCACAGCGGAACAGCGAAGGGCGTCCGCACCCGGACGCCCCCATTCGCCGGTGGAAAATGGCGGTTTAGAAAACAAATCCTTCGGGAATTACCGCGTCTTTGACAACGATGATTATGCCGTCACGGACGTGGAAGCGCCCTTCCGGGTCGTCGTATTCCTGGTGGCCCTTGCGGTTGACCAGTTGCACATAGCGGCCGATAGAGGCGTTTTTGTCAATAATGCACCGCTTCAGATACGCGCCCTCGTTGATGCCGATACGCGGCGAGTTGTCGTCGCCGTGCTGATAGAAGTCCGCGCCCATGACCAGGGACTCTTCGATGACCGACCCGTGCCGCACCCGGCTGCGGCTGCCGAGGATGGAATCCCGCACCGTCGCCCCTTCGATGATGGTGCCGTCACAGAGCACCGCCGCCTCGATTGAAGCCCGGTTCATTTTCGCGCCGGGGAGGTAGCGGGTATTTGTATAGATGGGACGGCTGGGGTCGAACAGATTAAATTGCGGCACCGGTGCGACCAAGTCCATGTTCGCCTCAAAGAAGGCGCGGATGGTTCCGATGTCGGCCCAGTAATCGTCAAAGCAGTACGCCTGCATCCGGTGCGTCTCGATGGCCTGGGGAATAATCTCCTTGCCGAAATCGGTGCGGGCCGGATCGTCCTGCAGCAGGTTCGTGAGGGTGGTCGGATCAAAGATGTAGATGCCCATGCTCGCGAGATACGGGCGCTTGGCCGCTTCTTCCGGCGACAGGCCGAAGATGGTGGTATCTGTCTCCATATC
>JAJPXZ010000071.1 GCA_021205245.1 Planctomycetaceae bacterium
CATCCGGGTTATGCGCCGTCTCCAGTTACAAAACCGGAGATAACGATCTCGGCCGGGACGGGCTGGACGCGGCCGTCAACGCGGAAGACCCCAAGCCTGTTCTCCATCCTCCCACACCGAGGCGCTCCCCTTACTATACGATCCATGAATAGCGTTGTAAAGCGGCAATCCGATAAACCATGCGTAAATTCGCCCTGTTTTTTGGAGAATTAATTCCCTAATCGTACAGAACCGTTTTTGATTAAAAAGGTTGGAATGTTTCCATTTTACCCCGTGTCGGGGAGGATACTTCTTGCCGGAAAGACGATTTATGGGTACTCTTGGCTTTTTCGGGCCGGAACGGGACATTTTCCCCCCGTCCAGACCCGCCTGTTTTCGCGCGAGGAGGACGATATTTCATGGCTGAAAACTGCATCTTTTGCCGCATCGTCAAAGAGGAAATCCCTTCCACCAAGGTCTACGAAAGCGACGAATTCATCGCCTTCACCGACATCAATCCAGCCGCGCCGGTCCACCTTCTGGTCGTCCCCAAGCGGCACATCCCGAGGCTGTCCGACGCCACGCCGGATGACGAAGGCCTGCTCGGCCGCCTGCTGCTCGCCGTCGGCGAGGTGGTGCGGAAGAACAATATCGACGACTACCGGCTCATTATTAATGACGGACCGGGTGCGGGTCAGACCGTATTCCACCTCCATGCCCACATCCTTAGCGGACGTCAACTTGGAGAAAAGTTGCTGTAAAGTTGCAGGATCTGTATCGAGAATAACCCAACGCCCCACGGCCCGCTTAAGCCGAACCGGTTCGGATCGCGGGTTTTAGTTTACACGTAGGAGTCGCATCATGCCCAGTGCCAACATTGTCGGTCTGCGTATCAGGACCATCAGGGAAAAACGCGGGATGTCGGTGGGGGATTTGGCCGCCAGCGTTCCGGGCGAAAAGGACGGCAACGTCAAACTTATCGAAAGTTTGGAAAAGGGCGATCTGGTGCCGTCCCTGACGCCGCTGCTGCAAATCGCCCGCGCCCTGGGCGTGCGGCTTGGCTCGTTCCTGGACGACCAGGTCGGCAACGCCGTCGTCCTCACCAAGGCGTCGGACATGGCCGAGACGTCGCGGTTCGTCGGATCGAACCTGGGCGAGCACAAGGCGGAACTGGCCTTCCATTCCCTCGCCGCAAACAAGTCGGACAGGCATATGGAGCCGTTCCTCATCGATGTCAAGCCGCATGGGGGCGAGGCAATCCTGTCCACCCACGAAGGCGAGGAATTCATCTTCGTGCTGGACGGGGCAATCGAGGTCGCCTACGGCAAGGATGTCTACCGGTTGTCGGCCGGGGATTCGATCTACTACGACTCCATCGTGCCGCATCACCTGCACGCCCAAGGCGACGGGACGGCGAAAATTCTGGCCGTGGTGTACGCGCCGGCGTAGACGATGAACAGGTCCGCATGGACGAACACGCCATACGCACAATGCTGGAGGGAAAAGGCGGCCCGGCCGGTTCGGCCCTGCGCGCCATCCTCTACGTCCCGGGCAAAGCCTATGGCCTGGCCATGCAGGCCCGCCGGGGCGCGTACCGACGCGGCGTGCTGCAATCCCGTGCCGCCGGGGTGCCGGTTATCTCCATCGGCAACCTGACCGCCGGCGGCTCGGGCAAAACGCCGATGACCCTGCTCCTCGCCAAAACCCTGGCCGACTTGGGCAAGACCCCGGGGATACTGCTCCGGGGCTATCGGCAGAGCGAGACCGGCGGCTCCGACGAGGCGACCCTCTACACAACCCTTGCGCCCGGAATCATCGTGGCTGTCGACCCGGACCGCTGCGCCGGAGCGGCGCGCGCCGTCGCCGCCGGGGCCGACGTCCTCCTGATGGACGACGGCTTCCAGCACCTGCGTCTGCGGCGCGACCTCGATATCGTCCTGGTCGACGCGACCGCGCCGTGGGGCGGCGGCAATACCATTCCCGGCGGATTGCTGCGCGAGCCGAAGTCGACCCTGCGCCATGCCGGCATGGTGGTGGTGACCCGGTCCAACCAGATACCCGAGGCGGACCTCAACCAGCTCATCTCGGATATTCGCGGCGTGATCGGCACCGGCACGCCGTTACTCCAAGCCATCCACAAGCCGTCCCGGCTGTATACCTTGGCTGGCGAACACCTGTCGCTGGACGCCCTTCGGGACAAGCCGGTGGTGGTTCTGGCAGGCATTGCCCGGCCGGAAGCGTTTGAGAAGACACTGGTTGAACTTGGGGCGCGAATCGTCCGGACCTACGCCCTGCCCGACCATCGGGACATCCCGGCGGAACTGCTTCGGGCCGCTTTGGACGAGGCGGAACAGGCGGGGGCGGTCGTGGTGACGACGGAAAAAGATCGGGCCAAGGCGGTTTTTTCGGTGCCGGACGCCCGAACGGCCGATAAGAATAGATGGAGAGACACTGACGCGGGAAGAGTGTGGATAGTCGGCGTCGACCAGTGCGTGGACGACCAAGCCTCGTTCCAAAAGACGGTGGCGGCTGTCGTTTAGCAATTTCGTGCTTGCATTTTATCGGAATCGACGCAAAATCGTCTGGGTTAGCGTTGCGGAATAAACCCGGCTCCCGGGGGCGGTCCTTCGACCGCATGGAGGATTCCGGCAACCGGCGTCATTTCTATTCACAGGCATTGCCAGGGCAGAGGGTGTCGGCGCAGTCGCGCCCCGTAATGGCGGAGGTATACTATGTCGGCAGAGCCACTGAAACTCGAGGACGAACCGGCCAGCATCGACCAGGCGGTTGACAGGATTATCTCCCGCTTCCGCGAACGCGGCCGCATTGACATGGGGTCCGAAACGATACGCGCGGCGCTCCGCGACCGCCTCACCCACGCCGGATTCGAAGAACAACAGATGCGCCTCCTCGAGGTCAACCTGCTCGGCAACATCTCCGGCTGGATGGAATTCGCCCTGGAGGAACGCGCGCGCGGCCATAACGTCGTGCCCGACTTCGCGCGCCACCTGCGGACATCCTTCCTCGCCCATTGCCGCGAAAAACAAACCACCCCCGACGAAGCCATCGCCATGTCCATAGAACTGGCTTCAGCCATTATGGAACTGGCCGGGTCGTTCCGTCGGCAGTTCAACATCGCCTCCGGCCTGCCGGCCGGCGACTCGGACGAGGCGAAATAACCGCCCCCATGGAAGACACCAAAGCCAAGCCCGAACCGGCGGTATCCGCCGAAGCGCTCGACGAGGCGGATTCGCGCCACGAAGAGGCGGAAGACATCCTCCAGAACGGGCCGCGCTCGGCTAACCGCTCGGGCGCGCTCGCCTTTCTCGCGCTGGCGGTTATCGTCGTCGCGGCGTTGCATTTCTATCTCTCGGCCGGGGGCGGCGCCGCTTATGTCGCCCGCCTCGACGGCGAACTTCTGAACCACGCCAGCTTGTCGCTTGCCGCCATGGAAGCGGACAGCCCCATGGCCATCGCGCCTTCGTGGCCGCTGAATCTGTACGAACACCTGCGCCGGGACATCCTCGTCTACTGCGCCCTGGTGGCCTGCGCCGCCTATATCTGGAGCCTGGCCGCCCGCGCCCGCGCCCGCCGCGACGCCTTCGTCATCCACGACAAACTTGCCGCCGAAGTGGCGGAACTCCGCGCCCGACTGGACCAGGCCGGCATCGCCCAAAGCGAACCGCCCGCGCCCGGTCCCGAAGACACGAAAGGATTGTAACTTGGCACCTTATAGCCGCGTATTGCTGAAAGTTTCCGGCGAGGCCCTTGGCGGCGACGCCGGGGTCGGATTCGACAAAACCGCCATCCAGATGGTGGCTGGCGAAATCCGCGACCTCGTCTCCGCCGGCATCGAAACGGTCGTCGTCGTCGGCGCCGGCAACTTCGTGCGCGGTTCGGAAGCGGCCGCCCTCGGCATCGAGCGGGGCACGGTCGACTATATGGGCATGACGGCAACCATCCTGAACGCCCTCGCCCTCCAGTCCGCCGTCGAAGCGCTTGGCTACTCCACCCGCGTCCTCTCCGCCATCGAAGCCGACCAGGTGGTCGAACCCTATATCCGCCGCCGCGCCCAACGCCATATGGAAAAGGGCCGCGTCGTCATCCTTGCCGGCGGCACCGGCAACCCCTACTGCACCACCGACACCGCCGCCGCGCAACGATCCATCGAACTCGACTGCAAGGCCATCCTCAAGGCGACCAAGGTGGACGGCATCTACACCGCCGACCCGATGAAAAACCCGAACGCCATGAAATACGAGCGCATCAGTTATGCCCAGGCCATCAGGGAAAAACTGAAGATTATGGACTCGACCGCCTTTTCGCTGTGCGAAGAGAATAATATCCCCATCGTCGTCTATTCATTGAAGGTGCCTGGCAACACCCTCAAGGCCGCGACCGGGGCTGTTGTCGGAACGCTGGTTGACGGCGAGTAGGATATTCTGCATACTATTTGCGCATAGTCAGTTATTACAATTCGAATCCACTCGAGCGAAAGGAGCCAGCATGGCAGTCGACGATGTCATGGCCGCCGTCAAGGACAACATGGAGAAGGCCCTCTCCCACCTGCAGAAAGAATTCCGCCTGACCCGCACCGGCCGCGCCACCCCGGCGCTGGTGGAAGGCGTGCGCGTCAACGCCTACGGCGCGGAGATGCCCCTGAAGCAGTGCGCCACCATTTCGGTTCCGGAAGCGCGCCAGCTCATGCTCAAGCCCTTCGATCTCGGCCTCCTGAAGGAAATCGAGAAGGCGCTCCTCGCGTCCGACCTCGGCGTCACGCCGCAGAACGACGGCAAAATCATCCGCCTCACCTTCCCGCCCCTGACCGAGGAACGCCGCAAAAAGCTGGCGCAGTCGGTCAAGGCCCAGGGCGAAGAGGCCAAGGTGGTTATCCGCAACGCCCGCCGCGACGGCATCAAGGGTCTTGAAGATCTGCAAAAGAAGAAAGAGATCAGCGAAGACGATCTCAAGGTCACCAAGGACGATGTCCAGAAGATGCTCAAGGACTACGAAAAACAGATCGACGGGGAAGTGGACAAGAAATCCAAGGAAATCATGGAAATCTGATCCCACCCGTATACCGGCATAGGCGAGGGCGCCCCGGCGGGCGCCCTCATTTTCGGAACCCCGCAATGGCCCGCAAGACCGCCATCCTCGAATTCCTCGGAACCGGCACCTCGACCGGCGTGCCTATTGCGGGATGTTCGTGCTGGCGCTGCCGTTCGACCGACCCGCACGATACGCGGCTCCGCTCGAGCGTGTGCATTACCCACAACAATCGGAACGTCGTTATCGACACCGGGCCGGAGTTCCGCATCCAGTGCTTGCGGTCGTGCATCATGGACATCGATGCGGTGCTGATTACCCACGACCACGCCGACCACCTGCACGGGCTGGATGATTTGCGCTCGTTCTCGTTGTTTAAACGCAAAACCCTGCCGGTGTGGGCGAACCGGGCGACCCTGGACATCATCCGCTCGCGGTTCGGGTATATCTGGAACGCGGTGGAGGTGGGAGGCGGGCTGCCCGATCTCCGCCTCGAAGAAGTAACCGGGCCGTTCGTCGCCGGAGGGATGCCGTTCACGCCCGTGCCGATTAAGCACGGCAGGATGGATATCCTCGGCTACCGCATCGGCGATTTGGCCTATATGACAGATATCTCGGGCGTGCCTGACAGTTCCCTCCCCCTTCTCGAAGGGTTGGAGACGATGGTGGTCAGCATGGTCCGTCACCGACCGCATCCGACGCATCTGCACATAGCCGGGGTTAAACGATTGCATAAACTGGTCAAGCCGAAGCAGACGTTGCTCACGCACCTGACGCACTGGTTTACGCACAAGGAATTGATAATGCAATTGCCGGTGGATATTACGCCGGCGTATGATGGAATGAAAATTGTAATAACCTTGTAACGTGTTTTTAATTCACAATTCACAATTCATAATTCACAATGAGTGGAAGAATTACATTTATGACGCGCTCGCTTCCGCTCGCTTTTTACCTCGCGGTTGTGACGAGCGAGCGGGAGCGAGCGGATCGCAATATGTAGTATTTCCTATAATTGTGCATTGTGCATTATGAATTGTGAATTGTGAATTGTGCATTGCGGTTTTTCACGGGGTCGTCCAGACGGCTGCCGGAGTTCGCTCCGGAGGAAAGTCCGGCCACCACAAGGCAGGAAAGCGGGTAACGCCCGCCGGGGGTAACCCCAGGGACAGGCAACAGAGAGCAGACCGCCTTCGCGGCTTCGGCCGCGCGGGTAAGGGTGAAAGGGTGGGGTAAGAGCCCACCGCGTCGGCGGTAACGTCGACGGCATGGCGACTGTCCTTCCGGTGCAAGCGCAAATAGGGAGCAAGTCGGGCGAGGTTTGCCCGCGCGGGGCCGCCTGTCCCGTTTGAAGCTCCGGGTAGCGTGCTCGAGGCGCGCGGCGACGCGCGTCCCAGATAAATAGCCGTTCCCGACAGAAGCCGGCTTATCGGTCGACCCCGTGTTTTATTATTTCGCGTACCGCGCTATCGCGTTTTCGCGGCGAGGAACCTCCATGCAACAACACGAAAGCCTTTATCGGGTCAGTTATGCCGATACCGACAAGATGGACCGGGTGTATTACGCCAACTATCTCGTCATCTGCGAGCGGGCCAGGACCGAGTTCCTCCGCGACGTCGGCTATCCGTACCGCCGCATGGAAGCGGAAGGGTTTTTCTTTCCCGTCCGTCAGTGCAATGTGCGCTATTACGGCTGGGCCGAGTACGATGACCTGCTGGTGTGCCGTTCGTCCATCAGCCGGATGCGCCACGCTACCCTCACTATCGCCACCGAAATCTCCCGCCAGGGCGAAGACAAGACGCTGGTGGTGGGCGAGGTGGAACTGGCGTGCGTGAATGCCGACGGCAAGCCGTCGGTGCTGCCGGAGGCGCTTCGGGATGCGGTGAAGGGGTATGTGAAGGGGTGAACCTTTACGCGATTGGCTGAGTTTGCTGCCTTCGCTGCCTCTGGCGTGGACCCCGGCCGAACCGCCCGTTTGGCCCGCTGGTGGAGGTCCGCACGCCGGGTGACGACAGGGGGAGGTGGGGCGGTTTTACTGGTATTGAATTGCGCCGCCGGGTATGTACCACCGTTCCTCTCATGGTCGGCCCGCTGGGCCCCCGCGTTTGCGGGGGGTGACGGGGTTTTAAGAGGTGAGTGGGGGAGGTTTATGCGTAGCCTCATTTTCGTACTCCTCTTCCTTTGCCTGACCGCCCTTGCGACGGCCCAGGATGGGCCAGCCCTCACCCCGGGCTCGGCCAAGACGCAACTGGACATCGCCCACCGCATGTTGGAAGGCGGCATCTACTCCCCCGCCCTTGAGACAGCCAACGCCATCCTTGACAATCCCGCCGCGACGCCGCAGTCGCCGTCCGACCCGCTGTCTCTCGAATGGCTGATGGTTCGCGAAAACGCCCGTTTCGTTCGCGAGCGCGCACGCCTCGGCCTCGCCGCCGACAGGCGCGACTACGACGATGTGGCAGAGGCATTCGTCCAATTGTCCAACAACCGCTACCGCCTTCCCGAACCGGCGTACAACGTCCAGTCGGCCTATTGGGCCGCGCGCGCCTATGAAGCCATCGGCGAATACCGCGAGGCGGTCGACTACTACTCCCGCGTCGGCGGGCTGTCGTTGCCGCAGGGGATGGAAGGGGACGCGGCGCAACGGATGTCTCGCAGTTTGCGTATGCTGGCGGAGGAAATCCCCTACCCCGGCACCATCCGCGACCGGCAGCGCCGGGACCGGCTCCTCAACCAAGCCATAGCCGAACTCGACCGCGCCCGCCTCGCCTTTCCCATCGGCAATCGGCGCAAGGAAATCGAACTCGACCGCATCGCCCTGCGGATGGCCAGACGCGAAGAGCAGTTCGTCCGCGAAGCCGCGTCCGAAGCCGAAGCCTATCTCGACTCCGACCCGGCCAAGGACGAACTCCGCGCCCGCGCCGCCCTGTACCGGGGCCAGGCGGCAGCCATCCTCGGCAACCAGGAAGACGCGGTGTCGTGGTTCTCGAAGGTCATCGACGAAGAACAACCCTCGGTCGACGACCGCCGCACCGCCCGCCTCGGCCTTGCCCTCGCTTTGGTGGAAATGTCCAATGCGGTCGGTCTCGAGGAAAAGACGCGGCTCCTTCGCCAAGCCGACGACGCCCTCAGCCTCGCTATCGACGGCACCATGTCGCCGGGTCCGTGGGATGGAGCGCGGGTCATCAAAGCCCGGGTCCAACTCGACCTGGCGGAACCGAGCGCCGCCATTGAAACGCTCGCGCCCATCCTCTCGGGCGGTCATGCGTCGCCCGCCGCCTGGCAGGTGGCGGGGAACGCCGAACTGCGGCGCGGCCGCTATGCAGACGCGTTCGATTACCTCTATCCGGCTACCCGGCCCTCCAACGGCAACCGCGACATCCGTTACGCCGCCTCGCGCGATGGATCGCGCACCGCCGAGACGCGGCGCGATTACGGCATTTCCCTCGCGCTCAACCACCAGGCGTCGCGGATGCTCAGGCGCGACCGGTTGTTCTCGTCGCTGCTGGTGTCGGAATTCCTGGCGATGGAGACAATCCTCAAGCTGGGCAAGATGGGCGGTCCGGTGTCGTTGTCAGGCGATACCGACCTGTTGGCGGCCGACAGCGATGCGGCGTATTTTTCTCTGAACGACAAGCGCCAGACCGAGGCGGAACAGGTGACCGCCGCCCTCGGCACCCTGCTCTGGCACGGCGGCAACCCCGATGTCGGCTACGACCTCGCCATCGCGGCCGAGTCGGCGTATGAGTGGGCCGAGGACGGCATCCACAAGCTGGAACTCGCTATCGGCATGATTTCGCATCTCCGTAAACGCCAGCCAGCCGGGGTGACCGACAGCGTGTTGTCGTCGCGCCTGGGCGAAGCCAGGCACGCGTTGGCCTTGGCCCGGGCGGACCAGATTCTCCACGCCGACGAGCCGGACCCAGCCGCTATCGACAGGACGCTTGGCGACTTCGCCGCAGCGGCGGCAAGCTTTCAGGAAGCGTCCACCGGCGGTTATTCGTTGCAGGACAGCCTCGACCAGGGGATGGTCAATATGGAGTCGGGCGCGTTCCTGATGCAGTTGGCGGACAAGTGGGAGCGGGGCCAATTCGCCGGCATGGCCATGAGCTGGCGGGACGAGGCGCGCGGACGCATCGAGTCGTCGCTGCGGCCATTCAACCAGGCCATCGCCAATTCGGGGCCGTCCAGCCTGGCGGCGCGGCGGGCAAAATGGTCGCGCGGGCGGGCCTTGGAATTGATGCGTGAATGGCGCGGCGCGTCGGTCGATTATCTGTCCCTCATGAACAACTCGGAACTGCCTCGCGTGCTCCGGGCCAACGCAGCCCGCCGCTGGGCCGTGTGCATGGGCAAACTGGGTGAAAGCCGCATGGCCCTGACCCGGCTTAACGTCTTTGCAGAAATCGATGCCGAAGCCGCGCTCCTGGCCGGTCACCTCGCCGAAGAAGCCGGCTACAGCCGCGAAGCCTATGGGCATTACCTCTTCGCCGCCGATCCGGCCTCGCCCAGCCTGCCGCCGTCGACGCCCAGCCGCATCCAGGACGCGACCTACCACGCCGCCCGCTTGGCCCTCAACAATCCGGCCGACGCCAACCCGTTGCTCGCGCCCGAACAGGTGGTGGCCGAGGTGCGGTCGCTCCTCGAGGAAAACGCCCTGGCCGACTTGAATGGCTCGTGGACAGTGCCGATCCTCCTCCTGCTGGGCGAAAGCACCCTGGCGGACCCGGGCGGAGCCGACGCCGCCTACCGCCTCGCCCACGCCATAATCGAACGCGGCGACGCGCCGCCCCCGGTGGAACGCGCCATGTACATCCTTGCCGCCAAGGCGCGTTCGGCTGACGGGCGCTACGATTTGGCCCTGGACGAACTCGACTCGGCGCGGGAACTCCTCGACGCCGGCGCGCGTTCGCGGCCCGACGCCGCAACCATCACCCTGGAGACGGCGCGCATCTACCGCGCCCAAGGCCGTATGGACGACGCGCTCCGCGCCTATGCCGATGTCTTCGCCGTCTACCCGGATCAGGAAGAGGCCGACGACGCGGCCAGAACCGAGGCGGCGATGATGCTGTTGACCGCCGACGGCGCGGGCGAGCGCGAACACGAACAGGCGCGTGGCATCCTGGCGGGTCTCAGGGACCAGATGCTGGCCGAGCGCATCATGCGGGATTATGGAATCCGTTGACATTTGCGGGTCTGTCATCTAAAAATAGAGTATTCGCCGCAAGGCCGCCGCCAATTTGTTGCGGCATTTTTTTACGAATTTGGAGAAGACCATGTCCCACGCTTGTCAGAAATGCATTCATCCCGATTGCGCCGCCGAATATGATCTCTATCAGGTCCTCCCCAAATGCCCCGCCTGCGGCAACCTGCTGGATATCATTTATGACTGGGACCAGCTCCGCATCCCCTCGCACCCGATGATGCTCGGCCGCGCCGCTTGGCCGTCCGGCGGCATGGGGGCGATTTCCGGCGTATGGCGCTTTGGCGATCTGCTGCCGTTCGCGCCTCTCGAAAAGCGGGTCTCCATCGGCGAAGGCCATACGCAACTGCGCGTCAGCCCGAACGCCGCTGCCTACGCCGGGATCAAGAAAGAGACATTCCGCCTCCAGTACGAGGGCCTGAACCCGTCCGGGTCGTTCAAGGACAACGGCATGGCCGGCGCGTTCTCGCACGCCAACATGGTTGGCGCGAAAGTGGCAGCCTGCGCCTCGACCGGCAACACCTCCGCCTCCCTCGCTGCGTTCGCGTCGGCGTCGGGGCTGATGCGGGCTATAATCTTCATTGGCGACGGAAAAATTTCCTACGGCAAGCTGTCGCAGGCGCTCGACTACGGCGCGGTGACCCTGCTGGTGCAAGGCGACTTCGACGACGCCATGGCGCGGGTGCAGGAGGTTTCGGCCCGGGAAGGCATCTACCTCGTCAATTCGGTCAACCCCTTCCGCCTCGAAGGCCAGAAGACCACCATGTTCCGCGTGCTTGAAGGGCTGAACTGGCAGGTGCCGGACTGGGTCGTCTGCCCCGGCGGCAACCTCGGCAACTCGTCCGCCTTCGCGAAGGCGTTGTACGAACTCTACGACCTCGGCATCATCACTAAGCTGCCGCGCATCGCCATCGTTAATTCGTCCGGCGCGCCCACCTTCTCCCGGCTCGTTAATGACCACGGGTTGAAGTGGAACGGCGGCCGCGTCGACGATTCCATCATCGACTCGTATTACGCCAAGCTTGACGCCGACAATGTGAAGGCGTCGACCATCGCCAGCGCGATTGAAATCAACCGGCCGGTCAACCTGAAGAAAGCCTTGCGGGCAATCGACCGTCTGAACGGTGTCGCCCTTGATGTCTCCGACCAGGCCATTCTCGACGCCAAGGCCAATATCGCCCGCGACGGGCTTGGCTGCGAACCGGCCAGCGCCGCTTCGGTCGCCGGGGCCAAGCAACTTGTGGAAAAGGGAGTTATCGACCGGGACGCGACCGTCGTCTGCATCCTGACCGGTCACCAGTTGAAAGACCCGCACGCCACCGTCGCCTACCACTCGTTCTCGGAAGAGGATTTGGCGAAGGAATACGGGCGCTTCGGCATCGCGACCTCGAAGTATGGGAACCGGCCGATTTCGGTGGCCAACTCGGCTGATGATATCGTGGCGAAGATTCGGCAGACGCTGGGGTAGGAGGTGGGTTGCGCCAGGCTCTGTCCGGTTCGATACCAACCTCCCCCATACGTCACCCCGGCGTGCGGACGTCCATCAGCGGTTGTGCGGGCTGTTCGGCCGGGGTCCACGGGGGAAGACGGTGACGGCACCGAACTCATGTGGTTACTGTTTTGGGCGTTCCCGTAGCGAGCGCCGGTGGCGTGGACCCCGGCCGAACAGCCCGTTTTTTTCGCTGGTGGAGGTCGAGACGCCGGGGTGACGTTTGGGGGAGGGAATTATGTTTCTGGTACTACAGGTCGCATCGTCATGCAAATACTGACCCGACCCTTTTGGCAACGCTCCTGGCCCGGCCTGCTCGCCGCACTCGTGCTCGCAGTCGTCGCGGATGCGGTCGGACCGGCGATCCCATGGCTGGGTGGAGCCGGGGTCGGCATTCTCGCCGGGGTCATTATCGCAAGCGTGGTGCAGCTTCCCGCCCGGTTGAAACCGGGCTTTGCCGCCGCCGGCAAGCAGATACTCCAGCTCGCGGTTATCCTGCTTGGCGCTGGCTTGAACCTTGCGGTGGTTTGGCGGACCGGCGTGCAGACGCTCGGGCTGATGATTGCGACTATCGGGGCGGTTTTCCTGGTCTCCCGTTTACTCGGCGGCAGGCTGGGCGTGCCACGGAACAACCGCGACCTCATCGCCTCGGGAACCGCCATCTGCGGCGGTTCGGCCATTGCCGCCATCGCTCCGGTCATCGGCGCGGACGACGACGAGATCAGCTATTCCATCTCTGTCGTGTTCCTGTTCAACCTGGCGGCGGTGGTGGTCTTCCCCCTGCTCGGCCGCGCCCTTGGGTTGAGCCCGGAAGTGTTCGGCATTTGGGCCGGAACCGCTGTCAACGACACCTCGTCCGTGATGGCGACCGCCTTCGCCTATGACGCCGCTTCGGTGCCGACCGCGACCCTGGTGAAAATGACCCGCACCGTGATGATTGTGCCGATGGCGCTCATTTTCTCCTTCGTCGTCGCCGCGAGGGCGAAACGAGGCGAAGGGACGGGCGGCGGGACGTTCTCGTTCGCGCGGGTGTTTCCGTGGTTTGTGCTGGGCTTTTTGGCGATGTCTGTCTTGACCACATTCGGGGCGTTTTCGCCCGGGCTGGCGGGTTGGTTCGGGGCGGCGGGAAAATTCCTCATCGTCGTCGCGCTGTCCGGCATCGGCTTGAACACCAATTTGCGGCGCATCCTCGCCACCGGGACCAGGCCCATTCTTTTAGGGCTTATCCTCTGGTTTGTCGTGGCGGCTTTGGCGATACTTATTATCGAGGGGACGGGTTTGTCCTGACTTCCTCACTGAAAGGAACGGCATGTTTACACCCAAACGCATAGCGGTCGGCTCCGACCACGCAGCCCTCGAAGCCAAGGCGAAATGCATCGCCCACCTCGAAAAAGACGGGTGGGAGGTGGTCGACTTTACCATCATGACCGACGGCCGCGCCGATTATCCGCAGGCCGGTCACGCGGTGGCGGAAGAGGTCGCGTCGGGTAACTTCCCGGTCGGGCTGCTATTGTGCGCCACTGGCATCGGCATTTCCATCGCCGCCAACCGCCACCACGGCGCGCGAGCCGCGTTGTGTCTGTCGAAAGAATACGCCCAGGCCACCCGCGACCACAACGACGCCAACATCCTGGTTATGCCCGGCCGCGCCACCATCTACGACCCGCATGTGGAAATCCTCGACGTCTTCCTCTCCACCCCGTTCTCCAACGGCGAACGCCACGCCAGGCGCGTCCGCATGATCGACGACCCGGAGGCCAAGTGAACTCCGAACTCCAGGACGCTGTCGCCATCGACGGTCCCGCCGGGTCGGGCAAGTCGAGCGTGGCTAAACGCATCGCCGACGCGAAAGGTTTCCTCTACGTCGACACCGGCGCGATGTACCGGGCCGTGGCCCTGAAGGCGATGCGCCTCGGCGTCGATATGGAAGACCCGGCCGCCATGCTGCGGGTCGCCGAGACGTCCGAAATCGGCTTTGACCAGACCGGGACGCGCATCCTCCTGGACGGCGAGGATGTGTCGTCCGACATCCGTTCGCCCGAAGTCGCCAAACAGGTGAAATGCGCCGCCCGCGTGCCGGAAATCCGCGCCCTCATGGTGACGCTCCAGCAGGCGATGGTGAACACCCGGCCGGTCGTCATGGAAGGGCGAGATATCACCACCGTTGTCCTGCCCCGGGCGCGGTGGAAGTTTTTCCTCACCGCCAGCCCCGAGGCGCGAGCGACCCGCCGCCATACCGAAATGCTCGCCGCCGGACGGGACGTCAGCCTGCAGGACATCCTTGACGACATAAACCACCGCGACGCCTCCGATTACCAGGTCGGGCCGATGAAGGACGCCCGCGACCGGGCGCTTGCCGGCGACGGTATCGTTTATCTCGACACCAGCGACTTGTCGCCGGACGAGGTGGTGGCGGCGATCTTGGACAGTATGAATTGATGAAGATTTTACGAATTCACAATTCATAATTCACAATGCACAATTATTACGCAATTCACCAATTCACAATTATACCGCGCGCGGAGGTGGAGGTGTGGTTTCATTGTGAATTATGAATTGTGAATTATGCATTAAAAAGAGGTCTCTATGTCCTTGTTTCAACTCAACTCCGATTTTGCGCCGGCCGGTCAACAGCCGGAGGCAATCGACAGGCTTACCGCCGGGGTGCTGGCGGGCAAACCGCATCAGACATTGCTGGGCGTGACCGGCTCGGGCAAGACCTTCGTCATGGCGAATGTCATTGCCAAGACGGAAAAGCCGACCCTTATTCTTTCCCATAACAAGACGCTGACGGCGCAGCTCTATTCCGAGTTCCGGCAGTTCTTCCCGCATAACGCGGTGGAGTATTTTGTCTCGTATTACGATTATTACCAGCCCGAGGCGTATATTCCCCAGACCGATGCGTATATCGAAAAAGACTCGGCCATCAACGACGATCTTGAGCGGCTGCGACTGTCCGCGACCTCCGCCCTCCTGACCCGCAAGGACGTGGTCGTGGTCGCGTCGGTGTCGTGTATTTACGGCCTGGGCCGTCCGCAGGAATACCAGGAAATTGCCCTCACTGTGCAGGTCGGCGACGAAATCGACCGGCGGGAATTCATGACCCGATTGGTGCGGATGGAATATCAACGGAACGACTTCGATTTCCAGCGCGGCACCTTCCGTGTGCGCGGCGACGCTGTCGACATCTGGCCCGCCTATATGCAGACCGCCATCCGCGTCGAGATGTTTGGCGATACCGCCGAGGAGATCTACGAGTTCGATCCGCTGACCGGCGAAATCATTATGAAATACCAACACCGCGCCATCTTCCCCGCCACCCACTTTGTGCTGTCGGAAAGCGCGGCGGCGCAGGCGGTGGAAGGGATCACCTCGGAACTCGAGCAGCAACTGTCGTCTTTCAAAAGTCAGGGCCGGTTGCTGGAGGCGCAGCGGCTTGAGAGCCGCACCAAATACGACCTCGAGATGATCGAGGAAATCGGCTATTGCAAAGGCATTGAAAATTATTCGCGCCACTTCGACGGCCGCTCCCCGGGCGAACGGCCCGCGTGTTTGTTCGACTATTTCCCGAGCAAGGACTGGCTCCTCATTATCGACGAATCCCACGCCACCCTGCCACAGGTGCGGGGCATGTACAACGGCGACCAGGCGCGGAAAAAGGTGTTGGTCGAGCATGGCTTCCGTCTGCCGTCCGCCCTCGACAACCGGCCGCTAAAGTGGGACGAGTTCCAGGAAATCCAGCCGCAGTGCGTGTATGTCTCGGCCACCCCGGCGCCGTATGAACTGACTCTTTCCGACGAAGGACCGGTGGAACTGTTGGTGCGCCCGACCGGGCTTGTGGATCCGCCGGTGGAAGTGCGGCCGACAAAGGGACAGGTGCCTGACATTCTGCAGGAGATTAAGGCTCGGGCCGAACGGGGCGAGCGCGCCCTCATCACCACCATTACGAAACGGCTGGCCGAGGACCTGGACACCTACTGCCGCGAACACGGGTTGAAGACGACCTATCTGCACTCGGACGTGCATACTTTGGACCGGGTGGAGATTCTCCGCGACCTCCGCTCCGGCGCGTACGATGCGCTGATCGGCGTTAATCTGCTGCGTGAAGGGTTGGACCTGCCGGAGGTGTCGCTCGTCGTCATCCTCGATGCCGACAAGGAGGGGTTCCTGCGGAACACCACCAGTCTTATCCAGCTCATCGGCCGCTGCGCGAGAAATACCGAGGGGCGGGTTATCCTCTATGCCGACCGCATCACCGACGCGATGCGGAAAACGATGGACGAAACCGGCCGCCGCCGCGACACGCAGATGGCGTACAACAAACTCCACGGCATTTCGCCGACGACGGTGAAACGCGCGCTGGAGACGGGGCTGGAAGAGTTCTTCAGTTCATCGCAGGAAAATTCCGTGTACGTGCCTGCGTTGGGATCGTCCGTCAAGACGGGCGGCATTACCCCCGAGGAGGAAATCCGCCTCCTCCAGGTCGAGATGGAACAGGCGGCGACGGAAATGCGCTACGAGGAGGCGGCGCGGCTCCGCGACCGGCTGCTTGAACTCAAAGCGCCCATCTCCTACACCGGTAGCAACACGCCGAAGCGCGGCCGCTGGCGCAACCAGTCGAAGCCAAAGGCAAGGACGAGGAAAAAGCGTTCTTGACAGCGGCAACGCGATTCCATAATATTGTCTCTTCGCCGCTTGCGGCGACTATAACCTACATTTTTGCGGCCGTCCGAGTCCGGCCGGGCCCTTGCAAGGGTTGGAGCGTGAACCGGGTCAGGCGGGGAACCGAGCAGCCCTAAGCGGATCCGGCTTTGTGCAGGCAAGCCTGGTCGGACTCGGACGGCCTCTTCGTTTCCGGTAGCTTGGATTTCTCCATGTACGAAGTAATGGCCCGGCGCTACCGCCCCGCCCTGTTTGACGAGGTGGTGGGGCAGGAGCACATCGCCGCAACCCTTAAAAACGCCATTACCCGCGACAGGGTCGCGCACGCCTATATCTTCACCGGCGGTCACGGCTGCGGCAAAACCACCATGGCCCGCATCCTCGCCAAAGCCCTTGTCTGCCAGAATGGCCCGACGCCGCAACCCTGCGGCGTGTGTCCTATTTGCCTCGACGTCGCCGCCGGACGCGATTCCGACGTGCTGGAAATCGACGGCGCTTCCAACAACGGCATCGAACAGATTCGCCTGCTCCGCGAGCAAGCCGCCTACGTACCGACCCGCGCCCGCTACAAAATATACATCATCGACGAAGTCCATATGCTTTCCGACGGCGCGTTCAACGCGCTCCTGAAAACGCTGGAAGAGCCGCCCCGACACGTCAAATTCATCCTTGCCACCACCGATCCGCACAAGGTGCCGGATACCATCCTGTCACGCTGCCAGCGCTTTGATTTCCGCCTTGTTCCCCAAGGCAAACTGGCCGGGTTTTTCCGCACCCTCGCGACCCAGGAAAAGGCCGCCATCTCGGACGACGCCCTCGAGGCTGTCGCCGCCTTTGCCGAAGGGTCGGTCCGCGATGGTTTGGTCCTGCTGGACCAACTGCTCTCGTTCTCCGATGGCGAGGTGACACGGGTGGATGTCGAATCGGTGCGCGGGGTGGCGTCGTCGGAAATCGTCGCCGGGTTGTGCCTAAAAATTGCCGCCGGGGACGCCGCCGGAGCGCTCGCGGTTGTGGACGAAGTCGCCAGCCGCGGCACGAACGTGGGCGATTTCCTTGACCAACTCATCTCCTTCGGCCGCGACCTGATGGTCTTTGTGGCTGGCAAGAACGAGGAGGTCGTCTCCGCCTACGGACCGGCGCGGCAGACGCTGCTGCAATTGGCCGCGAACACCTCATTGGAAACGGCGCTCCTCTACCTTGACGTTTTCACGCAGGCGCGGACCCGCGTCCGCAGCAGAGCGTTGTCGAATCCGCTGGTCTCGCTGGAAATGGCGGTGGCGCGCTTGGCCGGATTAGGCGGGGTGACGCCGGTGGCGGAAATCCTTCAGCAATTGTCCGGCCTGCCGGCGGCGAACCGGGCGCTCCCGGTGCGGACCCGCGCGTCCGCTCCGGCCGAACCGGTTGCGGCTCCCGCGCCGGAGGTTCCTCTTGAACCTGAACCGGCTCCTGTCCCTGCCGCTGAACCGATTGTTGAACCGGTAAAGCCTGAACCGGCACCGACACCGGAACCAGCACCGTCTGTCGAGCCGTCGCGACCGGAACCGGTGGCAATGCCTTTTGAGCCGGATTTCTCGGATGAGCCGGAACCCGAGTATGAACCGATGCCGGTGGCGGACGAGTTTGTGCCAATGGAACCGGCCCGGCAGCCTGAGCCGCTGCAGTCGTCCGAACCGGCCCAGCCGTCAGCCGCACCTGCCGCGCCGGCGGGGTCTTTGACGCTTGACGAGGTGATGGCGGGGTGGAGCAAGATTCTCGACCTCCTGACCGACCGGCACCCGGCCGATATGCGGCATATTATTAAACTGACGCCGGAGGGGGTTGAGGAAGGCGCTATCGTCCTCGCCGGTACCTCCACCATGGTCGACGCCTACAACGACGAACTGCGGCTGTCGCGGCTGCGTGAGTGCGCCGCCGACGTGCTCCGCCGACCGGTGGAATTCCGCTTTGTCGCCCGCAAGGCGAAACGCGAGGCTCCGGTCGACAACAAGGCGCGCACCCAGCTTGCCCGGCACCCGGCAGTCGACACGGTCCGTAGCCTTTTCGACGGCGTTATTGTCGATTGCCAGCCAGCCGCCGCCCCGGCACTTGAAGACGAGGCGGACAGCGAAAACGAGGAAGACGCATGAGCGGAATGGGTAATATTTTCGACCTGATGAAAAACGCCAAGCAGATGATGGAAAAAGCCAAGACCACCCAGGCGGAGTTGGCCAAACAAGTCTGCGAAGGCAGCGCCGGCGCAGGCATGGTGACGGCAACCGTCAACGGCTTGGGCGAGTTGATTGGCCTCAAGTACGAGTCGGGCGTCATCGATCCGAACGACCCGGACATGCTGGCCGACCTCACCATCGCCGCTGTCGCCGATGCACGCAAGAAGGTGGCGGCCCTCCGTGCCGACGCCATGCGGGACATTGCGGGCGGGGTGGATTTGTCATCGCTTGGCATCGATCTCGGCGGGATGATGTAGCCATGGCGGCGAAATATTCCCAAAATTCCTGAATGGAACAGGGTGGGGAGGGGAAATTCACGGCAAGCCGAATAGCGGCAACTCTCGTGGGAGTACGCGGTTATCGGACTTCGTCTTTGCTTATCGGGGATTTCAATGCGGCTTTTTGATAACTACCGCCCTGCCCTCCTCCTCCTGGCTATCCTGGCCTTTGTGGTTGCCGGATGCGTCGAGGGTGACGGCGATTGGGCCGATTCGGGCGAACCGACCCAGGTGGGGGAATATTCCTCCCAGCACTATGTCGTCTCGGTCGCCGGCGCGAAAGACGCGTCGCGGAGCCAGGAAATGGCCCGCAGCTGCGCCTTGATGATGGAAAAGATGTTCGACATCTATTCCGGCCTGGACGAATTGCCCCTGCCTCCGGGCGAGGCCATGCCCTTCTGGCTCCACCTCAATCGCAAGCAGTACGACCGCCAGGCAGCACTCTACGAGTTCCCGGCATATTCAACCAACGGTTTCTGCACCACCTCGGGCGAAGTGCATGTCTATTACCGCAAGAGCGGCAAGGTGCCGCCCGAAGCGACAGCCATGCATGAAGGCTTCCACCAATACTGCCACCGCGCCGTCCACTACCCGACGCCGTCCGAAGTCTACGAACTCGTACCTGGTTACAAGGTCGCGAAGATTCCCACCGTTCCGCTCTGGCTGGCCGAAGGCATGGCCATGAACATGGAGAGCGGCAAAATCCAGTTCGATCACAACGGCATCGCCGTGGGCGTCGACGATGTTGGCTCGGTGAATGTCGAACGTTTGGCGCATCTGGCCGGACTGTTGAACTCCAACCGCGCCCCGTCAGTTCGCGCCACCATGAACAAAATCATGGGCGACCAGATCAGCATCGACGACTACTCGGTCATGTGGGGCATCGTTTTCGATTTCCGCATGGCGACCGGCAACGCCATTTTTATCCGCGAGCAAAAGGAACTGGAAAAGGCCGGACCCGATGCGGTGCGCCAAGCCATCGACGCCGCTATCGACCCGCACCGCCCCTACCCCTACATGCGCTGGCCTGTGCCGGTCATGGGCCGCTTTATGCGCGCCTGCCGGGTGGTATGGGGGCTGGACGTGCCTGCCCTGGTCGAGACCTGCGCCTCCGGCGCGCGCGAGCCGCGCGACTTCGACAGGCAATGGAACCGCCGCGTCACCCAGGCCGCCTTGGCCGAGGTTGAACGCCTGCTGCGGGATCAGGGTGAATCGCTCGAGGAATGGGAGGTGAAGTGGAAGAAGCGGATGCTTGCCCTTCATGCCGAGGTTCGCGGCGGACGCTATGTCTACGTTGAGCCGCAAGGGGTGGCGAGCGCGCAGCGGAGCTACTTCGACGAGGTGGGGACTGGGCGCAAGTATGCGGATCGGAAACGGGTTGGGCGGTGGTAAACGTGGTGATGCCCATGCATTCTGCGTTAGCGCGCTGATATTCGCCCCACTCGTTCCAATCAAACCCGTCATCCCCGCGAACGCGGGGACCCAGCGGACGGATCTGCGAGGGAACGATTGCTTTCACCAAAACATTTCTGGAAGCGGGTATGTACCACCGTTCCTTGATTGATCGGCCCGCTGGGCCCCCGCGTTCGCGG
>JAJPXZ010000083.1:0-12322 GCA_021205245.1 Planctomycetaceae bacterium
CCCCCGGTACAGGGCGATATGGAAGGGGTTTTGACCACGCCGGAATTTCTGGACAAACTCTATCGCCATCGATTGCGGGCGGTCTATAGGGTCGAGGTGATGGTAACCAGCGTCACCTACGAACCCATACATTGATTTCCGTCCATTGCCAGTTATTGCCCGTGGGAGAGTGAACTTCTGGTCAGGCTTGGTGCTTTGGGCGAATTCATCGCAGGGAAATCGCTGCCTGATTAAAACATATCCTCGGGCGAGACCGCGTCCGGGTCGAATGCGTCGTCATCAGTCATACCATCAGCCACCGGCTTTGCTGGTTCGGCAATGGTAGCGTCGGCGCTTTCCGGCTCATCGTCATACGTTGGTTCCGATTCGCGCGGGCGGCTGCGTTCTTCTTCCCGCAGGGCGAACATCGCTTTCACCAGATCCTTGAGGCCGGTTCCCACCGCTGCGGATATCGGTTGCACCGGTGCGTCGACAGCGGCGCGGAATCGTTCCAGAGCCTCTTCGGAATCGGTGAGGTCGATCTTGTTCGCCGCCACCAATTGCGGCTTGGCGGCGAGGCGGGGCGAATGGGCAGCCAGCTCCTGGTTGATGATGCGGTAATTTTCGGCCGGATCGCTGCCGTCCAGCGGTTGCAGTTCGACCACATGCAGGAGAAAGTGGCAGCGCTCGACATGGCGGAGAAAGCGGAGGCCCATCCCGGCTCCGTCGGCCGCGCCTTCGATGATGCCGGGGATGTCGGCCATGACCAATTCGTGACCATAGCCGTCGGAGACGATGCCGAGTTGCGGCTGCAGGGTGGTGAAGGGGTAGTCGGCGATTTTCGGCTTGGCGGCCGAGAGACGCGACAGCAGCGTCGATTTGCCCGCGTTGGGCAGGCCCAATAGGCCGACGTCGGCGATTAGCTTTAATTCAAGGCGGAGCTTCTTTTCCGCGCCCTCACCGCCATAGGTGAATTCTCGCGGCGACCGGTTGATGGAGGTGGCGAAGGAGGCATTGCCTTTGCCGCCCCGGCCGCCTTCGACTGCGGTCCATGTGGCTCCGTCGACGTCGAGGTCGGCGACGACCCGGCCGTCTTCCTGGAAAACAGTGCCGACCGGAACCCGGACGACGACATCTTCGGCCGATGCGCCGTGGCGATTGTTGCCTTTGCCTGGTTCACCCGATTGGGCGGAATAGCGCTGGGTTCTGGCGAGGGGCAGGAGGGTGTCGGCGTTCCGGTCGGCGACGAAAATCACCGAGCCGCCGTCGCCGCCGTCGCCGCCGGTCGGTCCGCCCAGGGGCAGGTTGCGTTCGCGCCGGAACGCCACGGTGCCGTTGCCGCCCGAGCCGGATCTGACTGTCACTTTTGTTTCGTCAACGAATTCCATGTATACCTTAGTCTAAAGCGGCTCTACTGATTTTTGGAGAGACGCCACACCATCGAGAAAAACCTCACCGTATCCCGTACGGGATTTATTGTGCTGACCTCGTCGCCGTAAATTGTGCTGACCGGGACCGACGCGACGCGAAAGCCCTTTCGGCCCATGGCGACGATCATTTCTCCCTCGAAATCGTAGTTGCGGGTGCGGATGGAGACGCCCTGCCACGCCTCGCGGCGCACCAGGCGGAAGCCGCACTGGGTATCGGGGACGGTGACGCCGGCGAGGCGGCTCAATATCCAACTGGTGACGCGGTTGGTCCACACCCGGGCGAACGGCATCGTCGCCACCTTTGCCATGCGGTTCCCGACCACCAGGTCGGCCGATTCGGCTGCGGCGATAAAGCGGGGAATTTCGGCCGGGAGGTGCTGACCGTCGGCGTCGAGGCAGACGGCGGCGTCGAAGCCTTTGGCGAAGAGATGGTCCAAACCCCGGGCGAGCGACGCGCCCTTGCCCATGTTTTGCTCGTTCACGAGAACGGTTGCGCCTGCCGTTTCGGCGACTTCGCGGGTCCGGTCCGGGGAACCGTCGTCCACCACCAGGATGTCGGCGATAAACGGTAATGTTGCGGCGATAACGTCGCCGATGTGCTTTTCCTCCCGATAGGCGGGAATGAGTGCCGCTATTTTCATCAAAACCTTTCTACCGTGGCGCAGACCCCTTTCACCGAACCGCGCCGCCGGGCAATCTAATTATCCGCGTGGCGCGGGAGGAATCAAGTGGCGGCCTTACTCGGAGGCGGCCGACTGCATTCCCTGCATCGTTTCGATCATGACGTCGTCCAGGGTCATGCCGAGGCGTTCGCAGCCGTCGGCGATCACCTCGCGGCTGACGCCGGCGGCAAACTTCTTGTCCTTCCACTTCTTCTTCAGGGAGGAAAGCTTGAGATCGGCCACGCTTTTGGTCGGCAACATCAGGGACGCCGCGGCGATGAGGCCGGTCAGTTCGTCCGTCGCATAGAGGACTTTTTCCATATACAGGTTCGGTTCGACATCGGTGCAGATGCCGAAGCCGTGGGAGACGACGGCGTGGATAAACGCATCGTCAAAGCCTGCGGTCTGCAGAATCTCCGCCGCCCGTTTGCAGTGCTCGTCGGGATATTTTTCATAATCGATATCGTGGAGCAGGCCGACCATGCCCCAATAGTCGACGTCTTCGTTCGCCTTTGCGGCAAAATGGCGCATCACCGACTCGACGGCCAGGGCGTGGCGGTAGAGTGACGGGCTTTCGTTATACTGTTTAAATAGGGCCAATGCCTGATCGCGGTCCATCGGTGTTTTCTCCTCTCGGCGTCAAAAGCGAACGGGCATTATACCGCTTTTACCTCCCGGCGAAACCGCCTTCCGATAAAAGCGGGAGAGGCTGGACAGAATCCGATAAAAACGCCCATAAAACCTGGGTTTAATCCATTAACGAGCCTCGCCGCCAACCTCCACCAGAAAGATCCCAGGTGGACGAAAGGTTTGGGCCAAAATACACGATAGTTTATGAAGAGCCTTTTTTCCCGGACCGCTGCGCGGCCGTTTCGCCCTGTGGGGAAACGGCGGCCCGCCCGGGTACCGGCTCGACTTCTGGTAGAGGACAACCTGGAAAGGCATACCATGGCAATTAAACGCGCACTGGCGGCGGCGCTGGCATTGACTGCACTGCTCGTCTCCGGCTGCACAGAACCGCTCACCATGTACCAGGTGCCGGAATCGGGCAATTACTACGCCAGCGACAAGAAAATCCTGGTCATGCCCTTTATGGATACCCGGACCTTTGTCCCGACGTCCGATCCGCACACGCCCGATCTCGGCAACTACGCCCGATCCATCTTTGTCGCAGCCATGCGCGAGCATGACGCTTCCGGAGCCGACATCCTCACTCCGGCCATGGCGCAGCCGACCCGTTCCATGACCAATGCCGAGGTGGCCGAGCTGGGGAGACGGCACGGTGCCGACGTGGTTGTCTCGGGCCAGGTATTCAGTTTTACAGACACCCGCGCCGCCAGCATTCCGCCCCGGGCAGGCATGTTCGTCCGGGTCATTGCCGCCGCCGACGGGTCGCTCCTCTTCACCGGCGACCATTATCAGGCCGCCTCCTATCCCATGGCTGGCGGCGGACGCGATCTCCAGGCCAAAAACGTCTCCAGCCGCCTGGTGGAAGGGTTCCTCAGCGCGGCGAAGCCCCTTGCCGATACGGTGGCCATGGTCATCGCCTCCCATTCGGCCCTGGCCATGCCGGCCGAGCCTGCAACAGACGATAACGCATCAGTCGGCAACCTCGACGGCGATGACTTGGCCCTGGACGATCTCGGCCCAGCGCCGGAACCGCCGCCGCTGCCCCCGCTCATCAGTGGCGGCGAACTCCTGAATCCGGAAGAGTGGGACGAGCAGCTTATTCCCGAGGTGCCGCCCCTTCTCGATGGTGTCGGTGACGACCTCTACGCCCTGAAATTGCCACCCCTGCCGGAGAGCGGTCCAGTCGAAACACCGCCCGAAGCAACCGAGCCCGAAGCTCCCGAAACCGAATCCGTGGCCGTAGCCGAAGAGCCTACGCCTCAGCCCGCCGCCGCGCCTGTCCAGGCCGAGGTCGCCGAGACGCCAGCTTCCCCTCGGATCGATGACGTGCTCGCCGATATGCCGACGCCGTTGCCGCCTCCGCCGTTGGAGGAATTGGGCCTGACCGAGGACGAGGTCGCCAGCGCCGTTTCGCCCCAACCGGACCCAGCGGTCGAGGAAGTCGCCGCCGCAGCGGCGGTTGCCGTTACGGAAACAGTTGAATCACCCGAGCCGGAACTCGCGGCCGTGGCCGAACCGTCCCACGTCGTGGTCGACACGGACGCGGCGGCGATTATCGACGAATTACCCGAACTGGACCTCGGCGCAGTCGATCCCAACATGATTCCGGCCGATGCCGTGTATCCTCCGCCCATGGAAGCGGCAAAGCTCAGTGGCGACGATTTGGCCGCCGATCTGTTCGAGTCCGACGGCGATATCTGGGACAGCGCCACTGCGGTTCCTGACGAAGACGTCCCCCCTGGTGTGCGGCCGGCGGAATTCGACGCGCCCATCATGCCTGCCCCCATCGTGGTGCCGGGGGCGGAAAACACCGCCGAAGGCCCGGTGTCGGAGACGGCCGGGGCGACCGCGTCGCACCTTGCCCTCGCGCCCGACACGACCGAGGTGTTGCAGCCATTTGTCTTTACCGAGCCTGTGGTTGCACCGGTGGTGTCGATGGGCGGCGACGGCGCTGTCGTCAGCATGCCGTTGGCGGTCGAGCAGCCCCGCACGGTCAAGAGCGTGGATATGGAATTGGCAGTCGATCCGGCCGCGGCGGCGCAGGAGGACGGACCGCTCGTCTCGGTTCCGCCCCGCACCGGCGGGCCGATCCGGGTGCTTATCCTGCCGTACCACGATCGGGAGAACGAGAACAACCTGATCGCCAACACCGGCGGCGGCGAGGTGGTGACCACCCTCTACGGCACCCAGCTCGCCCTCGACCCGCAGGTACAGATTATGTGGGACGGTACCGGCCAGGCCACCCATCATCGGCTGATTAGTCGCGAGGACGCTATCGAAATGGGCAAGCTCGCCGATGCCGACTATGTCGTTCGGGGCCAGGTGGTGGAGTTCCGCCGCGCCCAATCGGTGCCGAGCTTCTATTCCGCCGTGATCTCCACCGCCGTCCTGGCGGCGCAGGTGTTCTTTGCCGAGATGTCGGGGGTGGATGTGGCGACGGAGGTCTATCGCGTCTCGGACGGCTTGTGCGTGATGTCCCGCCGCGACCGGGCGCAGCAGAAATATGTCGTCCAGGCGGAAAAAACCGTCAGGCGCATGGCTTTGGGGATGGCCGATTCGGTGGCGGGCGCGATTCGCGCGGCCGAGCCGGAGGCGATGGACCCGCTCATCGACGATCTGACTGTGGCGACGGTATTTTCAAATCCAAAATAGGGGCGGCGTATAGCCTTGCACGTTCACACGTAGTGTGGTGGCTATGAAAAAGAAACGCCCCGGCTCGCGCCGGGGCTTTTTTACGCGCCGGGGAAGGGGCGCGCTTTCAGGTGTCTTTCCACCCTAGTTTCCGCGAGTGTCGACCGGCTGCGACGGTTCCGCGCTCAAACCCGCCAGTTCGAACATCTTGCCGCGAAATTCCTTATCCTTCAGCGCGTTGACAAGGTGGAGGGACAAGCGGTTCAGGAACAAGCCGACGTCGTCGGAGGTGGATTCGGGCGGCAGCGGGAATTCCGAGTCGGCCGAGTTCAGGAGGTCGGCAATGCGTCCCAGAACGCGTTTTTCATCGCCGTCCGCCACTTTCCGGACCAAGTGGTGGATATGGGAAAACAGTTGTTGCAGATACGCAAGACCTTTGGCGAGTTCCGCCGCGTCTTCGCCGAATCGTTTGACTGCACGCATATGTTGGGGGACGAGGCCATAGAGTTCGCACATGCGGTCCAGGAGCGAATCGTCCGGGCAGGATAATGCGAGTTCGATTGCCTCCAGCTCTTCCGGGGATACGGCCAGGAGTTCCGCCGCCGAGTCCATGCGTAGCCGCCTCTTTATCCTGCCTGCATGCAGGGCGTTGGCGAGGAGGTTGGGTGCATACTCAGCCTCTCCCTTCCCTCCGGCTGGATGCAGGACGGAGGAGCGCAGCGGTTCGTCGGAGAGGAGCGCGAAAGGGTGGACCCGCAACTCGGAAGCGATTAAAGACAGCAGTTCGAAGGTAAGGCTCTGCTTGCCGTTTTCGATTCTGCTGATGGTCGCCTGGCTTCGTTTAATGCGTTCTGCCAATTCCTGGGTCGACATATGGAGCTTATCGCGGTATGCTTCTATTCTCCGGCCTATATCGTATCTGTTCATACCGTTCTCCTGTACACAGTTCGGAATACGGGTATGGATCGAAGGTAGCCGTTCCCTCGGTACTTCTTCAAGTGATAGGGTGGGGCGGGGTATCGCCACGCGTTTCGGGACTAGAACGGCGATGGTTTTTGTTCAATGAGAGACAATCTTATTATACAATTAAAGAACTGGTTTTAAGGTAGAAACCTTGTCGATTTTTTGCACATTTTGCATGAAATTCTCCAGATCCCTCTCCAAACAGGGGTTAACGGAGGCGATCTTACTGTATTTTATTACATCCTCCAACAAAAAACGTATCAATATTGGAACGTTTTCGTATCCACGGTCTGGACAGTGCCTATCCAGGTCCACTTTATCGGGGCTTTAGGCCCCCCTGTGCAGGGGTATTTTAGTGATTACCATCTTCATGGCCAGCCTTGGCTGCGCCAAAAATCTGGTCGACGCCGAGACAATGCTGGGCGAGACTCTGGGCGACGAGTTCGCCCTCGCCGTGTCACCCGACGCCGCCGACGTCGTCATCATCAACACCTGCGGTTTTATCCAGGACGCCCGGGACGAAGCCCGCGCCGTCATCGGCGAGTACCTCCAAGTCAAGGCGCGCCGACCCCACCTCAAGGTGGTGGCGACTGGTTGCTGGGCTGAACGCGACCCCGATACGGTCATGGCCGAGTTCCCCGCCCTCGACGCGGTGTGGGGGCTGGGCATTCCGTCCGCCCTGGCCGACGCCATCCGCGCCCTTGGTCCCACTCCCGGCCGAGCCGGTATCGGCGAGGCCTGTGGTCCCCGGGAGGGAGCGCGGCTTGTCACCACCCTGCCGTCTTTCGCCTATCTGCGCTTGTCCGACGGCTGCGACAATCGTTGCCACTATTGCGCTATTCCCCTGATACGGGGCGGGTTGCGGAGTCGTGAGCCAGGTGCGATCCTGGACGAAGCCCGCAGTCTTGAACAACAGGGCGCGCGGGAATTGGTGCTTATTTCACAAGACACCACCGCTTACGGCAACGATCTCAACCATCCCGGCGTCGGTTTGGCGGCTCTGGTCAGGGACATTCTCGAGGCGGTGCGGATTCCCCGTATCCGCATCCTCTATGCCCACCCGGCCCACCTGGACGACGAGGTCATGGCGCTTTTGAAGTCCGAACCCAGATTGTGCCGGTATCTCGATCTCCCGATTCAGCATATCGCCGACGGCGTGCTGAAAAACATGAACCGTGGGTATGCCGGCGATCGGGTGCGGGAAATTATCGAACGCCTGTCCGGAGACGACTTTACCCTGCGGACAACCATCCTTGCCGGGTTCCCGGGCGAGACGGAGGACGATTTCCGCCAGGCACTGCACTTGGTCGAGTCCGGCGCGTTTCGGCATGTCGGCGCATTTGCCTATTCGCCTGAACCAGGCACCCCCGCCTTCTCGATGCCGAATCCCGTCCCGGCCGAGGTCGCGGCCGAACGCCGCGACGCCATCCTTGCCGCCCAGGCGGCCATCGCTTTCGCCAGGCTGGATTCCCGGGTGGGGGGGGTGTAATCGTTGCTGGTTGATTCATCTCCAGAACCGGGTTGGCTGGTCGCCCGCAGTATTCATGAAGCGCCGGACTGCGACGGCATCGTCTATGTGAGGGGGAAAGCGCGTCCTGGGGACGTTATAACCGCTTGCATTAAAGCCAGGGAAGAGTATGATCTCTTGGCAGAGACCATTGTTCCCGCCTCCCGCACGACGCGTGGCGGCGGGCGCAAAACGGGTAAAAGGGGGAGGCGCCGCTAAGGGGCAGGAGCTCCGGGCGGCGGCTCGGTCGAAAGGCATGGCTAATGCCGCTTCCAGAGGATAGGCAAACGCCCAAGCCGTTGCCGGAATGGGCATCGGCTCTTACCGGGTATCCGGAACTCCCGGATCAGCCGGCAACGCCCGACGGGCCGAAAGGCGCGGGCGAAAGCACCCACTTTCGCTCCTCGTCCGCCCTTGCCGAATCCGCCAAGTTCCCCCGCAGCGCCTCCGATGTCTTCCGAAAAGCGCCGACCTCCAACCGCATCCATGGCCGTGCGGTCCGTGGCGGCCTGGTGACCCGTCTGGCCCTGCCAATCCTCGTCGCCCTGCTGATCGGGTTTCTGTTTACCGCATTGATAATCCGCGACCGGATGTCCAACCTGCTCCTGAACGACCTCCTGGCCGACGTATCCAATACCGCCTATTCCACCGCCCTCACCGGCAGGCTCCTCATCACCCACCGCGATATGTTCCTCCAGAACAACCCGGAATATCTCCAGCGGGCCGAGTGGTTGACAGGCGATCACTGGCTTGTCACCCATGGGTTCGTCAATCCGGGCGATTGGGTCGAAGCCACCGGTTTTCAGTTGGACGAATACGCCCCGTCCTCCATCCTCGACAAGGCTGGAGAGGCGACCATCCTCGCGCCAATGAGCCGGTATGTGAATTCCCCCCGGGCGGATAGCGAAATAGTCGCAGTCTATATCCTGAACGCCGACAGCACCCCGTTGGCCACGGCCCGCAAGCAGAGCTTTCGCCTCGACCCGTTGGCGATTAAAAGCGTGCCGCCGCCCGACAATCCTCTCGAAATCGGGGGCGCGCGCATTACGGTCGACTATATCGATCACCTGGAAGGCGAGCCTATAGTCCGGGGCATTGCCCGCATCATCGATTACCACGAACCAGAACGCATTATCGGGTCGGCGATTGTCATCATGCGCACCCATCGCCACCAGGCCGACCAGGCCTCAATCCTGATGCTCCTGGTGTGCCTCGGGATTCTCCTCCTTATACTTATGGCGGCGACATGCTGGTACTCGGCCCGCCAGGTCACGATGCCTATGCGGCAGATGATTATCGACATGCAGGCCATCGCCGACGGCGATTACTCCCGTCGCGCCCCCATGAAAGAAGGAGACGAACTCGGCCTCCTCGCCCAGTCCTTCAACGCCATGGCGGAACGGCTCCGCATCGCCCGGCTGAACGAAAAAGAGACGAGCCGGCTCGAGTCCGACCTCGCCATCGCCAGGGAGATTCAGAACAACCTGCTCCCGGCCCAGACCCCGCGTGTCCGTGGCCTCGACATGTACACCGCCTATCGCCCCGCCAAGGAGATAGGCGGCGACTATTACGATTTCCTGCCTGTCGACGACAGGCATGTCGGCATCGCCGTCGCCGACGCGTCGGGAAAATCCATCCCCGCCGCCCTGGTCATGTCCACCACCCGCGCCATTCTTCGGTTTGTCGCGCCGGGCAGCTCGTCGGCGGCCGAGACCCTGAGCCGGGTCAACGCCATCCTCTCGGTCGACATCCCGAAGGGCATGTTCGTCACCGCCTATTATGTCATCCTCGACCCGCTCGGCCGCACCATGCTCTGTGCCTCGGCCGGTCATACGCCGCTCCTTATCGCCCGCGCCGACGGTTCGGTGGAGTTGCTGAATCCGGGCGGCATCGCGCTCGGCTTTGACAGCGGTCCCATATTCCAGCGGTCGATTCGCGAACAACGGGTCGGTATTTCCTCAGGCGACCGGGTACTTCTCTACACAGACGGCGTGGTTGAATGCGTCAACCCGGCGAACGAGGAATACTCCGACCGCCGCCTGCGCGAATTCCTCCGCCGCCACCGCGATCTCGACAGCCACGACTTTGTCGGCGCGCTTATGGCGGATCTCGACCGGCACCGGGGCGCGGCCGAAATGCGCGACGACACCACCATTGTTACCTTCAAGGTCTTATAAATGGCCGAATTCACCATTATCAGCCAAACCTTGACTAACAATATCGCCATCGCCCGCCTCACCGGCGCGATGGACGATGGTGCGTTCGACGCGATGGAGGACGAATTCGGCAAGCTGCTTGAATCAGGCATGCTTGGCGTCATTATCGATCTCTCCGGCGTCGAAAGCGTCAGTTCCGACGGCCTGGGCGCGATTCTCAACCTGGCCACTGTCCTCAAGGCCCGTTCCGGCAAGCTGGCAACCGCCGCAGCCATACCCGACGTCGCCGACACCATCGGTCTCCTCGGCATCGGCGATTTGCTGGGGCTGGAGGCAACGGCCGACGCTGCCCGCAAGGCGGTTGCCGCCGTGGTGCGTTGACCCGCGCGGCCATATCCATATCATGATATGCATACTGCCTTACGAGAGGAACAACGCCGCATGGCCAAAGCGTGGAAAACCGTGATTACCCCGGGGTTCGGGGATGCCGATCCCCTGCGTCACATCAATAACTGCCGTTTGCCGGTCTGGTTCGAGGAAGGGCGGATACCGCTGTTCAAGGTATTCCACCCCAGTCTCGATCTCGACACCTGGCCCCTCATCCTCGCCCGCATATCGGTCGACTATATCGCCCAGATGCGCTGGGACGCCGAGGTCGAGATCCTGACCTATATCAAAAAGTTCGGGCGATCCTCACTCACCGTCTACCAGGAAGCCTACCAGGACAACCGCCTCTCGGCCAAGGGCGAGACGGTCCTGGTGCATTTCGACTACGCGACGCAAAAGTCGAAGCCGATTCCGCCGGATATCGCCGCTATCCTCCAGGCGCATCTGATCGAGCCGGACAATCCGAATTTGCGTACCCGCTCCGGCCGCCTGCCCGCCGCCGGTTTATAAGCCCAGTCAAGAGAGAAGACAACCATGGCTGACGACACTATCTTTACCGAATTGACCCTGGGCGATTTTCTCGAACGCCAGGTCGAACGCGATCCCGACCGCGACTTTATCGTCTACCCCGACCGCGATCTCCGCTTCACCTACCGGCAGTTCAACGAGCGGGTCGACAACCTGGCCAAAGGCCTCTTGGAGATCGGCATCGACCGGGGCGACCACGTCGGCATCTGGTCACGCAATATCCCCGACTGGCTGACCTATTTCTACGCCACCGCCAAGCTGGGCGCGGTACCGGTCACTATCAATACCTATTATAAAAGCCACGAACTCGAGTATGTGGTCGCCCAGTCGGACATGAAGGCGCTCGCCCTCGTCGACGGCTATAAGGGTGGCAATTACTCGTATCTTGACATCCTCTACGAAATCGCGCCGGAGATTCGCGAGACCTCGTCCTTTACCCGCCGGGTGAAGACAGACAAATTTCCCGTCCTCAAGTCGGTTATCTACATGGGGCCGGAAAAGCACCGGGGCATGTATTCGACCAACGAACTCATCACCCTCGGGTCGCATATGTCGGACGACCGGCTCAAGCAGAACATGAAGCTGATTTCAAATCGGGACATGGTGAACATGCAGTACACCTCCGGCACCACCGGCTTCCCCAAGGGCGTCATGCTCACCCACCGCAACATCCTGAACAACGGCTATTACATCGGCGAACGCCAGCGTCTGACCGAGCAGGATCGGGTCGTGCTGCCGGTGCCGCTGTTCCACTGCTTCGGCATAACCCTGGGCATCATGGCCATCTTCACCCACGGCGCGACAGCGGTTATTCTCGAACAGTTCGATCCGCTCGAAGCCTTGGCGGCTGTCGAAAAGGAAAAAGGCACCGCCCTCTACGGCGTCCCGACCATGTTCATTGCCGAGATGACGCATCCGCTGTTCGACAAGTTCGACCTGTCGAGCCTCCGCACCGGCATCATGGCCGGTTCGCCCTGTCCGATGGAGTGGATGGAAAAGGCGATGAACCTCATGAACATGAAGGAAATCACCATCACCTACGGCTTGACCGAGTGCAGCCCGGCCATCACCATGACAGCGGCCGACGACACGATTGAGCGGAAGGTCGCCACCATCGGCGCCAAGATGCCCCACTGCGACGTCAAGCTGGTCCACCCCGAGACGGGCGAGGAGGTCGGCATCGACGAACAGGGCGAAATCTGCTGCCGTGGCTACAACGTCATGAAGGGCTATTACAAGATGCCGGAGGAGACCGCCAAAGCTATCGACGCCGACGGCTTTATGCATTCAGGCGATTTGGGCACGGTCGACGCCGACGGTTTTTACCGCATCACCGGGCGGCTGAAGGACATGATTATCCGGGGCGGCGAGAACGTCTATCCGCGCGAACTCGAGGAATTCATTTATACCATGTCGGGCGTCCGCGACGTCCAGGTGGTGGGCGTGCCG
>JAJPXZ010000083.1:12332-20400 GCA_021205245.1 Planctomycetaceae bacterium
CCTGCCGGATGCGAAGTGTGGCGAGGCGGTGGCGGCGTTTGTCCAGCTTGAACCCAACGCCGACATCACCCCCGAGGACGTGCAGGATTTTGCCCGCGCCAAGATCGCTCCCTACAAGGTGCCGCAGTACGTGTGGATGGTGAACGAATATCCCCTCACCGCCAGCGGCAAGATTCAGAAATTCATCCTGCGCGAAATGGCGCAGGAACGCGTCGCCGCGCTCGCGACGGAAGGAGCAGAGTGAAATTCGACCCGCCCGGCCTGCAGGAGGAGCTGTCTCGCCGCTCCGGGCGGCAGGTGCAGTTGTACCTTACCAATAATCGCCGCCGCATGGTTTCGGCCCGCAGGCGCGGCACCTTTGTCGAAGTGCGGTTGCAGCGTATTTTCCTCGATAGCGACACCGACGTGCTGGACGACATCGTCTGCCTCCTGAACGGGAGGGAGACGGACCGCGCCGCGTTGCGGCGGTTCATCGACGAACGCTTCAAGGACGGCGCGAGCGAGGCCCAGCCGCGCCGCTCCATCCCGCCCGACCGCACCCGGTCGAGCCATCACGACATCGCCGCCTATGCCCGCGATCTCAACCAGACCTATCTTGGCGGCCGTTCCACAGCCACGGTCATGTGGGGACGGCGGAGCACTAAGCGGTCGCGCCGTTCCATCCGTTTTGCCTGTTACGATCCGGAGCGGAACGTCGTTATCATGAACCGCAAGCTCGACAACCCGGACATCCCCGGGTATTTTGTCGAGTTCGTCCTGTTCCACGAGATGCTGCACGAGGTGCTCGGCATTGGCGAACGCGCCGACGGCCGCCGCGACATCCACGGCAGCTTGTTCAAATTGATGGAATCCACCTATCCCGACTACGACAAGGCGCTCCGCTACGAAAAGGAGCTGTGCTCGCGGTTGGGGTCTTTGTAAAACACACAGTCGAAAACGAAAAAAGGAACCGCAATGCCACGCAAACCGACCTCGCTCAGGCCGCTGTATATCACCACCGACGTCAACCTCCACGCTGAAGGCTCGTGCCTTGTTTCCATGGGCGAGACGCGGGTTATGTGTACCGCTTCGGTGGAGAAGCGCGTCCCCGAGTGGATGCGAGGCAAAGGCAGGGGCTGGGTGACGGCCGAGTACGCGATGCTGCCCCGGGCGACCTCGACCCGCAGCAACCGCAAGCAGAACTCGCGCGCGCTGGAAATCTCCCGGCTCATCGGCAGGTCGCTCCGCGCGGCGGTCGATCTCGACAAGATGGGCGAAGTAATGATCACGGTGGACTGCGATGTCCTCCAGGCCGACGGCGGCACCCGCACGGCATCCATCAACGGCGGCATGGTCGCGTTGGTGTTGGCAATTCATAAGCTCCGCGAGGAAGGCGTCATTGCCGCGAATCCGGTCATCAGCCCGGTCGGCGCGGTCAGTGTCGGCATTATCGATGGCAAGCCGGCCCTCGATCTCGACTACGAGCTCGACCACCGGGCCGAGGTGGACATGAATATTGTCATGAACGCCAAGGGCGCGCTTGTCGAAGTGCAAGGCTCGGCCGAAGGCAAGCCGTTCTCCCGCGCCGACATGGAAACGATGCTCGACATGGCCTCGGCCGGCATCAAGAAAATCCTCGTAGCGCAGAAAAAAGCGGTGGCCGAGGGTACCGTCTAGAGCGAACAAAACACGCTACGCTTGTCGCAGCGCCTCACCCTCCCCCACACGTCACCCCGGCGTGCAGACATCCACCCGGGCAAAAAACGGGCGGTTCGGCCGGGGTCCACGCCCCGACCAACCGCTACGGTGTATCCTTCATTACCGGCTCGTTCTGCATCTTCTTCGCGACATACGCCGCAAGGCGCGGCCCGGTCAGGAGCGCCACCAGGAACCGCGCCAACTGCACCGCCATGATGAGCGGCGCATTGCCGCCCACCGACACCGCAATCAGGGTAATGACATCCATCCCGCCCGGGCTGGTGGCGAGGTAGGCGGTCAGCGGGTCGATACCGGCCAGCCAGCCCAAGCCCACCCCGACCGCGCCGCAAAGGATAATCATGCCGAGGAAGGTCACGATAATGCTCGGCAGGGCGTGGACGGCGTTCACCAGCACCTGCACGGTAAAACGGAAGCCAATCCCCCAGCCGATAATGAGGTTGGCGACCAGCAGCAGCCACCACGGCACCGCGATATCCATCCCCAACCCGAGTTTGCAGATGGACCCGACAATGAGCGGGAACAGGATCGCGCCCGAGTGCCACTTGAAGAAAATCCCCACCGCCGTGCCAAGCAGGCACAACACTAGCGCTTCGATAAACCCGGTCCAGTTGAACGGCTGCAACGCCGCGAATGTGCTTTGCGGCAGCGTCGCGTCATGGCCGTGCAGGCTGGAAATCCCGATGGCGGCAAAGGTCACCATCACCACGCGGGAATATTGCATCAGCGCCACCAGCCGTGAGTCCGCGCCGAAATCGCCCGACATGATGGTCATAATAGAGGCCGCCCCTGGCGACGTTCCCCAGATGGCGGTCGTGCCGGGCAGAATGCGCTTCCGCGCCAAAAGGCAGCCCATGGCTGCGCAGATAAGGAAAACGGACAGCACCATGGCGACAAAGAGGATGCCGTGGTCTGCGACTTCCCGGACCGCCTGCATGTCGAACGACGCCGCCACCAGGCAGCCGATAATCGCCTGGGCAAAGCCGAACAACGGTCGTGGCACCGTCGGCGCATGCCAGCGGATCGCCACGACGACGCCAGCCGCCAGCGCTCCCAGGAGGACATGGCCGGGAATGGAAAAATAGCCGATAGCCGAAGCGAACAGGGCGGTCAGCGGCAAAACCGCCAGCCAGCGGAGCCAGAGCGGAGGCAGGGTGGGAGGCGTCATGACTGTTTCCATTTCGCCAAACAATGCAGGTTGGCCATGGCGACGCCGGACAACATCGCGCCGACAATGCCGTGGAAGCCCTGATCCGCACCCATAAGGAAAAGGTTGTCGAAGGCGGTCGCGCCGGTCCGGGTCTTCACCGGGCTGCCGTACAACGCTCCCTCGGCATGGCCGGTATAGCGCCGCAGGGTGACGGGCGTAAACAAGTCATCAAACCCGCCGAAGCGCCTGTCCGAGGCGGCGACGGTAACGCCCAGCTTTTGGAGCGCAGCCGCCATGCCCGCGCCAGCCTCTTTTTTCGCTTCGCCGTAGGCGGCCGGGTCAAGCTCGGCCCAGGCGGGATAATTAGCCAGTTGCGAAACCTTGAGGATGGGTTCATCCACGCCCTCGTAGTTGCCGGGCGCGCACACCACGCCGCTCGTGGTGTCAACCAGCCCGTCGGGCCGGGCAAAGCGGAACCGATCGCTAAGCGAATAGAAGACGCAGGTGTCGTTCATCCCGTCGTCGCGGGCGCTGCCGGACAAGACGCGGATGCCTTCGGCAATACTGATTTCACCCGGCACGAGTTCGCGGCCGATTGACGCCTCGCCCAGGAGGGCGTCTGTCTCCGGTCCACCGGCGGACGAAAAGAACCGCTCCCCCTCGATTTCTTCGCCCGACCCGAGCCGCGCCGCGACAACGCGGCCGTCCTTCACCACCAGCCGTTCAACCCGCGTTCCGAGTCGGATAACGCCGCCGTTATCCGTAACGCGCTTCGCCAGTTCCTGCCACAGCGGCCGCATGCCGCAGGCCGGATAGGCAAACCCGGATTCAAAAATGCATTTCCACACCACGCAGAAGAGGAGCCAGTCCATATCGAGCTGATCCTCGCCCGCTGCCGACTCGTTCGTCAAACCGCCCGGATTGCCGTAGAACATCACCGGACACAGCAGCATGTCCCGGAGCAACGGCTCGGCGATATATTCGTCCAGAACGGCCCGGGCCGACGATTGTTCCAGCGTCAGTTCCCCCTCGTCTGTCTCGCGGATGCGCCCGCGCAGTCGGTCGAAGCCATCGATGCAGGCGGGAAATTTCGCCGCCACTTCGTCGCGAATACCCTCGGTATTGTTCGAGAAAACGAGGCTGGCTGAAGGAAAGCGGATGCTGGAGACGTCCTGGGGCCGGAGGTCGAGGTCGTCCGGGCGGAGGCGAAGCTGGCGGAACAGTTTGCCGAGCGGGCCGGTTCGGCCTCCCGGGACGTAATTCGTGAAGGCGTGCAGGCCGGAGGAGATTTCCCGTCCCTTGACGTGGTGCCACGAGCTCAGGCCGCCGAGGCGGGAATGGCCCTCAAGAAGACAAACGCGCACGCCGAAATGACTGAGCCGGGCCGCGGCGGCAAGGCCTGACGGTCCGGCTCCGATAAGGACTGCATCGTACATCATGGTTACGCCTTCTGGTGTTCCTTGATGTACTGAACAGTCGAGTCGAGGGTGGCGAGCTTGGGATAATCGGCTTCCGGCACCTCTATTTTGTGGCGTTTCCGCAGTTCCATGACGATGTCGAGGAAGTCCATCGAGTCCAGTTCGATCTGGTCGCGCAGGGCCACATCGCCCTTGATTTCCGGCATGTCGTCGAGGCCGGCGATGTCCTGGATAATGTCCAGAACCGCCTGCTTGATTTCGGGATCGGTCATACTTTCTCCTGTCAATGCCTGTGGGCATGTGGTAAATAATGATACCTGCGGGGCGGCACGTCTCCGTCCGGCCCGTGGCAGCGCGGTAAAAATATGCAAGCGCTTTAGAATAGTGATTGATTCCACCCTGCGTTTTCGGTTGTTCTGGATAAACCGAAAGCGCAGGGGAAGGTTCACATTTACTATAAAACGCTAGAAAATTGTAATTAACTCGCCCACTTTGTAAAGTCAAATCCCGACCGGAGGAATCCCATGCCCACCGTGCAGACTGTTATCGACGCCCTCGAAGCCTTCGCCCCGCCCAGCCTCGCTCTCCCGGACGATCGGCCGCGCATCGGACTGCATTCAGGCGTGCGCGACGGGTCTGTCAAAAAGGTCGGCCTCGTCGTCGACGCCACCCTGGGCGCGTTGGAAGCGGCGAAGAAAAAAGGCGCCGAGATGATTATCGCCCACCACCCGCGTTTTTACCGTGGCTGCAACAGCGTCAGCCCGCACGACCCGAACGGTCAGCGCGCCGTCGCCATTATCCAATCCGGTATCGCCGTCTACTCGGCCCACACCAACCTGGACATCGCGCCGGGAGGCACGAACGATTGTCTCGCAAACGCGGTCGGGCTGAACGTCCACAAAATCCTCATGGAGACATCGGTGGAACGGGCGGTCAAATTGGCCGTCTATGTGCCGAAGACCCATATTGACGCTGTGCGGGAGGCGCTGGACGACGCCGGCGCGGGCGCGATTGGCAATTACAGCGGGTGCAGCTTCCGTTCCGCCGGCATCGGCACGTTCAGGGCCGGACCCGATACGACGCCTTTTCTCGGCAAACCGGGTGAGTTCGAGGAAGCGGACGAGTACAAACTTGAGACCGTGGTGGAAGCGCGTCACCGCGACAGGGTTGTCAAGGCGATGCTGGCGGCGCATCCCTACGAAGAGGTCGCCTACGATATATATGAATTAAAGAACCGGGTCCAGACCTATGGCCTGGGACGGTGGGGCGAGCTGCCCGCGACAGAGACGGTGTCAGACCTGGCGGCGCGGGTCGCGACCGCGACCGGATCGACCATGACCCAGTACTCGGGCAAGGGCAAGCGCAAGGTGCGCTGGTGCGCGGTGTGGGCAGGCGCGGGCGCGCCAGTCGATCAGTTGGCCCGCGAGCAATGCGATGTTGTCGTCACGGGTGAGATCGGTCATCACGAGGTCGAGACGCTGAACGATTTCGGCGTCGACGTGATTACTGTCGGCCACGGGTTTTCCGAAGAATTGGTGCTTAAACCACTTGCGGTGGAACTTCGGCGGGCGCTGCCGGACGTGGATTTTTTTGTCCTCGAGGCAGGGCGCATAGCGATGCACAATATCTGAACCCGATACCCACCACGCGTTGTGGATGAATTTCTTCTATCGTAAAAAGGTAGCGGGAATTAGGCGAAATTTTGTCTATGAATGAAGGTGTGGAGAAAAGCAAGAAAAAAAACGCCATGATTTTTACGGATCCTATTCTCCTACTATAATATAGTGATAATATTGGGGTTATAAAGTTGGATGCGTAAAAATTTTTTATGACTTGGTCGCTTGACTAAGTGAAAATGTGGGGTAGTATGACTGAGGAAGAAGACGAAGAAAGAAACAAACAAAGTGGCATCTGGCTCCCCAGGTTCGGCGACGCAGGGTACGCGTTACTAGGCTCCCGATCGACAGGAGGTAAATCAGACGGGCTCTTTTCGCTGGTGGGTTTACCCGGCACTGTGGTATCTCCCTAGCTAATCGTCGAAGATGCGGGTGTGGCTTCGTGTGGCGGACGACAACCTGTTCCGGACACGACCCGTGCTGTATGAATAAGCTACCCGCCCATGCCAAGTCGTTTTCTCCTCCTGGGCACTGCTTTTCCAGATGCGAAGTCAGCAAGGTTTTCGGGAGTGTTGTGGTTTTTAGGTTCGCAGCGATATGCTGCGTCGTGCCTCGGGATTTCCACAGCGGCGGTCGTCGCTCCCCGGGTACCAGAGACGCGCTAGCCGGCCATGACCGGCAGGTAGGACGACGAACGGACGCCGGCCTGTAGTTGAGTTGCAGTTGTGGTTTGTAGGTGTAGCGATTTTGGCCCCCCTTCGTCGAGTACGCGGTTTGAGTACAGTGGTTTGTGTAGTTGATTGATCATATTTTGTGGTTCGTCTTGGTAGTGGAACGTTTCCAAGGATCCATGCCCGAAATTCTTGCGACTACGTGGGGGCCGGCGACCGATGTCGCCGGCCCATTTTTGTGTATAGCTAATCTCTATGCATAATCCGGTAAGCCGATAAAACGTCTTATCGAGTCTATGAATTGTGTTGTGGTCTTATCATTTCGGGGAGAATCCTGTCCGTACCGCTGACTGACGCGTGTCTTGTCAATCCGTCCACCTCGCCACCCCCACACGTCACCCCGGCGTGCGGACCTCCACCAGCGCGCAAACAGGCGGTTCGGCCGGGGTCCACGGGGAAAGACAGTGAAGGCACCGAACTCAGCAGGGTGGCGTAATGAGGTATGTTTTTGACGCGGGATGACGTTGAGGGGAACCATCGACGTATCATTTGTCCAGCCGAAGTATTCGACAGCACATAATAGTTCCCAAACACACCATAGCCGCCGCGCCCCGAGGGTCTGCGGCGGCTATGACAGGAAATGGACCACGAGGAATAATCACGAAAACGACGGCGCGGCAACAGGTATCCGCCCGAATTCGGCCGGTGGCCGAACGGACGGCAACCCCCGCTAATGGCTGAAAAAGAAGCGGGCGTTACGGCGTCATTTCTCGACAGGAATGCCGAAGCGTTGGTCGCCTGGATGCGATCCGCCGACCGCATACCACCGCCCAAAGATAAGGCACTCGGTCTAACGCCGTAACAGCCCTTGCGATGAGATGGTGCAAGCCCCGAGGAGGATGGAGCGAGGCTGGCCACAGCTCATAGTCCGCCACAACGGCGTTACGGTGGAACTTCCCGCTCCGTGGCACGCAAAGGGTTTACGGATTGTGTCTACGAAAACCCTCACCGAGCCGTTATACACGCCACGCCGCCGCCATTACGGCGACGCAGCTACCCGATGGAACGGGATAAAAGATAAAAATAGGGTCGTTACGGGAGACCGCCACCGACCTCTCGCGCTTCAGGGTCAGGGCATTCCCGGTTGTCCAAAAGGATGGAGATTGCTCCAATCCTGGTGGTGGGGGAGGGCGCAGCCTTTCGGCAGGCCCGGGTGGCAGGGGTGATGCATTGTGGGAAAGACAGTGGCCGCTCCCTGGCCGTCGTCAAAATGCGTGTGTTTCCCAGAATCCATTGCCGGCGTATATATCGCTCGGACGCCGCCCCGTATCCCGCACCAAACAGCATAAAGCCGTTAAACCGGCACGATAACCTACATAGTGCCGCGTTCACACTATCAGGAGGGTTTATAACCGGTGTCGCTATACACAAGCCGACGAACACCCCTTACACCTCCGCAATATGCTTGCGATTACTTTCACCCATTATTTGTAGAGGGCAATAGTCATTTTGCATAAT
>JAJPXZ010000107.1:0-23580 GCA_021205245.1 Planctomycetaceae bacterium
TATAGTGCGGTGCCTGCGCTGTTTATCCCCGCCGACCCCGGGCGAACCGCCCGCTTGCTCGCTGGTGTACGTCCGCACCCCGGGGTGACGGTGGGGGGAGGATGGGGCGCTGGGATCAGCTCCACTTGGCACAAAGGCAGTTGTTTCATCCGCGTAATCGGGGCTTGACGGGTATGTACCACCGTTCCTTTGATGGAACGTCCGCTGGGTTCCCGCGTTCGCGGGAATGACAGGGTTTTGGGACGAGTGGGGGATGGTGTGACGAAAAGGCCCGTCAACCATTGGTCGACGGGCCTCGTTGTACTTTTACGCAACTCGTCCTAGAGCTCCGCTCTTAGCGCGGAATCCTCCATGTCTTTTTGCGCATTTCTTCTTCGCTCGGCGGGTTGAGCGCCAATTCCCGGTCCACCCTGCCCGATACCATACGCAGGACCGAGACAACCACCGGTATGGAAATAAGCACGATTGGCAGGGCGTAGATAATGGTGGTGCACTGCATTGCCAGCGTTCCCACCTCGCCCAAAGCAAAGAGACAGATAAGCGTCGTCGCTCCCATCAGCAGGCCCCAGAAAAGCTTGATCGGCCGCGGCGCTTCGTCCGGAACGGCGTTTTCGAGGGTCATGGAAGAGATGGTGCCGGTCATCGCGTCGGCCAGGGTGATGAAGGAGAAGAACAGGCAGGCGATGATCAGCGGGATGATGATATATTGCAGCGGCATGTGCTGGAGAAGGGCGAAGTTGGCGATGGGGAAGCCCTTTTCGCGGATGACGTCGATGATGCCGGCGGCATTGAAGAAATCCTGGTAGATGGCGTTGCCGCCGAAGGCGGTAAACCAGATGAAAACAAAGAGACCAGGTACAAAGATGTTCACCAGCAGATAGGCGCGGATGGTGCGGCCTTTGGAAATCTTCGCCAGGAACATGCCGATGAGCGGCGCGTAGGCGAGAATCCAGGCCATGAAAAACACGGTGTTGTTTTCCGACCAGCCCTGTCCAACGTTGAAGGGGTCGGCGTTGAGCGAGGTCGGCACGAAATTCATAATCATCGAGCCAAGGGATTCGGTGAACAGGTCGGCCAGGAAAACGGTGGGGCCGAAAACGATCAGAAACACCGTGATGGCGATGTAAATATAGGCGTTCATATTACTGATGACGCGCATGCCGTTGTTGAGGCCGCGCGCGCTGGAGAAGGTGTAGGATATGGTGACGAGCAGGATAGTGACAAGGAAGATGGTGTTGCTGGGCGTCATGTCGAACAGGAAGTCCAGGCCCGACGCGAACTGGGTGGTGCCGAAGCCGAGCGAGGAGACGATGCCGCCAATCAACGCCAGCACCGACAAGACGTCAATGGCCTTGCCCGGCCAGCGGTAAATATTATGCCGAAGAATGGGGTAGAGGGCCGAGCTGGGACGGTAGGGAAGCTTGTAATTCATCGACATATAGCCGACCGCCAGCCCCCAGAAAGCGAACATGCCGTAATAGATGAAAGACCAGTGGAACGCGGCGATCATGACGCCACGCACAGCCGCTTCGGGAGTGCCGCCCGTGAGACCGGTGAAGGCCGGCGGAGTATGGAAATAGGTGAGCGGCTCGCCGACGGCGAAAAACACCATGGCGGTGGCGATGCCGCTGCAGATGGCCATGGCGCACCAGGAGAAGACCGGGTGCTCCGGTTTCGCGTCCTCGCCGCCCAGCTTCTTTTTGCCGAAGGGGGTAAAGGCGATGACAATGCAGAGAACAAACATCAGGAGCGCCATGATGAGGAAAAGCTGCCCCCACTGCTCTGTCACAACGGTGAAAAGATACGAAGCCGATTCGTTGAAGAACTTCGGCGTCACGATACCAACCACCAGGACGGCGACGAGAATAATCGCCGTCGGCCAGAACGTGCCTTTCTGGATTACGATCTTTTTACTGGAATCGTCTTTGCTCGATGTATCGTTCGTCATCTGTGCCTCGCTTTCCTCATTTCATCCGGTTAGGTTAATCAAGCGTTCCACAGAGGAACGGAATTCGCTATTCCGCAACGCGACCCTCTGTAAAACGCTATCTCTTACAACGATTGGCACATTACTCCCGGTTACAGCAGCGCCGGGTCCATGACTAGTTCGCCCTTCGGGAAGCGGTCGATCAGGTATGGTTCCATCGGAAGCGTCGTCTCCACGCCTTCCACTATTTCCGAAATCAATATGCCGATGGCGGGAGCGAACATGGTGGCCTTGGTGCAGCCGCTGGCGCAGAGGAAGCCCTCGACCTCGGGGACGGGACCGAGAATGACCGAATGGTCGGGGCAGACGTCGTACTGACCGGCCCAGTGCCGGACGACACGGACGTTCTTCAGGGCCGGGAGCTGCTTGACGACCCGGCGGCACAGCTCTTCCAGAACCCGCCACTCCGGCTCGAAGTCGACGATTCCGGTGACGACGTTCGGGTCCGACCAGCCCATGAGGAAGCCGCCGTGCTTAACCTGACCGATATACGTTTCATACTTGAGGGACGAATATACTAACGCGCCGCCCATGTATTCCAACGGCTCGGTGACGATAATCTGGTGCTTTTCCGGCTCGACCGGGATGGTGACGCCGGCCATGCGGCCTATCCACTTGGCGTTCATGCCGGCGGCGTTGACGACGCAGTTGGTGGCGATTTCGCCCTTGTCAGTCACCACGCCCACCACCTTGCCGCCCTGGACGTGGATGTCCGTAACTGTGGTGTAGTTGTTGAACTCGACCCCCCGGTCCTGAGCCCCCTTCTTGAAGGCGAGCGCCATCTTCATCGGGTTAATGACGCCGTCCCCTTTGCAGTGCGCGCCGCCGACGATTTCCGTCACGTCCAGATAGGGCGCGACCTCTTTGCATTCCTCGGGGCTGAGCATGTAGGTGGGGATGCCCAGGGACTGCTGCACCGCGACCGACTTTTCAAGGAACTTGATATTGTCGTCGTTGTAGGCGGGGAGCAGATAACCGTGCTTGCTTATTTCCAGATCGCCGTAGCCGCTCTCCTCCCCGAGGACGTCGAATTCCTTGACGCTCAGGAGGCCCATGCGGCAGTTCGATTCGGAGCTGAACTGGAGGCGGAAATGCGCGGCGCAGCGGCCGGTTCCGCCAAACGGCGTATACTTCTGTTCCACCACCGCGACATTGGTGATGCCCCGTTTCGCCAGGTAATAGGCTGCCGACGTTCCGGCCGCGCCGCCACCAATAATGACCACATCAGCGGTTTTTTTCATGAGTCGGCTCCTATAATCTGCCCCATGGTTATAGGCTTGATCGGGATGCGGCTGACGGGGATATCGAGTTCCTCCATCTTCCGGCCCGTGTAGGCGGCGATTTCCTTGGCAATCATTTCCTTGCAGGTTCTGCCCTGGCAAGGCCCCATGGAACAACGGCAATCCTTCTTGATTTCCTGCATGCTGGTCATGCCGGAGTCGATGAGCCGATGCAACTCTTGCAGAGTGAAGTTCTCGCATCGACACAGAATGATTTTACTCTCATCCATGTCTCGTGCCTTTCTATCAGCGAATGCTGCGTACATCGTAGAGAAGATTTTCGTCCACCAGAACGGTGATGACGGCGGTGCGGTCGAGATTCTTCGCGGTGTTGACCTTCAGCACCTCGGCCTTGCCGACAACCGCGCCGTCGCGGCCCAGCGCATCGACCGTATCGCCCGCCTTGGGGATGGGCAGCATCTCGTGGGGGAAGGTGATCTTGACCTTGCCGTCTCCGACCGTTTCGTCGATGACAAAACAGGCGAGACCGGGACAGCGGCTGACGCATTTGCCGCAGGCGGTGCACTTGTCGGCGTCGCAGTCGGGCAGCTCGTTGATGTTTTCCATGGTCACGGCGCCGAAAGCGCAACTGGTCACGCAGGGGTTGCAGGGAATCTTCTCATAGCATTCCATAACAACATACGCGCCCTTTTTTCTTCTCTCTTCCGAGGGGAGAAGCGCCTCGAACATGTCGCGGGTGGCTATTCCGGTACGTTCTAACAATTGACTGCCCTCCCTTGATTCAGCATCTTCAGGCCGTCGCGGATTTTCTTGCCCGTGTCGCCGGACCGAAGAATACGCAATTGATCGACAAATTCGTCGCGCATGTCCAACGCCTCGGGACGGTGCATCCCGGTGGCGATGGCCGCCGACACGCCGGCGATGCTGCCTTCGATCATCGCCGCGCTCGCCTCTTCGATGCACGACACGTCACCGGCCACGTAGACGCCGGGCGAGGTCGTTTCCATATTGTCGTCGCGGACGGGAATGAAGCCCCCGAGCTGCGGGACGTAGCGCATCTCGGCGCGGGTGTGGGTGATGAGTTCGCTGAGGGGGTTGAGGCCGACTGAAAGGCAGATGGTGTCGACCTCGATTTCCCGTTCGGTGCCGGGAACGAGCTGGAATGAATCGTCCATATCGGCCAGGACCGCGCCGGTGACGAAGCGGTCGCCCAGGGCCGTCTTGACGGTGGTTTTGGTCATGATGGGGACGCCGAGGCGGCGGACCTTCGAGGCGTGGACCTTGTAGCCGCCGATGCGCGGCGCGGCTTCGACTATGGCCGCGACTTCGACGCCGGCCTGGAGAAGCTGGTAGGTGACGATGAGGCCGATGTTGCCGGCGCCGATCATCAGGACGCGGTTGCCGGGCTGGATGCCGTAGACGTTCATCAACGTTTGTACCGCGCCCGCGCCGTAGACGCCCGGCAGATCGTTGTTCTCGAACAGGAGCATTTTTTCGGCCGCGCCGGTGGAGATGATAATCTTGTCCGCCGTCATTCTCGTGAACTTGCCGTTTTCTTCGAAAGCGATGACGCGGTCGGAGTAGATGCCCAATACGTCGGTGTTGCATTTGACTTCGATAAGCGGGTTGGCGGCGATTTCGTCGCGCAGTTCCTGGACGATGTCGATGCCGCGGGTGCCGGCGCGTTCGCGTTCTGAACCGAAGAACCGGTGGGTCTGCTTGATGAGCTGACCGCCCAGTTCGCTCCAGCGATCCATGAGGGTGACGCGCACGCCCACGGCGGCGGCGGCAAGCGCCGCGCTCATGCCGGCAGGTCCTCCGCCAATAACAAGAACGTCTGCGAATTTCATGCTTTCCCTCCCAGCATCAGCGATCCATTGCCCTTCTGCAATTTCACCACCATCCCGCCCTTGAGCGGTTCGACGCAGACGCGAACATTGGGAACGCCGTCGACCTCCATCAGGCACGACGAGCAATTGCCTATGGCGCAGAAGAAGCCTCTGGGACGCCCGTGGTGCTCGCGTAGCTCCCGCACGCCGTTGGCGTGGAGAGCGGCGGCGATGGGCTCCCCTTCCAGCCCGGCCATTTTCTTGTCCTCGAAGGTGAAGGCCACCTCCTTCCCGGTACCAAACGTGAGTACTGGATGTTCAACTATCCGCATAGTAACTCCTCCGTTTCTTCCATCGGCGCGGAACACGGTTCAACAGGGCCCGCCAAGGCGGGAACTGGGTACACAACGGGTGCAGGCAACCCGGCACGGGTGGCCGGTTAGCGGGAGACGCCGCGAAACGGCGCGTCGATCAGTCATAGGGTAGGGTGGCCGTTTGCCAATGCGGGCAATCAGCGATCAGAGATTTAGTGTCTTAGGAATAACGCGAGTATGCCCTGGGGCATTGTACTACGGAAAGTGAGACCATATCGTCTGCCTGGACGAATCTATACCTTTACTATAGCCTGTTCCGTAGGGTGACAGTCAAACAGGTTTTTCCAGAAATTTTCATATTCTATCTAACCGGTAAACCGGGAGGAACTTATAAATTTTCCATGAAGACACTGACTTGTAATCGACAGGTTATTTTCATGTTTTTCCTTGCCAATACCGTGACGCTAGGGAATAGTTTATACTAGTTGACTGTCGCCCAGTCACCGAAATGATCTTCCTCATGCGGTTCGGGATTTGGGCGTCGGCACGGGGAGGAAGGGGCATGGACAAGCAACAGGCGAGTCATGAAGGCCTCGTAACGATCGGCGATCTGTCGCGGATGTATGACATTACCAAGCGGACATTACGATTGTACCATGAGATGGACCTGCTTGTCCCCCATTACGTCGACGAGTACACAGGCTACCGCTATTATACCCGCACCCAATTCGCCCGACTCGAAATGATCCTCCAAATGAAAAGCGTTGGGCTTTCGTTGAATCATATTCAGCAAATGTTGAGCGCGCGAAATTTATCCTTGTTTGAGGCAATACTGGGCGAACAAATGGATAAGGTGGATAAAAAGCTCGACGAATGCCGGATGTACAAGGAGTCGCTGGCGAGGCAGTTGGATGGGTTGAAGTATCTGCGTAATCCGCCGGTATTCGATTCGGTCTTTATGGAATATATCCCCCGGCGCGCCGTCCTGATGTACGACATCGCCCCCTACGACATGGAACAGGATTATCCCGAAGGCTCGCCCTGGAAGACGGCATTGGAACGGGTGAAGGAGCGGCTTGTCGAAACAGGCATACCGCTCACGCTGTTTCATCAGGTGAGCGGCATGGTTGACATGAAATATTTGCTGCAGGACAGGATGATGTGCAGCGGCGCGTTTATCCACCTGAGTGGCGACCACACATTCGGCCCGCTGCAGACGGTTGTCGAATCCGGCACCTATGTGTGCAATTACCACCGGTACGTGGCGATGGACGGCTATGCGGAAAGCGCCGGCATACGGCTGATGCTCCAGTACATCAAGGATAACGACTACCAGATAGCCGGGCCGTACCTCGCGCACGTGGTGGCGGAGGGCTATGTCTTCGATTACAACGACAACCATATCGTCGTTAAACAACAGATACCGGTGGCGAATATTTCCTAGGACGCGGTGACCGCGCGGCGAAGAAACGCGATGGCCTTTTCCGCCAGGATGTCCTGGCTCGCTTCGGTGGCGCGCCAGACGCTGTCGCGTGCCGACACGCAGAACGATTCCACCACAATCGGTCCCGTATAGCCTATCTTCTCCAAGGCGGCAAACGCGCCGGTCCAGTCCACCTGGCCGGTGCCGGGACAGCCGCGATCGTTCTCGCTGGCGTGGAAATGGCCGAGGTACGGCCCTGTTTCCAGGATGGCGGCGGGGATATTCTTTTCTTCGATACTGGCCTGGTAGGTGTCGAACAGGACTTTGAAGCATGATTCGCCAATGGCCTCGGCCATGCGCCGGGCCTGGATGGCCTGATTAACCATGTCTGTCTTGTAGCGGTTCAGCGGCTCGATGCACAGGGTGACCCCGTTGTCTCGGGCCGCGCCGGCGAGGGACCGCAGACCCGTCACCGCCAGATCCCATTCCACCTTCCGTTGCGACTCGTCCAGAATGCGCGCCCTGCCGCCGCCGGCATAGATCGCGCCGCCGATGGCGGTCGCGCCCATCTTGCCTGCGCAGTCGATGCAGTCCAGAAGATAGCGTTTCGTCGATTCCCTGACCGTCGCGTCCACGTTCGAGATGTCACGGCCGGGGCGGAGCACGGCGCACAGGGTGATGTCGAGGCCGTTGTCCCGGGCGGCTTTGCCGGCGAGGATCGGGTCGAAGTCGAGATCGTCCAGCCCGAACTCGACGATGTCGTAGCCGAGCGCCTTGACCTTCGGGAACAGCGCCACGGCGCTGTCGTCGTAGCGTTCGATCCAGTTCCAGAGGTTTATACCAAGCTTGTTGTTCATCGCCGTCTTCCTTTTACATGCCGCTGAGGTTGATAGTCGTGCCGGTCGCCGCCGACCAATAGCCGCCGTAGATGACCGCCAGCACGTCGCGCGCGAGGCGGAACCCGGACACCGGCTCGCGGTCGAGAGCGACGCATTCCATAAAGTCCTGTAACTGGCCTTCGTAGCCGCGCAGGTATTCCTCGGCCACCAGCGGCTGCATCCAGCCAGTGTTGTGGCTGGCTTTTTCCATCACCTGGACGGTGTCCATCGTGTCCGCGTCGGCGAAGTAGGATTCCAGCAAATTGTTCGGCGTCATGGCGCAGCGGTGGAAGGCGTCGTCCGCGTGGACGGTCAGCGTGTTGACAATGCCGCCAAGCAGCATGTCGCCTGCCATGATGTCGGCCTTGGCGCCGTCCGCGAAGGTGATGACCAAGCGCGCCCAATCCTCCACATCCACCGGCCGGGCGGCGAGGTGGCGGGAGTTGTCGAGTAACGACGTCAGCCTGCCGCAGTCGCACCAGACCGAGGCGATGCCGAAGGCGTGGCCGTGGCGCTCGGCATCGAGGCGCTTGGCGTGCAGGGCTGCCGCGACGGGATGGGTGCCTTGGCGAATCAGCGCGCCGCCGCCGTTGTCTTTCCAATGATTCGCGTGGGGTGCGTGGGAGCCGCTGTGGCCGGTCGCGGCTTCGATAAGGATGACGCGGCTTTTTTTGAGGGCGAGGAGGTCCAGGAGCCGCACAAACGGCGGACTGTAGATCCAATTCTCCGCATAGCAGAGCCGCTTGCCTGACGCTCCGGCGGTTGCGCCGATCTGGTCGCACGCGGCGAGTACCGATACCAGTTGGGATTCGGCGTCGACGCTGGCGTCAAAGCATCCGGTCAGCGGCTTTTCGCAGATCACGTGCTTGCCGGCTCGGAGCGCCGTTTCCACCATGTCGGCGTGTAGAAACGGCGGCGTGACAATGTCGATGACGTCGATTTCCGGATCGCCCAGCAAGTCCTCGTAACGCGAAATGGACGAGGCAAAGCCGTAGCGATCGGCAAAGGCGGGGAGGTCTGCATCGAGGGCGCAGACGGTTTTGAGACGGCAGTCGAGACCGTAGATTTTTCGGTAGCTTCTGGCGTGCATGGCCCCTGCCCAGCCAGCGCCAGCCATGCCGATCGTCACCCTTTTCACGCGTCGTCTCCCTTTGCCGCATTATTGATGGCGTCGAGGACACGGCGGACGTTTTCCATTTCGGCGAGACCGGCCCGGGGCGTGCGCTTGGCCAGATAGTCCTCCAGGGTGATGCGGGCGAACTCGGCATAATAGGAGTCGCTGTCCGTGTCCATGGCGACGCGCTCGGTCTCCCGCCCGTAGCGACGCTGTTCCCAGGTGTTGTCCGCCAAGGTGTAGTAGCCGTCCTGGGTGACGATGTTCCAGCGGTTGTCGCGTTTCTCCGCGTCCATCGGGTAGGCGTAGCCGGTTTCCAGAGCCATGGTCGCTCCGTTCTGGAGCGAGACCAGGGTCGACGCGTAGGTTTCGATGCCGTCGTATTCTGACGCATTGTGGAATGCCGCGCCCAACACATTCGCCGTGTCGGAATTCGTAAGGTGGAGGGCGAGGTCGATAAAGTGGACGCCGAGGTTGGTCATGCAGCCGCCGCCGCACTTCGAGGGCTGCAGCATCCACGGCGAGGGGCCGACATAGCGGGACGGCGGGCCGGCGACGAACTTGAACGCCATGTGGAGAATGTCGTCGGCCGGGACGAGCTGCTTGAACCCGGCGATAAAATCGCTGTAGCGCCAGATAAAGGGAATGGCGCAAAACGCCCCTGCCTTGTCGGCGGCAGCCTTGACCCGGGTGACGTCGCCGGTCTCGAGGCCGAGCGGTTTTTCAATCGTGAAGGGGATGCCCCGCTCGATAAGGTCCATTGCCAGGCCGGGCATATCGCAGTGCGGCGCGAAGGCAAAGACAAAATCAGGTTTCTCGGCGTCGAGAAGACGCCGGTAATCGTCATAGGATGGACACCCGTGGCGCGTGGCAAAAGCGCCGACCGCTTCGGGAGACGGGTCGCTGGCGGCGGCCACGGTGATGCCGTCGCGTTGCGCCTGGAGAAGATAAAGCGGCACATGCCAATGGCCGACGCCGATGAAGGCGATTTTGAGATCGCGGAGAGTGGTCATACGTTTATCCGGCAAAAAATATGGTAGTGTTGACAAAACAATAAAACCGCGTGAGTCCGGTGCCTTCGCTGCCCGCCCTGTGGACCCCGGCCGAACCGCCCGCTTTTCGCGCTGATGGAGGTCCGCACGCCGGGGTGACGTATGGGGGTAGTTTGGTCGTCAAACAAAGAAAACACGACAATGGGGACCGCCGCAGCGGCCCCCGATGGAGACGATTAGTACTTTTCCCGGACGGTGACCAGGAGTTCGTACAACGCTTTCTGTTCGGCATCGGCCGATTTCAAGAAACCGTCGATAACCGGCTGGACGGCTTTGGCGAATGCTTCCTTGTCGACCTCGTTGATGGCCACCCCCTTCGCTTCCATCGCCTTTTTCGCTTCGACCTGGGCATCAGCCCAGATATCGTTGTTCCAGTCGTCGGCAAAGCGCTTGCCCGCCTCGATAATGGCGGCCTGGTTCTCGGGCGAAAGCCGTTCGAAGAAGCGCTTGCTGACGAAGGTGGGGTCGGGAATCATGAACTGCTCGGTCAGGGAGTAGAATTTCGCCACTTCTTCCATGCCGTTGGCGAGGATGACGGGAGCGGAGTTCTCTAGGCCCTGAATGGTGCCTTGCTGCAGGGCGGTATAGACCTCGCTCCACGGCATCGGCGTGGCGCTGCCGCCCATGGCGTTCAATGTCCCGGCGAGAATCGGATCTTCCATGACGCGGATGCGCATCCCGTTCAAGTCGGCGGGAACCCGGACAGGCCGCAGGTTGTTCAGGACGCTGCGGGAGCCGAGGTCGGCCCAGGCGATGATGAGAAAACCTAATTCCTCGGCGTCCTTTTCCAACACCGCGCGCACCTCCGGGTCGGTCAGGGTGCCGATGGCCTGTTTTGCGTCGCGCCACAGATAGGGGAGCGACAGGACCGACCACATCGGGCTGTAATTGGACAGGTCGGTGGCGGCTGTTTCGGTCATCTCAATGGTGCCGGCGATAAGCCCTTCCATGGAGGCAATCTTGTCGCCAAGCTGGGAGCTCGGGTAAAACTCCATGACCATGCGGCCGTCGGAACACTCCGCAATCAGTTCGCCAAGGCGACGCGCGCCCTCGGCCTGGGTCCCGGTCGCCGGGAAGGTGACTGAAAACTTGATGGCTATCGGCTTGACCTCACCCGCAAACAGGGGCGACGACAGGGCGACGAACAACAGGGGTAACACCGCACTCAGTACCTTACGACTCATGATAATACTCCTCTTATGAAATGGTCCATTAGTATTTGGCTCGAACCCTGACCAACAGGTCATACATGGTCTTCTGCTCGGCGTCGGCTTTGCTCAGGAAATTGTCGACGACGGGTGGCACCGCCTTGACGAACGCGGGTTTGTCGACTTCGTTGAAGTTGACATTGGCGGCCTTCATGTCTTCGAGTGACTTTTCCATTGCGGGGCCGAAAATCTCGCCGTCCCATTCCACCATCACCTGCCGTCCGGCTTCGTAGAGGGCTTCCTGGTCTTCTTTGGACAACCGATCAAAAACCCGCTTCGAGACGAGGGTGACGTCGGGAATGATGAACTGCCGGGTCAGGGACATGAACTTGGCGACTTCCTGCATCGCCGCGCCGGTGATGACCGGTTCGGTGTTTTCGAGGCCCTGGATGGTGCCTTGCTGCAGGGCGGTGTAGACTTCGCTCCACGGCATCGGCGTGGCGCTGCCGCCCATGGCGTTGATGGTGGCGGCCTGGACGGGATCCTCCATGACGCGGATACGCAGCCCGTTCATGTCGGCCGGGGTATGCACCGGCTTCACCGAGTTGATGACGCTCCGGGAGCCCAGCTTGTACCAGGCAATGACGACAAAGCCGATGTCGGCGGCGTACTTCTCGAGGACCGGCCGGACCTCGGGATCGGTCAGGGTCTGGATCGCCTGTTCCGGGCTATCCCACAGGTATGGGAGCGACAAGACCGACCAGACCGGATCGTAGTTATTGAGGTCGGTGGAGGCGCATTCCATCATCTCGATAGTGCCTGCCACCAGCCCTTCCATCGAGGCGATTTTGTCGCCGAGTTGGGCGCTGGGATAAAACTCCGTCACCATGCGTCCGTCCGACGCCCCCTCAATCAAGCGGCCGAGAGAGCGGCAGCCGTCGGCGAGGATGCCGGTGGCGGGACAGGTGGCGGAATACTTGAGCACAATCGGACGTTTTTCACCAGCGCCAAGGGTATAGCCGAAAAGGACGACGGCGACACACGCGGCCACAATCATTTTACGCATCTGCTCTCCTTTGTTCCAACCGTGGGGCATGGACGGGACGACGCGCGTCTATCCCTCCCTGTTGTAGAGTTCCAGTTCTTTTGCCACCACCCGCCGCTCAGCATCGGTGAGGGCGCGGAACGGCTTGCGGCAGGTTTCTTCGGCTATCACCCCCTGCATAACCAGCATGGTCTTGATGGCCGGGATGCCGGGAATGCCGCCCATGGCGCGGTCGGTGGCGACAATGCGCATCTGCGTCTCGCGCGCGCCAGCCCAATCGGCTGCCTGGAACTGGTCGTAGAGTTTGACAAAGCGCTTGGCGAAAACCATGCCGGGGCCGGAGACAGTGCCGACGCCGCCCGACGCCAGGCACTGCAGGAACAGGCTGTCGCAGCCGATAAGGGCGTCGACTCGCCTGGTGGCGCAGGTCAAATAGTCCTCAAGCCGCATAAGGTCGGGCGCGCTGAACTTAATGCCCCTGACGTTGTCGTGCCGCGCCATAATTTTCCCCAGCAAGGACGGCGAGACATCGTTGTTGCTGTGGCTCGGGATATTGTAGATATAGGCTGGATACTCGGGTGCAACCGAGGCGAGGAGATCGTCGAAGCAAACTTCGAGGGCGTAGTCGTCCTGGCGGAAAAACACCGGCGTCATTACCCCGACGCCGTCGGCGCCGATTGCCTGCGCGTGGGCCATGTGCGCCCCCGTCTCTTCCATCGTCATGGCGGTGCATTGGATATAGGCGGACATGCGTCCGGCGTTCCGTTTCACCAGCGTCTCGGCCACCCGGCGGCGGTCGTCCGCGCTCAGGAGCAAGCCCTCGCCGTTGGTTCCGTTCGGATAGATGCCGTGGACGCCGTTATCGGCGAGATAGTCGCACAGTTTTTCCAGCGAGGCGAGGTCGAGCGTACCGTCTGTGTGCATGGGCGTGATGGTGGCGCACACCAGGCCAGAGAGCGTTTTCATAACAGTGCCTTTCATGGGGTTAAACTGAATAGCCGAGCAGACGCGGGACAAATTCCACCAGCGACGGAATGTAGGTGACCAGCATCAGCACCGTAATTTCCGCCACAATATAGGGCATGATTCCCCTGACGCCCCGCTCGACCGAAATATTCGCAATCTTGCAGGCGATGAAGCGGCACACGCCGAGGGGCGGCGTTCCCGCGCCGATGACCAGGTTCAGGACCATGATCAGCCCGAAATGCACCGACCCGATACCCAGCTCCTGGGCGATAGGGGTGAGGATGGGCGCAAGCACGATAACCGCCGCCGCCCCGTCCATAAACATGCCGACAACCAGGAAGAGTAGGTTGACAAGGAGGAGGAAGACAATGGGCGAGCTGCTGATGGAAAGAATCATCTCGCCGACAATGCTGGAGACCTGCAACGCGGTCAAACCGTAACTGAAGATTCGGGCGCAGGAGATAATCATCAGGACGGTGGACGACAGCGTCGCGGCGGTGCGGAGCATGCCCGGGATCTCCCGGAACTTCAGGGTGCGGCTAATGAACAGACTGACGAGGAGGCTGTAGACAACCGCCGCCGCGCCCGCTTCCGTCGGGGTAAAGACGCCGAACATGATGCCGCCGACAATGATAATCGGCATACCGAGCGGCAGAATGGCGGAAAGGATAATGCGCCGCTTTTCGACCCAGGGAATCCGTTCGGTGCGGCGGGGATAATGGTGGACCGTGTTCATCAGTGCCACCGTACCCATAAGGCCGAGACCGATCATGAGACCAGGTATTACCCCGCCCATGAACAACGCCCCGATGGAACAGCCGACCGTGACGCCATAGACCACCATCATGATGCTGGGCGGAATGATTGGCCCGCAGGTCGAGGACGACGCGGTCACGCCCACCGCCACCTCGGGTGGATAGCCGTCCTTGACCATGGCCGGAATAAGAATGCCGCCGACGCAGGAGGTATCCGCCTGGGCGCTGCCGGTAATGCCGCCAAAGAACATGCTGGCGACGATGTTGGCCTGGGCCAGACTCGCCGGCATGCGGCCGATGAGGAGAAGGGCGAAATCCACCAGTTTATCGGTAATTTTCCCCCGGTTCATGATTTCCCCCGCCAGCATGTAGAAGGGGATGGCCAGAAGCGGGGAATAGCCTATGCCGTTGTAAATGGATTGGGGAATGACCAGCCAGGCCATCGGGCTGCCGGAGACATAGGAGTGCACCAGCAAGCTGGCCAAACCAACCAGGCCGAGGCTGATATAGACCGGCACCCCGACCAGAATAACCACAAAGACCAGACCCACCAGCGAGACGATAATGTAGTTGTTCATTGTATTGCCTCCTCGGGAACGTCGCACTCGACCACGAGTTCGTCTTCCCGGGGGTCGTGGGTGATGCGGTGCTTGATGGTTTTGATAAATTCATACAGCATCAGCCCCGCCCCTATGGGCATGGACAGGTAGCAGTAAGCGCGCGGGATGCGCAGGATGACGGTGCGCAGGCGGCCGGCGTTCATGGTATGTTCGACCGCGCCGACAAAGAAGAGGGCGAAGAAGGCGACACAGGCCAGCGCGATAAGGGTGCGGAGGAGATAGCGCGGCTTTTCCGGCAACCGGTTGGCGAACGAATTGAGTTCGGTATGGCCGTTGGTGCGGATGGCCCGGGCGCTCCCGAACATGACCATGTAGACGAGGAGAATTTGAATAAGCTCGTCCGACCACAACAGGCCGCTGAAGAGGACATAACGGAAAAAGACGTGGACAGTCACGATGCAGACAATAGCCGCATAGATGGCTGTACAGCCGATATCCTCAATCCAGGTGATAGCGGTATCGAATACCCTGAACGCTTTTTTCACAGTGAATCCTTTGTGTTGCGGCGAACCGAATACCGTTCACAACTCAATGTAAACGTTGTCAATTCGCCTGGCAAAAAACAGAACAATGGCGTCATGCGCGCTGGCCTGGGAGTCGTCGAGGTAGCGTGGCGCTTTAGGTGAAAGTGGCGAGAGGTGAAAGGGTAGTCTTATTCCCAGTTGATAATCATGCCAAGGGCTTCAAAATCGTTTTCGAGCTGATCGACATAGGCGGCTGGAGCCTCTGCTTTGGAGACGAAGCGGTTGATGATTGGCTCCACCGTGAACCTGCCGCCGAGGAGCAGTCGATAGAAGCAATGGGCGTCGTCAATGTATGTCCAGTGGTGCGGATAGCTGTTCCCCAACGGCACCGAGTCGACAGCGTGCGCGCCGATGACGGTGATGGATTTCTTCTGGACGTCCCTGTAGAAATTGAAGTCAACCGTTCCCCGGGGACAGCCGAGAATGCAAACGCGCGCGTAGTCCGCAGCCATGCCGCAGGCGTCGTTCATGGCGGCGGGGACGCCGGTGTTGTCGATGACGACGGCCGGACCTTTACCGTCGGTGGCGTCGGCTAGCTGGGTTTTCCAGGTTTCATTATTATTGTTGATGGCAAGGTCGGCTCCGCATTGCATGGCGATAGCCAGCCGCTTCTCGCTCCGGTCCATGCCGATGGCCGGTGTCGCGCCGTTGGCGCGGGCGAACTGGAGCGCCAACAGCCCAACAATGCCGAGACCGAGCGAGACCACGCCCTCGCCCAATTCGATACGGCACTTCCGCACCCCCTGCAATGACGTCTGGGCCAGGCTGGTGAAGGCGGCCTGGGCAAAGGTGACCCCGTCCGGAACCTTCGCCACCCAATGCGCCTTGACGACGCCGATTTCGCGGTGGCCGATATCGACGCCGTAACAGGCGATGCGGTCGCCCTGTTCAAGTCCGGTCACGTCTGGTCCGCATTTGTCGACCCAGCCGGCGCAGCAGTAGCCGGGGATGTGAGGAAAACTGGGAACAGCGTTCGGGTAGGCCATGACCCAGGCGCGCTCGGTGCCGGTGCTGACCAATGTCGCGGCCATGCGCATACGCACTTCGCCCGGTCCCGGTTCCGGGACGTCCAAGTCCCGCATTTCGACCCTGCCCTTTTCGACCGCGACCAAACCCTTGCACTTCATGCCATCCCTCCTTTATGTCATTCGTCATTCAGGTATACACCGCCCCTGCACGGCTCGCCAGAGGCGCAGCCGTCCCGCCGAGGGCGGTTATTTGCCACACTTTTACTCGGTCAATTTCCTCGCGCCGCAACTGTCACGGACGATCAGCTCGTAGTCGAGCAAATCCTGCATCTGGTCGAGCGAGTGGCCGTTCATCAATTTAATCAACTTCAACATGGCCGACTTGCCCATCCAATATCGCGGCTGCCTGATGGTGGTAAGGGCCGGTTCGAACACGGACGAAAATTCGATATCGTCAAAGCCGGCCACGGAGACGTCCTCCGGAATGCGCTTGCCCGCCTTCTGCAACGCCTTCATCGCGCCGATGGCCATGGTGTCGCCGGCGGCGAATACGGCGGTAACCGGTTCGGCCAGGCGCAGGAGTTCGTTCATCTGCTTGAAGCCGCCCTCGAACGAAGGCGCGCCGGAGCGGATAATCGCCTCGTCAACCTCGATGCCGTGATCGGCCAGCGCCTGGGTGTAGCCGCGCAGGCGGTCGCGGTAGAGCAGCTTTTCCGGGTCCGACGTCAGGTGGGCGATGCGGCGGTGGCCCAGGCCGATGAGGTATTCGGTGATGCATTTGGCGGCGCTCAGGTTGTCGATGGTAATGTTCGGGATGCGCTTGTTGTCCAGATACTGACAGGCGACGACGATGGGGTAGCGTTTGGCGATGCGTTCCATCAAACTCTTCGCCGCGTTGGCAGAGAGGGAGATAACCCCGTCGATTTGCCGTTGCAACAGCGCGTTGAAGTACCGGTTTTCAATATCCTGCTTGTTGTCCATATTGGCTATCAGGGTTTGGTAGCCGTTTTCCTCGGCGGTGGTCTGGATGCCGACCAGGATCTCGTGGAAAAAGGTGTTGCCGATGTCGGGGACGATGACCACCACCGAGCGGGTCGATTGGGTCCGCATTTGCCTGGCGAGGGCGTTGGGTTGGTAATTCATTTCCTTGATCACCCGCAGCACCAGATCGCGCGTCGCCTGTTTGACCGTGTCCTCGTTCCGGGCGACCCGGGATACCGTGGCGGTCGAGACGCCGGCGGCTTTGGCGACATCCTTGACTGTGACCATACACCCTCCCCTACCATGAGCGTTGCGGATCTTTCGCGATTCTCGTCAAACGCTTTGATTCACCATCGCCAGCGTGTCGAGTATGCCCCGCACATAGGCACAGCCCTGGCGCATGCCATAGGCGGCGTCGGGAATATCGTCCGGGTGCCAGCGGCGTTCGTATTCCAGCGACAGCCAGCCATCATAGCCTTCAGCCGCCAGCCGGGCAATAATGTCCGGCCACGGCACCACGCCCATGCCGGGGATGCGGGTGACGACGTTGCGAACGTCGTGATCGACTATGTTGATTTTGGAGGCGGTAAAGGGGGCGTCGGGGTCCTTAAATTGGAGATCCTTGACGTGCACGTATTTGATCAGGCCCTTCTGCAAATCCATGGCTGTGCGCCAGTCCTCCTCCTTGCCGAAGGTGAGGTTGGCCTGGTCGTAGAGGATGCCCACGGCCGGGTGGGCGATGCGGCCCACGATCATGCTAGCCGCCGCGGCGGAGACGGTCATGGTGCTGAAGTGGTTTTCCAGAACCAGCGTCACGCCGGCATCGGCGGCGACATCGCCGAGACGGCGCATGGAATCGACCAGGTTGTCCAGCTTTTGGCTATAGCCGTCGAGATCGCCTGCGAGAAGCGTGCCGCCATAGATGCGGATAAAGGGCGCATGGAGGATGCGGGCATAATCGATGACGAGACGCAGATCGTCTTCGGCGCGGGCGCGCGCTGCCGGGTCGAGGGAGTTGAAGTCGCTCGCGTAGGGGGTGAGGCAGCTTGTTTCCATCCCCAGTTCCGCAACGAGGGATGCCATTTGCTCGGCCCGGGCGTGTCCGTTCGCCGGCGGCAGCGCGCAGGTGTAGCCGTCCTGCACGACGATTTCAATCCCGTCAAAGCCACTGTCTTTGAACAGGCGCGCCGCGTCGTCGAGACTGTACTCGGGCGTGCCCATGGTGTGACCTGCTATTTTCATATCGTTTTCCTGATGGCGAAAGGCTAGCGCAGGATTGGTGTGCGCATGAATGTGAGACTACTCCATACCGGGCAGACCGGCTTTGCGGAGAATGGCGTCGACCAGCTCGTGGGACTTGAGGGCATCGGCTCCGTTTGACAACGGCTGGCTGCCGGTGCGGACGCAGTCGATAAAGTGTTCGACCTCCTGCTTGAAGCCCATCTTGTCCTCGAGCCTGGCCCAGCCCATGGCGAGCGGCGTCAGGACCGTCTTTACCTCGGTCTCGGGATTGATGACGGTGATGTCGTCCGGCGCGTTGACCCTGACAGTCTGACCGCCGCCGTAGAGATCGAGCGTTTCGTACCACTGGCCGGCGGTGCGACTGGCCACGAGAATACCGATTGCCCCCGAGTCGAAGCGGATATGGGCGGTGCAGCCGTCTTCGCGGTCCTGATCGGTGAACTGGCTGTAGGCCTGAATCTCCACCGCCTCGCCGCAGAAGTAGCGCATCAGGTCGACCATGTGGATGGCGTTCTCGAGGGTGGCGCGGAACTCGGAGCCGTTGCGGCCTTTGCCGGCGACGCAGATGTCGAGGCGTTTTCCTTCAAACGCTTCCTTGGCCTTGCGGTACACCGGCGCGTAACGGCGGTTGAAGGCGACCATGAGGAAACGCCTTTTGGCCTCCGCCAATTCGACCATGCGCCTGCCTTCGGCGAGGGTCATCGCCAGCGGCTTTTCCAGGAACACGTGTTTGCCGGCTTCGAGAAGCGGCATGGCGTATTCGGTGTGGTGCGGCTTGGGCGTCAGGACAAAGGCGCAGTCCATATCGACGTGCATGAATTCGTCGAAGGAGGCGCACAGGTTTTCGATGTTGTACTTGCCCCCCGCTTTGAGGCGTTTGGCTTCGGAACGGCTGAAACCGGCGACAATGCGGACGCCGGGAATTTCCGACAAGGCGGGGAGTTCTGCGGCGTGGGCGATAGCGCCCAGGCCAATAACGCCGACCTTTATGGGGTGAGTCATGGGCTCTCCATGAAATGATAACGATTACATTTTGCTCAAGAAAAAATCGGCTCGTGCCGGATCGATACTTGGATTTTTTATGGGAGTATTACACGAAATTCTGGATAAATGCTCAACTCATCCGTAATTTCACCATATCACACGGTGGACGGTTTGTCAAAATACTATGTGGATAAAACTCCGACGGCGTTTCATATCTCTTTTCGTAACTTCTTTTATTTTCGGTAGTTTAGAATTTTCTATTTCAGCAAATTTTTTGTAATCGATATCATTTTTTAATCTGCCGGACTTTGGGCTTTTGAGGGGAATGCAGCATTATCCTACATATGATATGCAGCCTGAAGTAAAAGGTCATTGACATTCACCCGAACATCGGTAAAGTTAGAGACACTGTCATTGCCAGAAAACCGCGGGGTTACGGGCTAGACCTGTAACCCCGTTTTTTTGTGTATAGTTGCAGGGTTGCACATGCTATGAAATGATATATTTGGCTGGGGTTATTGAGAGAACGAATGCTTTCCGCCCTTGCCTTTACAAGCGTTGCCGAGCAGCAAACGCCAACGCATTAAAGTGGTAAAAGGAACGGAATGATTTTTAGTGAACTCAATTTAGCTGAACCCGTCTTGCGCGCCGTCACCGTGGAGAAGTACACCACCCCGTCACCAATCCAGGAACAGACTATCCCGCATCTTCTCGCCGGCAAGGATGTCCTTGGCTGCGCCCAGACCGGTACCGGCAAAACGGCCGCGTTCGCGCTGCCGATTATCCACCGCCTGTATGAGCAGGGCGTGCCGCGCGGACGCAGGGCTCCAAGGGCGCTCATCCTCGCCCCGACCCGCGAACTGGCCGCACAGGTCGGCGCAAGCTTCAACAGCCTGGGCAAATTCACCGGCATCAAGACGGCGATAATCTTCGGCGGCGTCGGCCAAGGGCCGCAGGCGGCAGCGCTGCGGAACGGCGTCGACGTGGTCGTCACCACCCCCGGCCGGCTCATCGACCTTATGAACCAGAGGCTGGTCGACCTCCGTCAGATCAATACCCTGGTGCTGGACGAAGCCGACCACATGCTGGACATGGGCTTTATCCACGATGTGAAACGGATCATCTCCAAGATCCCGGGCGAACGGCACACCATGCTGTTCTCCGCCACCATGCCGAAGGAAATCGCTTCACTGGCGGCGGCCGTCCTGAAAAATCCGGTCAACATCGCCGTTGCGGCGGTATCGTCGCCGGTTGAAACGGTCACGCAGTCCGTCTACCATGTCGACAAGGCGAAAAAGGGCATCCTCCTCGTCGATCTGCTGAAAAACGGCGGCATTAAAACCGGCCTGGTGTTTTCCCGCACCAAGCACGGCGCCGACAAGATTTGCCGCATGCTGAACGCCGCCGGCATCCAGTCCGACGCCATCCACGGCAACAAGTCGCAGTCGGCCCGCAAGCAGGCGCTCGATTCCTTCAAGCGCGGCAAGCTCCGCGTCCTGGTCGCGACCGACATCGCCGCCCGTGGCATCGACATCCATGCCCTGCCGCATGTCGTCAACTACGACTTGCCGGACGTGCCCGAGACCTATGTCCACCGTATCGGCCGCACCGGCCGCGCCGGTCGGCAGGGAACAGCGGTGTCGTTCTGCGATGTGAGCGAACGCTCGCTCCTCCGCGACATCGAACGGCTGATTTCCATCAGCATTCCGATCGAGTCGGACCACCCCCTCGCGGGAACGGCACCCAGTGAATCACGGGGTTCCTCCGGCTCCAGCTTCGCCCCCAGGCGTCGCAGCGGCGACAACAGGTCGTCGGCCCACCGGTCATCCGGCCACGACAGGCGCAACGGCGGCGGCAGGCCGCAGCGTCGGGGCAAGACCCAGGATCGCTACAAAAAGTCCGCGTAGCATTCCAGCATTATCGGTTTTATCACCAAAAGGCACGCCTCCCGAGGCGTGCCTTTTTTTTGCGAAACACCCCCGCTGGGTCTACTGATTCGGCATAAACCACGGTCATTTCTCGTCGGAATGATAACGATATAATCTTCGACTTTTCGCGTAAACTGTCGCGTTAAATAGAGATAAAAAGTTCAGGTTTTTCTTTTTATTTCCAAGCAATTTGGCGAAACACACGGTATATTACTAGAAACCGACCGGTTGGTTTCTTCATCGGAAACGACCCGTCGTCTGCTCATCGCCAGAAAGAGGGCGAAATAATGACACGGCAAAAAGAGCAGCGAGACGCAATCATCGACGCGGCCATGCGGGTTGTCTACCGCGATGGGTATACCAAAGCCACTATAGACGGTATCGCCGCCGAGGCGGGCATGAGCAAGGGTGGGGTTTTCTATTACTTCAAGAACAAGAAGGAAATCTTTGCCAGCGTTCTGACCCGGTATGAAGAGATTGCGGAAATTCGCCGCCAGGAAATCTACGATTCGCTTCCCGAGGGGCCGGGCCGATGTTTGCGCGCGTCGGTCCTCACGCAGTTGGAGCATTTCGACAAACACAAGGACAACATCCACAACGTCATGGGCATGTACACGGAAGAAGATTTCCGCAAAGCCCTCGCCGCGTTGCGGCGCCGCAATTTTAAGCAGCTTTGTCAGGGCTGCAAATGTCCGGAAAAACTGGCCATGGTGTCGTTGGTTTTGGACGGGTTGTGGATGGATAGAACCATGGGCGAAGCATCCATACCCGCGTCGCAAATGGTCAAGCTGCGCCGGGAGCTGATGCGCTATATCGATGAAATCGCCCCCGAGTGTTTGTGAGGTTTTCTCGAGAATTTACGCGTGCGTCTCGCGTCTAGTGGATATGTCCGATGGATTCAGAGTTGTCCTCAGCGGGCCAAAATTGGATGCCATTCGACATATCCGTGTACCAATCACGCCGCCGCTGGTGGCGAATAACGACGGCTTTACGTGTGGGTGCCTTGCCACTCAAACTGCCGCTCTTCTCAGGCAGGGCACCCTAATTTCATTTTGAATCGGGTGGAGCGCGTGGGCGCCGTCAGGCGTCACTGAACCAGGGTAAGGGGAACAGGGCAGATAGATGTGCTTCATCCGTCTGCCCGCTATTTACCGCGTTTAAAGAAGTCCATCGGAGTTCTTGAAACGCCGCCCCGACCATACTCGCCTTTTTCCTAAGTCCATTCAATGGACTTCTATTCCAGGGGGCTTGCTCGCACTTGCGCCGGGACCTCGCAAATTGCACATGGGCAGGCCCCTCCCGCCTCCGCACCGCGCGGAGGATCCTGAGAAAAACCCTGCGGTGGCCGTGTTCCGTCCCCTCGCTAACTGGTGATCTGCCATTCTCCAGCGGGACACGGCCACGCTTTTTTATAGCATGACCCAATCGCCATCGCCCGCAGGCGATCTGCCGCGTGTACCGTCTTTCGATGGTGGGCGCGGCGCTTTTTTTGATCACTCCGGAGGCATTCCTGCTTTAATACCGGTATCGACCACCATTTGGAGTCACCGATGCCGACCGCCGAGACAAAACCGGAGTCCACGCCGCTGTTTCCCCTGGACACCATCGTCCTCTATTTCCTGATGATGACCTATGCCGTGTCCACCACCATCATCGGCAGCATCCTGCTGCAACTGCTGGACGAGTTCGGCCTGCCGGTCGCGCGCGGCGGGATCTTCTTTTCCGTCCTTAATACCGGCTGCTTTTTCGGCATCCTCACCTCCGGAATTCTGATTGACCGCTATCGGCCGGCGCGGTTGAACCTCGTCACCTATGTCGTCTTCTCGCTCCTGCTGCTGGTCGTCCCCTTCACCCGTGGCCTGACACCCTACCTGGTGACGGTGCTCGCTATCGGCATGGTGTCGAAGCTGCTGGACGCCTCCATCAACGCCTGTATCGCCGCCAAGCATACCGTGAACAAGGGGTTCTACATGAACCTGCTCCACGGCAGCTTCGGCATCGGCTCGTTCTGCGGCCCGCTGCTGGGGAGCTATATGCTGGAACGCGGCTTTTCCTGGCGGATGCCCTACCTGCTGCTGGGCATTTTCTGCCTGGCGATGGGCGGCGCCTACTGGATTTTCTCGCGCCGCGACAATGGGGGTGACCGGGTCGCCGCCGTCACGCCGGCTCCCTTCCGGTCGGTCTTGAAGCCGGATGTGATCCTGCTCCTTTTCATCCTTATTCTTTACTGCGGCCACCAGATAGGCATGAACAACTGGGTTCCCGCCTACCTGCAGGAACGCTTCGGCACGGCGGACATGTTGAGCGGGTTCGGGTTGTCGATGTTTTGGCTCGGCCTAATCGTCAGCCGGGTGAGCTGCTCGTTCCTGACGACGCGCTATTCGGAACGATGGCTCCTGCGAGTGGGGATGGCCTTGGGGTCGAGTTTACTCCTGGCATGCGTGCTTCTGGACAGCGAGTGGGCAGCGTTTGTCGGTGCGACCGCCGCCGGGTTGTTCACCGGCGCGACTATTCCGATGGTGCTGACGCTTGGCTATTCGTGGCACCCCGACGCCAGGGGGACGGTGACCATGCTCTGCTT
>JAJPXZ010000107.1:23590-58353 GCA_021205245.1 Planctomycetaceae bacterium
CGTGGGCGGCATTGTGTTCCCGTGGCTGATGGGGGTGGTGGGCGAGGCCTGGGGCCTGAACCGGGCCATGCTCCTGAACGTGAGCCTCCTGGCTGTCGCCTTTTTCCTCTGCCTGGCTATCCCCGCCCGGGAGCGATGACCAGCCGCTGGTCCACCGTGGGCAGCCGGTACTCAAGACCGGCAATCGCATCCAGCCCGGTGCGAATTTCGTCCTCTGTGACGGTGTTGAAGGCGAACATGCCGAAGTGGTGCGGTATCAGGAGCGGGATGCCGGCGGCCACGCATAACTCCCCTGCCTCGGGGATGGTGAAGTTGCCGGCGAAGCCGTTGTCGCGGCGGTAGTCGTCCCTGCCGTTGACCGGCAATAACGCCGCGTCGGGGCGATGCGCTGCCAGCGTGTCGACCAGCCCTTCGTAGGGAACGCAGTCGCCCGAGTGGTACACCCGCACGCCGCCCATCTCAATGATATAGCCAAGAAACAGGTTTTCGCCCCGATCGTTCAGGGTAAGCTTCTCGTGGGCGGAGGCGATTGCCTCGACCTTGAGGCTGGAGTAGGCAACGCGCCCGCCAGCGTCCATCGTCACCAGCCGCTCGGGCGGTGCGCCACGAGCCAGCGCCGTGTCGTCGGCGCTGGATGGACAGACGAGCTGGCAGTCGGGATTGGCTTCCATAAACGGCCTGACCAGCCCCGGGTCGAGATGATCCGAGTGGGCATGGGTGGAGAGAAGCATGTCAGCCCCGATTGCCGCATCCACCGCCAACGGCGGCGGCATCATCCGGGTATGCGGGAATTTCGTCTCCCGATATTTCGCCGCGAGGGCGTCGGAAAGATACGGGTCGATAACGACCAGGCGCTCGTCGCTCCGCAGGATAAATCCGGCCTGACCCAGCCAGTAGACGTGCAGCGTTCCAGCCGCTGCGGGAGGATAGGTATCCATTGTTAGCGTGCCTCCCGGGCCAACCGGGAGATCTCGTCAAATCCCGGACCGCTGACCGGGATGTCGACATGGAACACTTCGGCAATCACCCTGGTCCAGCCATAGATAAAGTAGTCCCAGCCATCGACGATAGTCAAGCCGCGCGCTTCCTGCTGCGCCTTTGCCTGGTCGAGGAACAATAGGTCGCCCCGGTAATTGAATTCCCACACCAGGCCCTTGTCAGGGAACACCCCCGCGTCGGTGAGAGGCGAGCCCGGCCCGTCTTTGCCAAGGCCGGTGGCGTTGACGACCAGCGAGCCGGGACGCATGCCGCCCATGACGGCGTCGTTCTGCTCTGGCGTCGGACAGAGGCGGTAATCGATAGGGATGGGAAAGTTGATACGGGCGTGGACTGCTCGCATCTCTTCCAGCCGCTTTTCGCTCCGGTTGGTGACGACAATCCGCGACGGCACGTCGCCGCCGTTTTCCGCCTTCTCCTTGAGATACATGGTCAGGGCCAGCGACGATCCGCCGGCACCAAGCAGCAACAATTCCGCTCCGCTGTTTTTCCAGTAACCTGGGCCGACGATCCGCTCCAACGCCAGCCCGCTGGTGATGGGATCCTTGGCGTGGCCGCGCAAGCCGCCATCCAGTTTGGAAATGGAGCTGGCTTCCTCCAGCACCTCGGCATAGGGGTCGAGATAGTCGAACAGATCCTTGGACGCCTTGAGGAGGTCCAACTTGTGGGTCGTCACCAAGGCACCCATGGACATGGGGTCGTTCTTGATGAACCGCACCACCTCGCGGTAATGCTCGGGATCGTCGTGCGGGGGAAAATCGAACCCTTCAATGACCGCGTCCAGCCCCAGGTGGTCGGCCCACTTCGGGAAGACCTTCATGATGGAGGACTTGCCGGTGGTAACGCCGATGAAATACATGGTTCGCCGACTGCGCGGCGCATAGTTGTTGGGCATATCCGGTCCTTTACGTGGAGAGGGAATCGTCAGCGCAAAGTTGTACACCGTTTCTCGGGAAATGCCAAGCCGCTCTTGACGACATCGCCCGCGCGGATATAAGCTAAGCGTAATTCGAGATGCTCACGCCCGGCTTTTTATCACGTTTCTTTTTGTGAAAGGTTCCAGCCATGCTCACCGGCTCCACCACTCTCGCCCGGCTCTTTTCCGTAGACACCGTCACCGGCCTTATCGACAACCAACCCGGCATGAAGCGCCACCTCTCGTCCATGCGCGGGATGTTTCACGATACGGAAGCCGTCGCCGCCATGCTGGCGGAAGGCGATCCGCTCCTTTATGAATTCTACGACCTCGGCCTGCCCGCAACCGCCGGCGACCTCGCCGTCGGTACCAGCATCGTCCTGCCCGGCAAGGTGGGAGACGAGTACTATATGACCAAGGGACACTTCCACGAAGTCCTGGAGGCGGCGGAGGTGTACCATTGCCTCGCCGGTCACGGCTATATGATTATGGAAAGCCCCGAGGGGGAGTGGGAGGCGGCCGAACTCCACCCAGGCAGCGCCGTCTATGTTCCCGGACGCTATGCCCACCGAAGCGTCAACGTTTCACCCACAGATAAATTGATCACCTTCTTCGCCTTCCGCGCCGACGCCGGCCACGACTACGGCACGATTGAACACCAAGGCTTCCGCAAGCTGGTGGTTGAACGCAATGGCAAACCCGAACTGGTGGACAACCCCGCCTGGCAGAAAGGCCGTTCATGAATCGACTCATTCTTGCCCACGATCTCGGCACCTCCGGCAACAAAGCCACCCTCTTTTCGGAAGAAGGCGAACTGATCGCGAGTTGCAGCCATGCCTACGATACTTTTTATGGACCAGGCGGCGTGGCCGAACAGAACGCGGAGGACTGGTGGGACGCGGTCCGCATCTCCACCCGCACCCTTCTCGAAGGCCAGGAACCGGACCGGGTCGCCGCCATCGCTTTCAGCGGCCAAATGATGGGCTGCCTCTGCGTTGACCGGGAGGGACGGCCGCTCCGCAAACACATGCTCTACTGCGACCAACGGTCGGTTGAACAGGCTGCGGTCTTTACCGAGCGAGGCGGCGAGGACGAGATATACCGCATCACCGGCCACCGCGCCAGCGCCTCGTACTCAGCGACAAAACTAATGTGGGTGCGGGACAACCAGCCTGACATCTACCGCAACACCTACAAGATGCTGAACGCGAAAGATTACCTCAACTTCCGCCTCACCGGCAGGATGACATCCGAGCCCACCGACGCGTCCGGCACCAACCTTTTCGACCTCAAGGCCGGCGCGTGGTCGGAACAACTGGTGCAAGCCGCCGGGCTGGACATGGACAAGCTACCCGACCTCATCCCCGCCACCGGCGTCGTCGGCGAATTGACCCGCGAAGCGGCCGAGGCCATGGGCCTGCGGCAGGGAATACCGGTGGTCGCGGGCGGCGGTGACGGCGTCTGTGCCGGGGTGGGCGCGGGATCGGTGGCTGAAGGACGGACTTACAACTACCTCGGCTCGTCGTCGTGGGTGGCGACCAGTACGCCCGAGCCGATCTACGATGCAGCCAAACGCACCTTCAATTGGGCGCACGCCGTGCCAGGCCTGTTCCACCCCTGCGGCACCATGCAGACCGCCGCGTCATCCTATGCCTGGCTGAAATCGGAGGTATGCCTGGCCGAGACCCTCAGGGCCGAAGCCGAAGGCCGCAGCCCGTATGAAATCATGAACGAGGTCGCCGCGTCCTCGCCTCCCGGAGCCAACGGGCTTATCTATCTGCCGTATCTTCTGGGCGAGCGTTCGCCCCGCTGGAATCCCCTCACCCGGGGCGGCTTTATCGGCTTGACCATGAACACGAACCGCGCCGACATCGTGCGGTCGGTACTGGAAGGGGTGTCGATGAATCTCTCTATCATCATAGACATCTTCCGCGGCAACGGCGCGCCGGTGGACGATATCGTCGTTATCGGCGGAGGAGCAAAGGGGGATCTGTGGCGGCGGATTATGGCGGATGTGTATGGGTCGACCATCCTGCGGCCCAACTTCCTTGAGGAAGCGACGTCGATTGGCGCGGCGATTATCGCCGGGGTTGGGTCGGGGATATTTGCCGATTTTTCGGTGGTGGATCGGTTTTTCCATATCGAGGACAAGACCAGTCCAGACCCGGATAACCAGGCGGTGTATGCGAAGAACAAGGATCTGTTTGAACGCTTGTACCAGGCGATTGAACCGGTGTTTCCGTATTTTTAGCGCTTCGGGGTTATGTGTATACGGTGGAGCGGCTGCCGGGGCGTGGACCCCGGCCGAACCGCCCGTTTTTTGCCCGGTTGGATGTATGCACGCCGGGGTGACGATGGGGGTGGGTGGAGCGCTGAAGACTACTCCGCCCCTACTCGTTCAGCGTAAACCGCCAGACGCAATTGCTGGTCGGACAGGTGATGTCGGGAAAACAACTGACGCACTCGGTCGTAAAGCGGTCGTCGATGGTGGAGGCGAACAGGCCGTATTCGACCAGACCCACCGGCTTGCAGGGGTGGAAAGGCATCCCTTTCCGCTCGCGCGCGGCTTGCACCCGGCAGGTGGTAACGTCGTAGGTGAGAACATTCCCTTCGATAGTCGTTACCGTCTTATTGAGGGGCGCGTACATGCGAAACGCCAAGGCGCGCCGCAATCCGTCCAACCCGGCCCGCTCGGGCAGGTCCAGGAACTGTTTGATGCGCTTTGCCTCGATGACGGTGAACCGCCGCCAGGCGTTGATGTTGTGCCGGTTCGCCTCTTCCATGCCGTGTTCGGATTCGACCGACTGAAACCACAGCCCGTCGTGGGCAATCCAGTTCTTCGAGTAATTCGCAACCAGTTCCAGCAGCTTTTCCTTGGGCAGATCGGCTATTGAGTCGTACTCCCGCCCTGGTTCATCGTGGGACATCACCCTCTCCTCTTCATGCATGCGTTTTTATACCCGTCTGGCGGGCCGGTATATTGTTGCGGATCGCGATCGTTTTTTCTACAATTAAGTATTCTATACCCTATTTTTTCACACTAGGAGAGGGGCTTGATTCATAAACTCAGAGAGTCCGCCGTATCGGTGATTCCGGTCATGGCTATCGTCTTCCTCCTCAATTTCACCATTGCCCCCCTGCCCCCCGGCCAATTACCCCAATTCATCCTGGGAGGCGTGCTGCTCCTCCTTGGGTTGAGCATTTTTCTGGTCGGCGCGGATATCGGCATGGTGCCGTTTGGACAGCGCGTGGGCGCGGCACTGACGCACCGGCGCAGCCTGGTGCTGATACTCGTCGCCTCCTTCGCCATTGGCTTCGCCATCACTATCGCCGAACCGGATGTGCAGGTCCTGGCGAATCAGGTGGCGGGAGTGGCACCGGGCATGGACCGGACCGCGCTGCTCCTCATGATCGCGGTGGGAGTAGGCCTGTTCCTCGTCATCGCCATGCTTCGCGTGGTGCTGCAATTGTCCCTGCCGCTGCTGCTTATCCTGTTTTATATCGCCGTTTTTATCGTTGCGAGTTTTGTCGACCCCGCCTTCGTCGCCATCGCCTTCGACTCGGGCGGCGCGACCACAGGCCCTATCACCGTGCCATTTATTATGGCGATGGGTATCGGTGTCGCCGCGACGGTGAAGCGTACCGACGGGGCTGATAATTCCTTCGGCTTTGTCGGACTCGCATCCATCGGCCCCATCGCCGCCGTCGCCGTTATGGGCTTGTTCAGCCCCATGGACAAAAATGTCGATGTGGCCAACCTCGCCCCCGCGGCCGAGACGTCCCTGTTCGAGCCGTTCCTGCAGCAACTCCCGCACGTCTCCTACGACATAACGATGGCACTGCTGCCGCTGGTGGCGATATTCTTCATCTTCCAGATTACCCTGCTGCGGTTGCCCGGGCAACAGGTACGGCGTATGGTGTTCGGCTTTATCTACGCCTGGATCGGCCTTATCATCTTCATGACCGGCGTCAACGGCGGCTTTACCCCCATCGGCAGATCGCTGGGGATGCAATTGGGCGTCCTTGCCGACGGCTGGGCGCTCCTCCCGGTCGGCCTTATCCTGGGCGCGGTGGTGGTGTGCGCCGAACCGGCGGTGTGGGTCTTGACCGAGCAGGTGGAAGAGGTGTCCGGCGGCTCGATACGCCGTTCGGTCATGCTGGGGGCGTTGTCGCTGTCGGTCGCCATCGCCGTGACCCTTGGCATGCTCAGGGTTATTACCGGCCTGAGCATCTGGTATATCCTTATTCCCGGCTATATCCTGGCCCTTTCCATGACCAAGGTATGTCCGCCCATGTTCACCGCCATCGCCTTCGACTCGGGCGGGGTGGCATCGGGGCCGATGTCCACCACCTTTGTCCTGGCCCTGACCCTGGGTGCGTCCGCCGCCATCGGCGGCAACCCCGCCACCGACGCCTTCGGCATGGTGGCGATGATCGCCATGGCTCCTCTGATCACCATCCAGATTCTCGGTCTGGTCGTTAAATACGTGGAAGGGAAATCATGCAAAACCACATAGCCACGCCGGCGCAGATATTGATCTGTTTCACCAAGCGCCACCGGGGCGAAAAACTGGTCGCGGCCGCGAAATCGGCCGGCGCCAGGGGCGGCACGCTGGCACTCGGCCAGTCGCTGGGCAACTCCAAGGTTCTGCAGGCGCTGTCCCTCGCGGACATCCAGCAGGACGTTATCTTTACCGTTATCGGCGCGGAAGGGCCGGCCGTCGTGAAGGCAATCCGCGACGCGGCCGAACAGGAGCCGCGCAAGTTCGCCGGCACCGCCGTTGTCCTGAAAGTGCCTGAACTGTTTCTTCGCAAAACGAACGAGACGCAAATTCTCTCCCACGAGCAAACGAGGAGCACCCCCATGGATTCCGGCTACAAACTGATCACCGTCATCGTCAATTCCGGCTACGCCGACGACGTCATGGCCGAGGCCAGAAAAGCCGGAGCCAGCGGCGGCACCATCATCAACGCGCGCGGCACCGGCACCGAAGAGGACGTCAAATTCTTCGGCATTACCCTGGTTCCGGAAAAAGAAATGCTCCTTATCGTCTCCGAGAAGGAGAAGGTGAAAGGCATTGTCGAAGCCATCGCCACCGTGCCGACCCTGTCGGAACCGGGCGGCGGCATTATCTTCAACATGAATGTGGAAGAGTTTATTCTGCTGGGTCAGCAGAAGACGTGGCAAAAGGATTAGGCTTTTTCCAACTCGCATACTGTGGCGGCCCGGCAATGCGCCGGGCCGTTTTTTTTGCACACGTCCATTCGTCTTGCACCGTGCGTTCTCCCGCCAAATTTCCCATCGACAGCCGCGTCGACTTGTCCTATGCTTCTACTGAAGGCCACACCCTTAGTAACCTTTATAGTATTACAGCTTCACGCTGCTCTCGTACACCGTGCGCTTGATGGTATCGGACATGACCGGTCAATCCAACCACAGAGGAGGTTACCATGCCCACCGCGAAAATCGAAGAACTGACGCCCGAGGCCTACCGGCCCTTCGGGACCTACGTCAACATGCTGGACCCCGACACCGAAGCGATTGGCGATAATCCAATCCGCTTCCACCGGGACATGATTCAGGTGGCGATGGCGCATCCGCGATCGCTGCCGTCGTTCTCAATCTGCCGGGTGGAGAAGCGCCCGCTCGTCGTCGACACCAGTGAAATCCACAACTACACAGCCGAAGGCAACCTGCCGCTGGACGGCGACGCCCTTATCCATGTCGCGGTCGCGACGCCGAACGGGGTGATGCCGAAAGACCGCATCCGCATCTTCAGAGTGCCGCGCGGAACTTTCATCACCATGAACGCGGGCGTCTGGCACCACGCGCCGTTCGCCTATGGCCAGGACGCCCTTAACATGATCATCGTCCTGCCGGAACGCACCTATGCGAACGACTGCATCGTGGTGCCGCTCCACGGCGATGATCAGGTGCGTATCGTCGAGTAACAGCCACGACGGATGAAAATAAAACGTGAATATTTACACACGACCTCTGGTAAAACGTGAAAAACGTGGTAAACATAAGGAAGAGGGGTATTTTTCAGTTCACACCAAACTGTCACGACAATGCGGCGCATCGCCGCTTTTCCGGGCTTCACGTCCGGCCATCCATACACGGGTAGGACATCTTTTATAAGGAGATCGTGATGAAGAAAACGTTTCTGGCAGTGCTGGCGCTGTGCATGTTTTCTGTTGGGGCGATGGCTGGTGAAAAACCGGTGGTCGGCCTGGTGATGAAATCCCTCGCCAATGAGTTTTTCAAGACTATGGAAGAAGGTGCGCGCAAGTTCGCCGAAGAGGACGGCACCTTTACCCTCATCCCCGTCGGCATGAACTCCGAGACCGACATCGACACCCAGGTGAACGCGATGGAAAACTTCATCACCCGTGGCGTCGACATGATTATCCTCGCGCCCGCCGACTCCGTCGGGCTGGTCCCGTCTGTCAAAAAGGCGGTTGACGCAGGCATCCTGGTCCTCAACTTCGACGTTACCCTCGATAAACAGGCCCTTGTCGCGAACGACCTGCCGGAAGATTTCCTTTTCGTCGGCCCGGATAACGAAGAAGGTTCGGAACGGGTCGGTGACTTTATGGCGGCCAAGCTCGGCAGCGGCGCCAAGGTCATTATCATCGAAGGCAATCCCGGCGCGGACAACGCGAAACAGCGCAAGGCCGGCTTCATGAAGACGGTCGAAAAGTACAACCTCGAACTCCTCGAATCCACCACCGCCCACTGGGAGACGGAAGAGGCGAACACCGTCATGACCAACCTCCTCACCCGCTTCCCCGACGTTCAGGGCGTGATGTGCGCGAACGACTCGATGGCGCTCGGCGTCGTCAAGGCGCTGGAAGCGGCGGGACGCATCAACGACATCGACGTGGTCGGCTTTGACAACATCGGCGCGTGCCAGGAACTGATCCGCGACGGCAAGATGCTTGCAACCGTCGACCAGTTCGGCCCGGAAATGGCCGCAAACGCCATCAAGGTCGGCTTCCGCATCATTGGCGGCGAAAAGCTGGACGGCTGGATCAAGACGCCGGTCGCCGTCGTGTCGGCCCAGGATTTCATCAGAAAGTAAACCGTTTGCCCGCGGCCGCACCCACCGGTGCGGCCGCTTTTCACCACCCGGTACATTATGACGCCTATCCTCGAACTAAAGAACATCTCGAAATCGTACCCTGGCGTCCAGGCCCTGTCGGACGTCAGCCTGACCCTGGCGAAAGGCGAATGCCTGGCGCTCCTGGGCGAGAACGGCGCGGGCAAATCCACCCTCATCAAAGCGGTGTGCGGCTTCCACCACGCCGACTCGGGCGAAATGTACCTGGACGGCCAACCCTACCGGCCCCTCGACCCGCACGCGGCGATGGAGGCGGGTATTCGCGTCGTCTATCAGGAATTCAATCTTCTTGGCTACCTGTCGGTGGCTGAAAACATCTTCTTCGACAATCTGCCCCGGCGCGGCCCGCTGGTCGATTACCGCCGCCTCTACCGCGAGGCGCAGGCGGTGCTGGACCGTTTGGGACTGGACCTGAATCCGCGCACGCCGGTGGAACTCCTGGGTGTGGCGCAGATGCAATTGGTGGAAATCGCCAAAGCCATTTCCAGCCGCTGCCGCGTCCTCATCCTCGACGAACCGACAGCCACGCTGTCGCCAAAGGACTCGGGCCGCTTGTTCGAAATCGTCCGCGCCCTCAAGGCAGACGGCATCGGCGTTGTGTTTATTTCCCATCACCTGAAAGAAATCTATGAGGTCGCCGATCGGCTTACCGTGCTCCGAAACGGCGAGGTCGTCGGGAACCGCAATGTGGCGACAACCAAAATCCCGGAAATCGTCTCGATGATGGTCGGCCGGGACATGGATGCGGAATACCCGTTCCGGGCCGAATTGCAGCCGAATCAAAAAGTCATTTTTGAGGCGCGCGACCTGCGTATACAGGGGAATCCGCACCCGATTTCGTTTTCGCTCCGCGAAGGCGAGAGTCTCGGCATCTCCGGGTTGGTCGGGTCGAAGCGGACCGAGACGCTGCGGGCCATCTTCGGCGCTGATCCGAAAGACGGCGGCGAAGTTTTCATCGACGGCCAACAGGTGGATATCCGCTCGCCCCGGGACGCGGTGGCGTCCGGGCTGAGCCTGCTCACGGAAGACCGGAAGAACCAGGGCTTGATCCTCGACATGCCGGTGTTTGCGAACGTCACCATGGCGGCGCTGGACAAGGCATCCCGGCACGGGCTGATGCGCCGGAACCTGGAGACGGAGGCGGCCGACAAGTATATCGACGAACTCGGCATCCGCACCCCGTCGGATAAACAACTGTGCCGCAATCTCTCGGGCGGCAACCAGCAGAAGGTGGTGGTGGCGAAGTGGCTTTACCGCGACGCCCGCATCCTCTTCTTCGACGAGCCGACGCGCGGTATCGACGTCGGGGCAAAATACGAAATCTACCTGCTCCTCTGGCGGCTGCTGGAGCGGGGCAAAGGCATATTGGTGGTGTCGTCGGACCTGAACGAACTGATGGGCATTTGTCACCGCATCCTCGTGTTTTCAGCCGGCACCATCGCGGGCGAGGTGGAGCGGGCCGACTTCAGCCAGGAACGCATCTTGTCCTACGCCTACCAGGAATACATTAAATAAGGAACCGCGATGACGAAAAAACGGCTGTCCTTCCTGCTTATGAGCGAAGCCGGCATCGGCCTGGTGCTGGTGCTGCTGTGTCTGATTTTCGCCCTCTACGAGCCGAATTTCCGCAAGCCGAACAACATCTCGAACATCTTCACCCAAATCAGCATCAACACCGTGATCTCGGTCGGCATGACCTTCGTCATCCTGCTGGGCGGTATCGACCTGTCGGTCGGGTCGGTGTTGTCCTTGTGTACCATCCTGGCCGGACTGGTCATCTCCAACGGCGACCTGAGTGTGCCGATGGCAATTATCCTGGCCATTCTCGCCAGCCTTGCGGGAGGCATCGTCTGCGGGTTGTTCAACGGCTGGGTGTCGGAACGCTGGCGCATTCCATCGTTTGTCGTCACGCTGGGCATGCTTAATATTGCGCGCGGGTCGGCCTTGTCGATTTCGAATTCGCGCACGATTTTTAATTTCCCCCGCGCTTTTAATGCGGTCGGCACCCAGTCGTTCTTTGGCATTCCGCTTATCTTCCTGATCGCGCTGGCCATCGTCCTGGTCGGGCATTTCGTCCTCTCCTATACCGTGTTCGGCAGGATGATCTACGGTATCGGCAATAACGAGGAAGCGGTGCGTTTGTCCGGCCATAACGTCAAATTCTATAAGGTGACGGCGTTTGTCATCTGCGGCATGGCGGTGGGACTGGCCGCCATCCTTTATATGCTCCGCCTCAATATCGCCAGCCCCATCCTCGGCGTCGGCTTTGAACTAAACGCCATTGCCGCCGTCGTCATCGGCGGCACGAGCATGTCGGGCGGCAAGGGCTCGCTCATAGGCACCCTGATCGGCGCCGCGATCATGGGCGTTCTGACGAATGGGCTGCTGCTGGTGGGGCTGTCGGACTTCGCGCGGCAAATCGTCACCGGCTTTATCATCGTCGCGGCGGTGATCCTCGATACCTACCGGGTGAAGCTTTCGCACATGCTGGAGTAATCAAATCGTGACAGACGACGAACGCAATGCAATCGACAAGCACAACCACACGCTGGTGGACGGGCTGCCGCCAGACCGCGTACTTGAATATTTCGCCGACCTTTCGTTTGTGCCGCGTGGCTCCGGCGATGTGGCTCGGGCGGGCGTGTTTCTGGAAGAGCTTGCCAAAAAGAATAACCTGGTTGCGGTGAAAGACGCGACCGGCAACGTGATAATTCGTAAGCCTGCCCAACATTCGTCGTCCAAACACGGCGTCATCCTCCAGGCGCACATGGATATGGTGTGCATCAAGACGGAGGAGACCGAGCATGATTTCACGAGCGACCCTATCGAACTGGTCCTGAACGGCGACGAATTATGTGCGAACGGCACCACCCTCGGTGCGGACGACGGCATCGGCGTCGCCATAGCCATGGCGGTCCTGACCAATACGGAAATCGCGCACCCGCCGCTTGAAGCGCTTTTCACCGTGGACGAAGAGACCTCCATGATTGGGGCGGAAAATATGGATCCCGCCATGTTGGAAGGCGAGGTGTTGATCAACCTCGATGCCGAGGACTTGGACACCGCCTATATATCCAGCGCCGCCGGCATACGGTCGGAACTGGTGTTGCCGCTGAAAACAAACCCTAACGCGAAAAGCGCGGCCTACTGCCTTGTTCAGATCGAAAACCTGGAAGGCGGCCATTCCGGCGTCGAGATTAACCGCGCCCGAGCCAACGCCTATGTCCTCCTCGCCCGCTTCTTGCGGGCGGCGGCACAAGAATATCCCGAGCTAAACCTCCACACTTTCGGTCCAGGGAGCAGCAACGGCAAGGATAATGCCATCCCAGCCTATGCCGAAGCGGTGGTGGGGCTGACTTCAAAGCATGCGGCAGAACACCTTGTCGTCATGGCGAAGACGTGGACCGAAATCTTCCGGAATGAGTACCGCTCGTCGGATGCGGACTGCACCGTGACGATCGAAGCAACCGACCAGCCCGGCGACGATTCCCCTGCCCTGACTGCGGAGGGGCGCGACACACTCATTCGGACCGTGACCCTGTTGCCGCTCGGGGTATACCGCTTTATCCAAACCGACGATTTGATGGACGGCACCCTGACGTATGCCGATTTGCTGGTGGAGACGTCCTGCAACATGGGAATAGCCTCGTTATCCGGAGGTATGACACAAATGACGTTGCTGGCCCGTGGCTCGACAGAATCGGTTCTGGAAGATCTGATGGAACGGATCGCCGGACTAGCCGCGCTGGCGGGTGGGGAGGTGAGGGTCGGGAGCACCACCCGTGGCTGGGAAATGCCGGCGCACCTGAACCGGGTACAGGAACTTTTCGCCGCGCAGGGGTTGACCTGCCTGGGCGTCCACGCTGGATTGGAGTGCGGTTGCCTTGTCGATTCGTTCAAGAAAGCCGGACGAACTCTGGACGCCATCTCCATTGGTCCGGATGTGAAGGACGTGCACACGCCGAAGGAACGGCTGTTGTGTCATTCGACCGTGCGGCTGTGGGAACAACTAACTGCGGTGCTGGCAAACCTCTAATTCGCTGCGGCACGGCGCAGGCGCGGGCGGCTGATCACCCACATGGAAATACCGATGACGATACAGCCCAGCCACTGATGCGGCTGCACATCGTTCCCGAGAATGACAATGGATAATATGACCGAAGTCAGCGGAATGACTCCGGTGAGCGCGGAAATCGTGTACCCGTCGCATACCTTGGCACCGTAAAACATAAAGGCGAATGCCAAGATTGTCACCACCGCTCCATACCACGCGAGCGCAAGCCACCCGCTTGGCGGGACGGCAAAAAGGTCCGCCTGCGACGCCTCTGTCAACATCGGGAAAAAGCACAGCACCAGGGCGATACCGCTGACGATTCCGGCATGGGCGACCGGGTGAAGGTGTTCGTCGTCTTCCGGATCTTGCATAAACATCCTGCGTGATAACACGACAAAGAACGACTCACACGCGGTGGCGGCAAGCACCAGCACATACCCGACGATATGTTCCCGCTCCAGATTAACCGCATTGAAGGGAAATCCCTGCAGTATCAGCATACCCAGCATGGTCAGAAATATCCCCGCCGCCTTATGGACAGTTATGGAATCCCGCAACACCGCCACGGCGAACAGTGCCGTTATCGCCGGTGCCGTGCCGGTGACGATCCCGGCTTCGGCCGCACTTATATGGCGCAGGCCAAAGGTGAGAAACACGCGGAAAAGGACGATTCCTAACAACGCCTGCAGGAACAACAACCGCCACCGCTTCGCGCTTATCCGGCCTATGGCGTCTATAATCATCCCGCCATAAAATGACACCACCGTCGCGACGGCGAAAGCGAGGCTCAGAAAGGTAATGGTGTAGGGGGGCAGATACGTGGTGATATAACGAGCCGCCACCACCGATGAGCCAGCCAGCATAAAAGCGGCAGCCACATAGCATATTCCCACAGATGTCTTCACGCATACTCCCGACTTTGTCAGTACTGGCAACGAACGATGCATGGTATGATAGGCAAGCGCACTACCATGACCAGTACCAGTTGACACGTTTCCGAGGAGTACCAGTTTGAAGAGCGTCATGCTTGGCATTACGGTGGAGCGGGACAGCGACATCACGCTGGTCCGGCAAATACGGGAGCAAATCGCCGACCTCATCCTTACCGGGCATCTGCATGCGGGCGATGCGTTACCCTCGACAAGAGGGCTTGCCATATCCATCGGAGTTTCGCGGAATACCGTCAATGACGCATATGAAATGTTGTGGACAGAAGGATATATCGTCAGTCGCCAGGGATCCGGTTTCACGGTACTGGAGAATATTGCGCTGGAGCGCATGAGTCCTCCAACCCAGATTTCCCTAAAACCGAACGCACCCCTTGCTCTCCGTTACGATTTCCGGACCGGAATCCCCGACCTGACACATTTCCCTTTTAGCAAGTGGAACCGCGTGCAGCGCGAAGTTCTCGAGACGGTAAAGCCTGGCGATATGCTGTATGGGAGTATGCAAGGCTATGCCCCGTTGCGAACAGCCATAGCCGATTGGCTGCTGCGGTCACGCGGCATACGCGCCAATGGCGATTCTATCTTCATCACCTCGGGCGCAACCCAGGCTATTGGCTTGGCTGTGGAAACGCTGTGCCGGAGAATGCGGACGATAGCTGTCGAGAATCCCAGCCATTTGGCGGTGACGCGATTCATGCAGCTGAGAAATATCACATTCACACCGTGCGCTGTCGATGCGGGGGGATTACGGGTTGATCTGATCGACAGGCAAGCGCTTGCGGGAGTGTATGTGACGCCATCGCATCAGTTCCCGTTAGGGTGCGTGTTGTCGGCGTCGAGGCGGGCGCACCTCGTTGCCATGGCGAGAGAGAACGACTGGTATATTATCGAGGATGATTACGACAGTGAATACCGATTCGGCGGGCAGGCTCTGACGCCATTATATGGCTTGGATCCGGAGCGGGTCGTTTATATTGGAACATTCAGTAAGACCCTGTTTCCCGCGTTACGGATCGGTTTCGCCATCGTGCCAAAGGCGCTGCAACACAGCTGGTGCGAATTGCGCCGCTACACCGACGTGCAAAACCCCATAGTCGAGCAGGTGACGCTGTGCCGTTTTCTTGAACAACGACGAATGGATAGGCATATCAAAACCATGACCGGGATTTACGGTCGAAAGCGTAAAGCCGTCGTCGCCTCCATCGCAGGCGTGTTCGGGGACCATGTCGAGATTATGGGAGACAGCGCCGGACTGCATCTTGCGCTCCGTTTGCCCGGCAATCGATTCGGGAAAGATTTCCGGGAACGCTGTCTTGACAACAGCCTTGCGGTAATGCCATGCTCCCGATATGTGCAGGATGGAACCGAATATGATGATACGCTTCTCATCGGGTACGGTAATGTTGAAGAGAACCGTATTGATGCGGGAATGCACCTGCTTGCAGAGATGGTGGAATCGGCTCGTACTGGCACATAGAGTGCTGTGACGGTAATTTTTGAAAATCGTAAAGTCTACATTTGCTGAAAAGCGTCGACCATGACCATATATGACAGCCTTGCCCTCCCTCCGCCATTTCACCGCGGGTCAGCCAACTTCTGGGACGAACCGCATATTTCGGAGCAACTTCTCAAAGCCCATCTTGATCCGAATTTCGAGGGCGCCAGCCGCAAGCTCGGTTTTATCGACCGCTCAGTCGCGTGGATAACCGCCAGCCTGCCGCCGGATCGGCACCGCGATCTCCTCGATGTTGGTTGTGGTCCGGGTTTGTACGCGGAACGGCTGCACGACAATGGATACCACGTGACAGGCATCGACTTTTCGCGCCGATCCATCGACTATGCGCGCGAACAGGCGAAGCGGACCGGACGCACTATCGAGTATCGATACGGCAATTACTTGGAAATGGACTATGCGGAATGTTTTGATCTCGCCATGCTGATCTATTGCGATTACGGCGCGCTATCACCAGGAGAAGGCGCGAGACTGCTCCGCCTCATTCACAATAGCCTCCGCGACGGCGGCACCGTACTCTTGGACGTTTTTACCATGGCGAAGCTGGCTGGATTCCGTGAGGAACGGGGCTGGTCCTCCCACGAGAACGGAGGATTTTGGCGGCCGGATTCCCACTTCACAATTCAAAATAATTGTATCTATGACCAGCGGACTACCCTGGAACAGACAGTGGTCGTCTCCCGAGAGAGTACCCAACCGTATTATATTTGGCATCGATATTTCGACAGGGAAACGATTGCGGCAGAATTGGCAGAAGCCGGTTTTCATAATTTCGCATTCTTCAGCGATGTAACAGGCGTCCTTTTTTCTGAAGGTTCGGAGACATTGGCGATCCGTGCTCAAAAACAATAATTTGGCCGAAATGGATGGAGTACCTACGGGTACAGCTCTTCGCACAATGCCATGACCTTGAGGTAACGTTGGTAGTGCTGGGCGTACAGGCTAGTATGCTCGCCGTTCGGCCGGTAACTCTTTTGGATAGGCGGTGCGGTGGGTGAAGGCGAATCGGGATTGGCTGCCAGCCAAGCCAAAACGGCGCAGCCACGGGACGTGGCCTCAAGGCTTTCCGGAACGTCGATAGCCACGCCGCACACATCGGCCTTAATCGACAGCCATAGATCGTTGCCCGCGCCGCCGCCGATGGCGGACATGCGGGCGACTGAGACGCCGAGTTCAGCCAAGACATCGATAATGCGGCGAATGGCAAAGCTATTGGCCTCCATTAGGGCGCGGAAAAGGTGTCCCGGGCCGTGATCACGAGTCAATCCCACAACCGTTCCCCGCACCGCGCCGTTCCAGAAGGGCGTGCGTTCGCCAGTGAGGCTGGGGACGAATATCAGGTTTCCCGAACCGGGCGGGATGCCATCAGCCAGCGCGCCCAGTTCCGCCATTGATCGCCCGCCTTCAAGAAGCGTAACGGCATACCAGCCAAGCGTTCCGCCAGCCATACCGAGTGGGCCGCCGACCAGCCACATTCCGGGGAGGACGTGGGGATTGGTCACAACGTGCCGGTTGCCGTCCTGCACCAGCTCGGAACCGACAGCAAAAAATACATCCGACGTGCCCATTACCGTCACCGCGTCGCAAGGGTTTATTCCACCGGCACCCAAGACTGCGACAGAGCCGTCGGGACCGCCGGCAGCGACGTCGACGCGCCCGGACAACCCTAAACCCGCAGCGCACGCTCCATCAATCGAGCCGACAACCGACGTGCCGCCGAACAGCGGCGGCAGCTTGGTCATGTCCACACCCAATGCGGCACAGATGTCCGCGTCCCACGAGTCCGTATGGATATTGTACAAGCCGGTGTAGCACGCCATGGTCCGGTCCATGGCGAAGCGGCCGCAGAGACGGAAATTGATGTAATCCTTAAGTGAAAGGAGCGCTGCCGTCCGTGCATAGGCTTCGGGCTGGGTATCCATGAGGTGGCGCAGCTTCAATCCGCCCAACTCCGGACTTAGCCTGCGGCCGGTGCGATGCGAGAAATCGCGTTCGTCCATGGCCTGCCTGAGGAGTTCCTCTTGCTCCGGTTTGTGATCCATCCAGGTGCAGGCCGGGGAGACGGGATTGCCGTACGCATCCACCATTACCCACCCCAGCATCGAGCTGACGCCGATGGCGCGGATGTCTCGTCCACCATGATCCCGGCTCAACCGGCGGATCATGGCTTCTATCGCCAGCCAATAGCGGAGAACATCGGCCTGGCGTTCAGTAGCGTGTTTCTCGGTGCGCGTATCGAGTGCCGCGAGGTTCTCGTCATAGAGCGTGACGCGCAAGGAACTGGAGCCGATATCCACTGCGAGGATGCCGGTAGCGCTTGGCGTGGCGTTTTCCATTGGGTATTCTACCGATAAAGGCACATGAAGATTTCATAGCGCCCGGGGACGTAATAGATTTGGGTGTACTCAATCGCTTGGCCCGATTTCAGATAGGTGGTTCGGGACATTTGCAAGAGACCGATGCATTCGGACAGTTGCAACTCCTCCACCAGCCGCTTGCCGGGAACCTTTACCCCGACGGTCTGGTTGGCGTAGTCGATGACCAGACCGTACTCTTGCTCGAGAATCCGGTATAAAGAGTCGCGTTCGAGACGTTTGGGATCGAAATCGGGGCAAAGCGCCTCGGGAAGATAACACACCTGCGTGGCAATCGGCTGCCCGTCGGCAAGGCGTAAACGGCGGAAAGAGAGGACGGGCGCGCCCTCTTCCAGACCCAATTGTCGGGCCACGACGCCCTGCGCGGGTTTACGGACCACGCCGTGGATCTTTGACGTGGGTGCTAGGCCTGCCTTGCTCATTTCCTCGTGCAGACCGGTGAGCCGCAAGACCTGGCGGTTTAGTTTGGGCTGCGCCACCACCGGGCCATGCCCGCGCGTTCGCTCCACCGTGCCGTCGGTGATCAGCTCGGTCAGGGCGCGGCGTACCGTAATGCGGCTGACGCCATAGGCCTCGATGAGCCACTGTTCGGTTGGCAGCTTGTCGCCCGGTTTGAGTTCCTTGTCGGCGATACGCCGTTTGATGTCGTCCGCGATCTGGTAATAGAGTGGGATCGGCTTGGACTTGTCGATCATGTCGGGAAGCGATGGTGTTTGCATAGACATCGTACTATTCCGGCGGCGACTTCCAGTGGGTTCAGGGCATCGGAGTCGCCGCGAAAGGGAGCAGTCTCTTTCGCGGCGCGTTTTCTACTCCTCCAGGGTCGCCCAATCCTGGGTGATGCCCGCATTCAGAAATAATTTCTTCGGATCAATCTGTTCACGCAAGAGCCGCAGATCGTCGTCCGATGGCTCCGGCGTTATCGACACGCTCGGTGAAATCTCGATGTCATAGCCGGTGTTGTCGCGGATCTGCTCAGCTGTGACGCCGGGATGGATACTTTCCACGCGCATCATCTTCGTCTTCGGATTAATACCCATTATACATAAATTCGTCATGACAAAAGCGGTGCCGCCGCCCGGCAGGCCGGAGCGATCCTCATGACCGGCCGCACCGGAGATAAAATCGCACCGATCAACCAGAATGCGCTTGTCGTGGTTGACGATGATGCCGACGCGCTTCGCGTGCGACGCCAATTCCGTCTGGGCCAGGACGCCTGGCAGACGAATCTTCGGGTTGGCATAGTCGCCGATGCAGGCGATGTTCAGGTTACCGAATTTGTCAACCTGCGCGCCGGACGCGAACGCCAGCCCGACCAGACCAAGGCGGAACATGCCCAGGCAATCTTCCAGCGGTATCTGACTTCGACACGGCCAGTATATAAGATCATACTCCCAATTGGAACTGGGGATGGTATCATGATCGAGAACCGGGTCAAGAACCGGTCCCATCATACACAGGGCGTTGGGGGCGTGCCTGAGTTGCGCCAGCCGCACCGCGACCAGTGGAATGCCGCAGGTGCGGATATAGGCCTTGCCGCCGGTGCCGATGCCGGTGAAATTCATCTCATCGTCGACGACTCGTTTCGAGACTTCGACCGCGAGAAGTTCTTCAAGAGAATATCGCTTGTCCATTATCCTGCCCTCCGGGGATGGCCAAGGCGTTTTTCGAGTAATTCGTGGCCGCCCAATTTTTCGATGTATTCGTCCTCGTTCTTCGTGCCGTAGATAAATTCGTCCAGGTAGCGGGCAAAGTCCTCGGCTGTGGCTGAGCACTCCTGATAATAATCGGCGTGAGCCTGATCGAAGTCGTACCGGGTGTCGCAGGAATTTGGGTGCGCGCCGTGCGGCACGTTGCAGACGGTTTGAATAAACAGTTTCGGCAACATCGTCTGGGTTGGGGTGCGAATAATCTCTTCCTCGGGGACGAGTTCTTCGACGCTGACAATGGTGTGTTTGCCGCAGCGGGCGATGTAGATGTCTGTTTCATTGTCCATCATGCGGATGGTGTCTAATTGTACGTTGCCATAGGTGTCGGCCCGGTGGGCGTGGATAATGGACACGTCCGGTTTGAACGCCTCCATGGCGACAAGCTTTTCGCCGGTGAAGGGACAGACCACTTCCTTGAATTCGGGATTCTTCAGGAGATCCGAATGCAGCGGCACGCGGCTGATTGCGTAAGGCAAGCCAAAGGTGCCGGCGCGGAACTTGTCCATGGCGCAGCTTTCGGAGATATCGACAAAGCGAATCTTCTTCTGCTCGACCGCGCGGCGGAAATTCTTGGCCATGCCGGCTGTGAACAGGCCCACATAGGAAGACCACGCCTCCTTGACGCAACCGGCTCCGATAAGCATGTCGAAATCCATGCCGGCCGACCAGGCATAAATGGTGAGGTCGCGCTTCTTCTGCCGCACGATTTCGCGGACAAGCGCCATAGGGCATTTCCGAATGAGGGAGCCGCCTATGGCCAGCTTCGCACCGTCCGGGATGGCGCTGACCGCATCGTGAAGCGACTTTAGTTTTGATCTTCTTTGCTGCACGGTAGACCTCCCTTATGCGTTAGAATGCTTCGGGCCAGATACTGTAACTGCCATCGAAAATGACATTGATCAAATACGGACCCTGGTGTTTGCGCGCATTGGCGAAAGCGGCAGAAATTTCTTTTGCCGATTTCACCGTTTCCGCGCCCATACCCAATCCCTTGGCCACCGTGGCGAAGTCGACAGAAGAAAGGTCGACGCCGTTGTAGGTGACGTCGTCGCCGAACTTAAACCGTTCTTCCTGGCGGATGTTGCCATAAGCGGAGTCGTTCAGGACCACGACGATTTGGTTAACGCCGCAGCGCGCCAGCGTCTCTAGTTCGCCCAAACTCATGCCGAGGGAACCGTCACCAAGAATGCTGATTACCTCCCGCGACGGCTCCGCCAAGCTGCACGCGAGGCCTGCCGTCACCGAGAAGCCCATGTTGCCGTAATTCACCGGCTTCATGTAGGTCATGCCCTTTTTGATGGTGAGAAGGTGCGACCATGCCCCGGGATTGCCCGCGTCAATACAGACAATGCCGTCCGGCTTCAACTGCGCGTCAATGGCGCGGATGGTCGCGACCGGCGTTGCGGGCGTGGCGCTGTCGTCGTTCCAGGCTCCGGAGAAGACTTTGTCCCGCCACGCGGCGCGGGCGGCCTGTTGCGTACCGAGCCACTTTTTCCGGCTCGTCTGCGCGGCGGCATCGGAGTTCGCGAGGAGCGGGAGCAGCGCGTCCAGCGTCAAGCCAATCTCTCCGGCGAGTCCGCAGGAGACAGGGTATTGCCTGCCGAGGTTCTTTGTCTCGAAATCGATCTGGACGACATTCTTAAAGTCGAGGGTCCAGCGATTCGTCCCGACGGCGCTCAAGCTCGAACCAAGAACAAGGACACAGTCCGCTCCCTCAAGCGCTCCCCGGGTGACGGTGCTGCCGTGGCGGGTCCGCGCACCCAACACCAGATCGTGATCGGTGGGAACGGAACCGATACCGTTAAAGGAGGTGACAATCGGTGCGTTCAATGCTTCCGCCACTGCCAGAACCGTGTCGCCGGCTTTGGCCATTTTGACGCCGTTGCCGGAAAGGATGCATACCCGCTTGGCAGCGGTGAGTATTCCCGCCGCCTTTTGTAGAGCATCGGCGGTCGGGAGCACCTGCGGCGTCGCACAATAACTGGATGGGTCCATCGGCGTATAGGAGACGTTCGCGCTGGGGTCTTCGATAACGTCCCGGTAGAAGTCGAGCACCACCGGACCCGGACGGCCTGACATGGCTATGCGATAGGCTTCGCGTACAGCCCACGGAACGGCGCTGACATGCCGAACCGGGATGAAAGCTTTCACCAGACTGGAGAAGATGGCTTCGTGGTTGGCGTCCTGGGCGTCCCCCCTGCCGACATCGGGCAGCTTGTTTTGGAACAACAGAGCGATGAGGGGGGTGGAATCGCGGAGCGCACCGCCGAGAGGGGTCACCATGTTGGTCGCACCCGGACCCGTTGTCGCGAGGCACACGCCGGGTTGCCCGGTGAGACGGCCCCAACCGTCGGCCGCGTGGCCGGCTCCGCCTTCGTGGCGGGTGGCGACAAAGCGGATGGACGAGCCGTTGAGGGCGTCGTTCAGGAAAATGGTTTGCCCGCCGGGAATGCCGAAGACGACTCTGGTCCCCTGTTCTTCAAGGATTTTGACCACAGCCTGGGCAGCCGTCATGTTCATGGTGATGTTCTCCTATACGGTATCGAGCGAGGGATGGGTTGCGTCTCCAGCCGCTGCGCTGTGCGGTGCGGCGGGAAGAGGGAAAGGGTTATTTCTTCTGGAACGAAACCACCGTTTCGTAGATGCTCTGGCCGAGGTCGCCATAGCGAGCCGCGTATTCCTTCGAGACCTGCGAGACGGCTTCAACCCATTTCTCGCGGTCGGTGATTTCGACGAACTCGAGCCCGGCTTCCTTAATCTTCGCTATTTCCTTATCGAGGTTTTCCGCGTGCAGCTTGCGTTGTAGCGTGGCTGCCTCGTCCACAGCCTTCAGGATGAGAGCTTGCGATTCTTTATTCAGGTCGCTCCATGCGTCAAGGTTGTAGGTGATGAAGAGCGGCTGGAAGACATGGGAGTCGACGATAATATACTTCGCCTGCTCGTAGAACTTCTGCTGGGAGATGAGGTCGATGGTACCTTCCATGCCGCCGACAGCGCCTGTTTGAAGCGATGTATAGACATCGCCAAGAGGCATGGATATAGCCTGCGCGCCGAGGGCGGAGATGCTATTGACGTAGATGGGCGAACCGGGAGCGCGGAGCTTGAAGCCGGAGAGATCGCCGTGATTGGTGATGCGCTTGTTGGAGAGAATTTGCCGGGGGCCATCATAAAAAGCGCCAAGCATCTTGAAGCCCTGTTCCTGAAAAGCTTTGTCCATGTCATCCCACAACGAGATAACCGCTTCGTTCATCTGGTCGATGGATTCGAATGCATACCAGGCTTCGAACACCGCAGTCGCAGGCACATACAATCCGATACCGGCGGTACCGGAAAACAGCAATTCGAGCGAGCCTTCCTTCTGGGCCTGAATGTGATCCTTTTCGCTGCCGAGGGAGCCGCCGTGGAAGATATCGCCCCGGAGGTTGCCGCCGCTCTCGTCCTGGATGATTTTCTTGATAAGCTCCAGACCCTGCCCTTGGGTAGTGCCTTTGTTATAGGGGTTACCGATTCGGATCTTTTTCTTCGGATACTCGGCCGCGACGGCGACGGGGATCAAGCACGCCGCGACGGCAAGGGAAAGGCAGGCTGCGGCGGCGCGGATAAAGTGTGAAGTCCTGTTCATGATTTCTCCTCTAATACTTCCTTAGAACAAAAGGTTGGGCAAGGCTGTCGCGAGGGACGGCACGAAAACGAGAATACAGGCAATGATCACCAGGGTTATGACAAAGGGCATGAGCATGGGGACTATGCGGGTCATGGGTATTTTGCCGATAGTGGTGGTGACGAAGAGTATGCCTCCCACCGGCGGCGTCACCGCGCCGATCATGCAGATAAGAGTAAACAGCACACCAAAGTGGACTTTATCCACACCTATTTCACCCGCGATGGCGGTGAAGGTGGCGGCGAACATGATGACCATCGGTGTCACGTCCACGAACATGCCGAGAATGAAAATAAAGAGAACAATTATAAGCAGGATGGCTGTGGGTGATCCGCTCAACGAAAAGAGGATTTCGGCGATGACCTCCTGAAAATGCGACCGCACCAGAACGTTCGCAAAGATTCCCGACAAGGCGAGAAGCGCGAAGATGGTGCAGGTGGAGTTGGCGGCGGAGCGGGTCACTTCCATTACGTCGGAGACTTTGGTGATGGTCCGGTACCATGCGCCAAGCAGTAGCGACAGCACGCAGACAATAGCCCCTGCCTCCGACGCGGTGGTCCAGCCCATGATGATGGAGAGGAAGATGGCGGCGGGAATAAGCAGGGCAGCCCAGCCGCGAACCACGGCGTGCTTCAGCTTTTCCATGGAGAATGGATTGCCTTCCTGGCGAAAGCCGTTCCTTCGGCAGATGATAGTGCCGACAATCATCAGGCTGAGGCCAATGACCAGGCCGGGGACCACGCCGCCCATGAACAACCTGGCCACCGAAGTATTGGTGTAGTAGCCGAAAAGGATGAACAAGGTGCTTGGGGGGATGATGGGGCCGACGACATTGGCGCAGGACGTGAGGGAAATGGCGTATTCCTTCGAGTACCCACGGCTGGCCATATCGGGAATAAGACTGACGCCGAGAGCGGCGGCGCAGGCGGTTCCGGAACCGGAGATGCTGGCCATCATCATCGCCGCCAAGACATTGACATAGGTGAGGCCGCCCTTCAGTGAACCGACGATGGCGTCGGCGAGGTCCAGAATCCGGCGCGTAATGCCCGCCTTGTTCATGATCTCCCCGGCAAAGATAAAGAAGGGGATGGCCATAAGCGGGAAGGAGTCGACGCCGGAGAAGGTTTGCGACGGGAGAAGGGTCAACGGCACGCCCAAATCGAAAATGTAGATGGTGGCGAGGCTGGCCAGGCCGATACTGACAGCCACGGGGATGCCAAGAAAGATGAGGGCAATCAGGATGAGGAAGATGGATACCGATTCTGCCATGGTGTTCGCCTTTACTGTATCGATTTAATCCACCGGAAGGGCTTCATTCGCTATTTCTCCGGAGTGCACCGCATCCAACGGCCTGCCCCGCAGGACGTCCCAAATGCTGGTCAGGCACTCGAAGAGCACGAAGAAAGCGCTGACCGGAACAGCCAGGTATGGCCAGAACATACTGATCTGCATGACCGCCGACATCTGGCCGCTGTTGTTGACAGCCGAGCGAATGCCGAACACGAACAGCAGGAAAAAGAGGAAACAGACCGTTAGCATCACGAAGATGTGCGACACCCGCCTGCCCTTGGCCGACAAGCGCTCGGAGAGAAGCGTGAGCCGGGTTTGCGTTCCCCGGCGCATGCCGATGCCGATGAGGAGGAGTGTCCCCCATATCATGGAGAACCGGGTCAGTTCTTCAGCCCAGACCGTTTTCAGGTTAAGCCCGAAGGTGCGGTCGAGAACGCCAACGAACGTTGCCAGGACCGCGACAAGGAACAGGATGGCGGCGATGTTGGTCAGCCATTTATCCATAATGGAGCGGATTTTGTCGATCACGTGGTTCTCCTGCTATTACGTGATTGCCACTGCTAGATTAACTTGCGTGCGGCAAGGTCGGCGATTTCCTCTTCGGTCATGTGGAGAAATGAGGAGAGGATTTCCTGGTTATGTTCGCCCAACTTCGGCGGGAGCTTCTCCAGCGCACCGGGCGTCTTGGACATCTTGACGGTGATACCGGGCAGGGAAATTTCGCCGACGTCGTGGTATTGACGGTAGTAAATCGCGTCACGGTGCTTGAACTGGACATTTTCAACCAGGTCGGAGACGTCGGCGATTTTCGAAACCGGGACGCCTGCGTCGACCAGCAACTCTTCGGCTTCGTCGACATTGAGGGTGCCGATCCATTCCTGGACGTATTCCTCCACCTCAAGAATGCAGGTCATGCGCTTGTTGGCGGTATCATAGCGCGGGTCTTCGTTTAGTTCGGGCCTGCCCATCAGTTTTGTCAGCCGTGCGAATAGCGGATCGGTGCCTGCGTGCAGATAGATCATGCCATCCTTGCAACGGAAGGCATTGGCCGGGCCGGTGACGTTGTCGCGGTTGCCGCGCCGGGGTTGGATTTCTCCGGTCTCGACATAATGGGGGACGGCGGTGGCGAGAAGCGACAGCACGCATTCGATCAAAGCGATGTCGAGGCGCTGGCCTTCGCCGGTACGCAGTTTGTGGACCAATGCCGTAACCGTACCGAAGGCGGCATAGATGCCGGTGGTGAAATCCGCCACCCATGAACCGGTGAGCAGAGGGTCGCCGCCCGCCTCACCGGTCAGGCCCATCAGTCCGCCCATGGCTTGTCCGATGCAGTCGAAGGCGGCTCGGTCGCGGTAAGGTCCGTCCTGCCCAAAACCAGAGATGGAGGTCAGGACCAGCCCAGGGTTGATTTTTTCGAGTTCGTCCGGCGACAAGCCCATCTTGTCGAGGGTACCGGGACGGAAATTCTCGACCAGCACGTCGGCCTTGGCGACCAGCTTCTTGATTATCTCCACACACTCGGGGTTGTAGAAGTCGAGGGACAGGCCGCGCTTGTTTTTATTGTATTGGGTATAGTAGAGACTGACTTTCTCGTCGCCCTTGCCGGCAAAGGGGAGCATATTGCGGCTGGCGTCGCCGGCCTTGCGGTTTTCAATTTTGATAACATCCGCACCCATGTCGCCCAGCATCATGCAGCAGTAAGGGCCTGCAATAAAGCGGGACATGTCGAGCACCGTGATTCCCTGCAATGGTCCTGCCATAACGCCTCCTCGTTCGTGAAGGATTGTCCGATTCACTCTGTTTCGAGCCGTGCCGGTTCCTGGGTAATTTCCGCATGCAGCCACATCTTTTTGGGATCGATGCGGGTACGAATCAAATCGAGATCCTCGGCCGAGGGCGGTTGCGTGACCGGCACATCGTCTGGTACCTCCAGCGCGAAACCGGTCCGCTCGACAACCTGCTGCACCGTCTTCCCCGGATGCACGCTCGCCAGCCGCATGCGGCCGTTTTGCGGATTGAAGTCCATGACCGCCAGTTCGGTGAAGAGCAAAGCCGGGCCACCGCCGGGCAGGCCGCTGCGGTCCTTGTTGCCCGCGGCCGAGATATAGTCGACCTTTTCGACAAAGGTACGCCGGTCGTGCTTTTGGATAGCGAAGACCCGCTTTGCGTGGGCGGCGTGGTCCGGCTGGGCCAGCGGGCCGGGCAGGCGAACCTTGGGATGGTGGTAGTCGCCGATACAGACAATATTGAAGCTGCCGTATTGATCGACCTGCGCGCCGGAGACAAAACCGATGCCCATCTTGCCGCGCTTGAAAATGCACAGGGCTTCCTCGACCGTGATCTGGCTGCGGCAAGGCCAGCGGATGAGATCCGGCTCGAAATTTGTTTCGGGAATGCGGTCGGCGTCCAGCACCGGATCGAGAATAGGACCGAACATGATGGTGTAATTGGGCGCATGGCGGAGTTGCGCCAGCCGCGACGCGACGGCGGGGATGCCGACCGCGCGAATAAAAGCCGCCCCGCCCGTACCGACGCCGACAAAACCCATTTCGCCGTCATGGATGTGGCGTGACACCTCTACCGCAAGCAGTTCTTCCAATGAGTAATCCATGAATCGTCCTCGCTCAGTCGTTTGCAGAAATTATCGGGCGATGTCGGTGCGGGTTATGGTGGCCAGGTGCTTTTCGCCTATGATGCCGAGATAGGCGTCCCAATCCTTGCAGCCGTAGACATGCCGGTCGAGATAGCTCCTGAAGCCTTCCGGCGTGGCGCTCTTCTCCTGGTACTCTCGGGCGTGGACTATGTCGAAGTCGTAACGGAGATCACAGGAGTTCGGGTGCGCGCCGTAGGGAGCGAGGACGACGGCGTCGACAAAGAGTTTGGTCAGCACCGTCTGTTGATTGGTGCGGATGACCTCCTCCTCGTCCACAAATTCCTCGACAGTGACGATGACCTTCTTCGCCGCCTTGCAGATGAGCATATCTGTCTCGTTGTCCATCATGCGCACCGGGTCAAGTTGCACATTGCCATAGGGATCGGCGCGGTGGGCATGCATGATGGCGACGTCGGCATGGAAGGGTTCGAGCGCTATCCATTTTTCGCCGGTGAAGGGATCGGTAACCTCGTGCTGGTATTCGGGGTTCAGCATCAGGTCGGTGTGAAGCGGCGTTTTCGAGAGGGCATAGGGGGCGCCGGTGGCGGCGGCGCGGAAACGATCGATTGAACATGTCTCGCTGTGGTCGACATAGCGAATCATCCCCTCCTGCACGGCGCGGCGGAAGTTTTTGGCCAGGCCGACATTCGACAGGCCGACGTAGGACGAGTGCGCTTCCTTAACGCACCCCGCCCCGATCAACATATCGTAATCGATGCCGTTGTTCCACCCGAACAGGGTGAGGTTCTTACGGCCTTGGCGGATAATTTCGTGGACGAGCGCCATAGGATGGCGGCGTATCAGTGAGCCGGCTATGGCAACCTTGTCGCCGTCCTTTATCATATGGACGGCATCGGCCAGGCTCATTCGCTTGCTAACCCTTTCTGGCATGGACGGTTCCTCCTTCAAGGATGCATTTTCCAGCAAATTAAAGCGTTGAAACTTCGTAAGGGGTGTTCGGAGGCTGGAGCAGTTTTGTTATGTTATTGTTATAGTGATATAATAATATCACAATCCCCCTTAGTCAAGCGAACCGCCCGACTTTTTTACGATTTCCATAAAAAATACGCTGATGCGAACTGTGGGTGGGTGCCAAAAGAAAAGCGGAATGCCTTCTATGAGAAGGCATTCCGCTTGGAAGCACTGAACGCGAGGTAAAAAAAGGAGAGGTGACCTGGCAGAGAACGGCTTTTCCCTAATATTCAATGCCTTCACGGGCAAGAATACCCGCATTATATGGATGCTTGTCCGCCTTTATGGTGGAGACGTAATCTGCCAAAACACGAATCGATTCCGGAGCATCTCGTCCGGTCAAGACCACTTCCAGTGCCTCTGGCTTTTCAGTGAGGAACGAAACGACATCTTCCTGTTCGACCATGTTGGTGGTGATGGCGCTGACGATCTCGTCCAGGACGATGAGATCGAATCTATGCGCATTCTCCCGTGCGTACTGAAGACTGCAGCGTTGTGAACTGCTATACTCAACCCGCTCTTCGTCGCTCATGGCAGGAAGGAATTTGGTCAACTCGCTCCCGCGATGGATTTCAACGCCCAACTGGCGCAGCGGGCCAAGCTCGGCCGTGTCCCTCCCCTTCATGAATTGCGCGAAGAGGACGCGGAATCCGGCGCCGCGCGCTCGTACGGCCAAGCCGATTGCCGCGGTGGTTTTCCCTTTGCCGTCGCCGGTATAAAGATGAATTAAGCCTTGCCGCATAGGTTTTGACTCCCCTTAGGAAAACTGCCATATACTTTTCATACCGTTACAGTATATGCATCCTTATGGTAATCTCAACCTGAACTACGTGTGGGGTCATGGAAAAGACGTGCCATGAATAGCGACGCGTTCGCTCTTCCTCTTAGTTACAGCACCCGCCCTTGTTGGAGAACATTCCGCGCGGCGTATAGTGCGTATGCAACAGGTGGTGCGCTGTTTCACCGTTGGCTTCGCCTAAGAAATCCTTGTACAACGCGGCGATGTCCGGGTTTTCGTGGCTTTTACGCATGCTCTTCCGTTCGTCCTCGCTGTACAGCGCACGCATGCGTTGCTCGCGGTAGCCGGTCTCGCGGTTCCGGGGCTGGCCGCCGCCGTTGATGCAGCCGCCCGGACAACCCATTACTTCGATGAAATGGTAGGGGCTGGTGCCGGCAGCCACTTCGTCCATGAGGATATCCGCGCCCGCCAAACCGCTTGTCACAGCGATATTCACAGTCACCCCTTCGAGATGCTTAAACGCCGGCAGCGTGTCGGCGATGGTCAACGAAGCCGATTTCACCTGTTCCAGGCCGACGATGGGCGTCACGTGCAGGCCTTCGAACGGGAGTTCGCGCCCGGTCACCAACTCGTAGACGGTACGGAGTGCCGCCTCCATCACGCCGCCGGTGACGCCGAAGATATCGGCCGCGCCAGTTGACAGCCCCAAGGGCTGGTCGAAATTGCCTTCGGGCAGACCGGTGAAATCGATGCCGGACTGGCGGATCATTCGGGCAAGCTCGCGGGTGGTCAGGACCGCGTCAACGTCGCGGCGGCCGTCCACCTCCATCTCGGGCCGCTGTACCTCGTACTTTTTCGCCGTGCAGGGCATGACAGAAACCATGAAAATGTTTTCCGCCGGGACACCGATGCGTCCCGCGTAAAAACTTTTCACCAGCGCGCCCAGCATGGTGTGGGGTGATTTGCAACTCGACAGGTGATCGAGTTCGCCCGGATAGGCGTGTTCGATATGTTTGATCCAGCCAGGCGAGCAACTGGTGATCATCGGGAGCGCCGCGCCGCCCGGTTTGACGCCAAGGGCTTGTTCGAGCCGGCCGAGCAGTTCTGTCCCCTCCTCGATGATGGTAAGGTCGGCGGCGAAGTTGGTGTCGAAAACATCGTCAAAGCCGATCTCCCGGAGGGCCGAAGCCATCTTGCCTGTCACCGGCGTGCCGGTCGGCAAACCGAATTCCTCGCCGAGGGCGGCACGAACCGCCGGCGCGACCTGCACCACCACCCGAGTGTTCGGGTCCTGCAACGCCCGCCATACCGGCGCCAGAGCGTCAGTCTCGCTGAGGGCGCCGGTGGGACAGGCGCTGACGCATTGGCCGCACATGGCGCAAGCGGTGCCGCCCAGGGGCAGATCGAGGCTCGGACCCACCACCGTGTCGAAGCCCCGGTTTTGCAGCGCGATAGCACCCACCTTCTGCACCTCGCCGCAGACGGCAACGCAACGGCGGCAAAGGATACACTTGCCGGTATCACGGGTCACCGACGGGCTGACGTCCACAATGCGGGTCGACATTTCGCCGCGCAGGCGCGACTCGCCCACGCCTAATTCTTCGCCCAATGCTTGCAGTTCGCACTTGCCGCTGCGGCTGCAGGAGAGGCAGTCCTTGGGGTGATCGGAGAGGAGCAATTCATACAGTACTTTGCGGGCGGCGCGGACCTTGGGCGAATTGGTGCGGATCGTCATGCCGTCCCGGGCCTTGACGATGCAGGATGCCTGGAGGTTGCGCATCCCGTCGACCTCGACCACGCAGATACGGCAGGAGCCGCACTGATGCACGCCTTCCAGGCGGCAGAGGTTGGGGATGTGGACGTTGTTGGCGTTGGCCGCTTCCATGATGGTACTGCCGTCGGGTGCTGTCAGAGCTTTGCCGTTGATGGTGATGTTCATGCGTCGAACCTCCTCTCGCAGTGCAGACAGCGGAGCGTCTCCGCCAACGCGTCCAGTTTGTGGAAGCCCAGTTCCACTTCGCGGAAGTTGTCGAGCCTGTCCTTCACCGGCATGGTTCGCATGGGGAAGCGTTGATGTGGCTCGGTGACCTCCGGGTCCTGGGCCAGGCCCACGTCGAACCAGGTTCCTTTGTTGAGACTGCCGTCGCCGCCGAGAAATTTGTCAATATTCGCCGCCGCCCGCTTGCCGTCGGCAATGGCGTGGATGACCACGTTCGCGCCCCACGGCGACACGTCGCCGCCGGCGAATACGCCAGACTGCGAGGTCGCGGCGGTAAAGCGGTCGATGGCCAGCGTCCCCGACTTGTTGACCTGCATGTTGGCGCTTTCGTAGAACGCGGTGTCCACATCCTGGTTAATGGCGGCGACCACGCCGTCGCATTCGAGGATGAACTCGCTGCCCTTCACCGGCACGCTGCGGCGGCGTCCATCCTTGCCGAAATCGGCCATGTCGCGACGTATAAACCTGACGCCGGTGACCTTGCCGCCCTCGCCCAGTACTTCTGTCGGCGAAGCCAGGGCGATTATCCTGACCCCTTCCTCGCGGGCGTCCTCGATTTCCTCGCGGCTGGCGGACATCTGCCTGAGGGTGCGCCGGTACACCACCGTCACCTCCTCTGTGCCAAGCCGCAGCGCGCTCCGGGCCACGTCCATGGCGGTGCTGCCGCCGCCGACAACGACGAGTCGCCTGGGAACGGACTGATCCGTACCGAGGCCGATGCGACGCAGGAACGTCAGGCCGCTTTCGACTCCTGCGAGGTTTTCGCCGGGGATGTTCATGGCACGGGATTTCTGCGTACCGACGGCGACGTAGACGGCGTCGTGATCGCGCCGGACCTGGTCAAACGGCATGTCATCGCCGACGCCGCGGCCGAGGTGAATCGTGACGCCCGCCGCCTCGATGGCGCGGATTTCCTTTGCCAATACCGCTTTCGGCAGGCGGAATTCGGGGATGCCCCAATACATGACTCCGCCCGCCACCACTTCGCGCTCATAGACGTCGACGGCATGGCCGTTGTTGGCGAGGTAGTAGGCGCAGGCCAGCCCGGACGGCCCCGAGCCGATGACGGCGACCCGTTTGCCCGTGGACGGGCGGCTCTCCACCGCCGGGACGTTATAATCGTCCCGCAGAGCGTAGTCGCCGATGAAACGTTTGACGCCGCAGATCGACAGCGCCTCGTCCACTTGGGACCGGCGGCAATGGTCTTCGCACGGATGGGTGCAGACGCGGCCGCACACCGCCGGAAATGGGTTTTCCTGGCGGATCAACTGATAGGCTTCCGACAGCTTGCCCTTGGCCGCCAGCGACATGTAACCGGGAATAAAGACATTGGCCGGGCAGGCATTGCGGCATGGCGAGGTCTGCAAATCGGCACACACACCGGCTGCGCAATGGTGATCGTGGATGTGACTCTCATATTCGTCGCGGAAATAACGGAGGGTCGAAAGAACCGGATTCGGCGCGGTTTGCCCGAGGCCGCACATGGCGGTCTGCTTGAGCGTCTCGGCCAACTCCTCCAGCAGCTCGATATCACCCTCCTGCCCCTTGCCTTCGGTGATGCCTTCAAGGATCTCCAGCATGCGCTTGGTACCGACCCGGCACGGCAGGCATTTGCCACAGCTTTCGTCGCGGATGAAATCCATAAAGTAGCGGGCGGTGTCCACCATGCAGGTGTCTTCGTTCATTACCACCAGCCCGCCCGACCCCATGATCGCCCCGAGCGCGGCCAGATTGTCGTAGTCCACTGGTGTGTTGAGGTGCGCGCGCGTCAGGCCGCCGCCGGAGGGACCGCCGGATTGGATGGCCTTGAATTTCTTGTCGCCTCGCAGGCCGCCGCCGATGGTGTAGACGATTTCGCCGAGCGGAATGCCCATCGGCACCTCGATGATGCCTGTGTTGACAATATGGCCCGCCAGGGCAAAGACCTTGGTCCCGGCGCTCTTCTCGGTGCCGAAGCCCCGGTACCATTCCGCCCCGTTCAGGACAATGGGCGCGATGTTTGCGAGCGTTTCCACATTATTGATGATTGTCGGTTTGCCGTAGAGGCCGCATTCGAAGGGGAAAGGTGGCTTCTGGCTTGGTTCGCCGCGCCGCCCCTCGATGGATGCGAGGAGCGAGGTTTCCTCACCGCAGACAAACGCCCCCGCGCCAATACGAATCTCCAGGTCGAAGTGGAAGCCGGAACCGAGAATATTCTCCCCCAGGAGCCCCGCTTCCCGCGCCTGGGCGATAGCTGCCTGCAGGCGCTCGATAGCCATGGGGTATTCGGCCCGCACGTAGGCATACCCCTTATCCGCGCCGATGGCGTAGCCGCCCAGCAGCATGCCTTCGATAACCGAATGCGGATCGCCTTCGATAATGGAACGGTCCATGAACGCGCCCGGATCGCCTTCGTCCGCATTGCAGACGATGTATTTCCGGTCCGAGTGCTGGTCGTGGGCCGCCTGCCACTTGACGCCGGTGGGGAAGCCAGCCCCGCCCCGGCCACGCAGCCCCGACGCCTTGACAATGTCGACGACCGCCTGCGGTGAGTCAGCCAACGCCTGTGCGAGCGCCTGGTAGCCGTCCCGGGCGATGTACGCTTCAAGGGAGGAGTAATCCATCGCACCGCAGTTGCGGAGAGCTATCTTCACCTGGGCGGCAAAGAAGTCGATGTCGGAGAGCCTTGGCACATACTCTTCGCGGCGCGGGTCGTAATAGGTATATTCCTCAAGTATTTCGCCGCCGACCAGATGGCGCTCGACCACTTCAGTAACTTTATCCGGGGTCATGGCGGTATAGAAGATGTCGCCGGGGCGTACCAGCAGGACCGGCCCGACGGCACAGAGGCCCATGCAGCCGGTTGTGACAACGCGGGTCTCTGCTGCCAGGCCCGCCGCTTCGAGGCCGACAACGAGGGCGTCCCGAACCTCCAGGCAACCCGAAGACACGCAGCCAGCACCGCCGCAGACCAGAATTTCGCGCGAAAAAGCTTTCGCTTCCCGGTCGTAGACGGCGGCGACGGCCGCCAATTCGTGGGGGTTCGCGATTCGGTTAGACATGGGCGGGGGCCTCCTCATGCTGATAGCGCTCGAGAATATGATCCAGCTTATCGGGTAGCACCTGCTTGTAGACGACATCGTCGATGGCGAGGGCGGGCGCCAGGCCGCAAGCGCCGATGCAACGCGCCACCTCGAGAGTGAAGAGCCGGTCCGGAGTGGTCTCGCCCACTTTGACGCCCAGGGTTTTGCCCAGCTTCTCGACAATCTTCTTGCCGCCCCGTACATAGCAGGCAGTGCCAAGGCAGACGCGGATGGTGTGTTTTCCCCGTGGTTGCGGGGTGAAGAATGAATAGAAGCTGACCACGCCCGAGACGTGGGCCAACGGCAACCCCATCTCCCGCGCCACCACCTCCTGGACTTCCAGCGACAGGTGGCCGTACACTTCCTGGGCCATATGCAGAACCTGGATGAGTGAGCCGTCGGCCTTGTTGTCCCGCGCGAACTGCGCAATTCGCTCCAGCAGGGTCTTTTCGTCCGTGGTGCCGCAGCAACCGCACCCGCAATGCGCCTCTTCCATTCTGGTTCCCCTTATGACAATACCATGCCCGGACGCCCTTGGAACGACTCCACAGGGCGCAATAAACCCATCAACCGTCCGGAAGCGGCGCTCCGGACGGATGCGGGATACTTTTTCGGTTATCGGGAAAACGAGCGCCCTGGAGGATTGCCGCCTGCCTGGGTAGTGCGCACAATGCCGCTCTGGTGGAGCCTGAGTTAAGCGGAAACAGGGCGCGATATGACGCCGTCTTCTCCTTCAGTATATATCACAAAAAC
>JAJPXZ010000090.1 GCA_021205245.1 Planctomycetaceae bacterium
GGCCTATTTCCGCCAGGGTGCGTCCGGTGGGGTGGGGTTTGTGCCGGTGGCGCTCCTCAGTCATTCGGAAATCGAACCGCCTTGGCGAGGCCTATACAGATTGACAGATGTGGAAGACGCCACCGCCATGGTCGATGTCGCCATTGGCGAGAAGACCTTGGCTGAATATAAAGCGCGACTCCGCCAGCACCGGAACGGCCTGGAACAGGAAGCGCGCCGCTACGGCTGTCCGCTCCTGTGGTGGGAGACGCCGGATGCCGAGTTCAGGGACGAGGATATGGATCGGCTGGTCGCCTTTTTTCTGGCTGAAAGGCTGGTAACGCTTCGATGACAGCCCTGTTTTTCGCGACGCCCCTTGGCCTTGTCGCCCTCGCCGTTCCGGCGGCGGTGGTGTGGCTCTACCTGTACCGGCGGCGTCGCCAGACCCTCGCTGTTTCGGGGCTCTTCCTGTGGGGCAGGCCGGGTCCGCAACCAACCGCGGGGAACAGGCGGGAGCGGTTGATCCATTCTGCATCATTCTGGATGGATCTCGTAGCCGCAGTATTGCTGGCTTTGGCTGCTGGTGGCCTTGCCTGGCGGAACGACACGCCGGTGCCGGTCGTCATTCTGGATGATTGTTTCGCCATGCGCTCGCGGGACAATCATCGCGATGCCGCACTAGCGGCGATGGCGCTGCTGGAGCGGAGCGGGAGAGGAGCGCTGATACTGGCTGGCGAACAACCGCGCCTCGCCTTTGGCTTGGGGGGCATAACCACAGACACGGTGGAACGGCTGCGCGCGGATTACCATCCCGATGCACGGCGGGGTGAACTATCTGCGGCAGTGGGTCTGGCCAGGGAGCTTTACGGCCACAATGTGGATCTGCATCTCTTCACCAACCAGACGCCCGACGCCACGCCGTGGGACGACGGTTGTGTTGTCCATCGGTATGCCGGACGCGGCGGCAATGTCGCTTTTGGCCAATTATGGCGCTTCCGTCCTGAACCACGGGGGACGGAACGACTGGCAGCGTCGTGGCATAATTACGCCGACACGCCGCAGGAGGTAATTTTCAGGATCGAGTCGGTTGGCGGGATGGTGCATGAGGAACAGAGTACGCTTCAGCCAGACGCGGTCGCGGCGGTGGAGGTGAATTTGCCCCGATCAGTCGGTGAGGTTATCGTCTCCCTCGTTGCCGACCAGGACGTCGTAGCTGCGGATTCAATCGCGACGCTGCCGCCAGCCGGCGATGATGATCTCGGCTATGCCGTGCGTGGCCTGCCATCGGAGGCAACCCGATTTGTCTCGCTGGCGCTCGAGGCTGCCGGGATGCGGCCTTCCGAATCGCCCCATTTGCTGGTAACTGGTAGGGGCGAAGACGCCCCGGCTCTCGTCACCGTCCGCATGGTACCGGCCGACGAGCCGGGCGTGGTCTCCCCGCCCTATGCGGTGGACGGAGCCGAGCGGCTCTGTCGTGACCTCGACCTTTCGGGGACGACATGGGTGGCTGCGTCGCCGCTGCATCCGGACGGGGTGGCGGACATCCTTGTCGCCGGTGGCGACCTGCCTCTGTACTGGCGTGACGAAGGTGGGGAGCTTCATCTCAATATTTCAATTGAGCACGCTCCACTGGTCGGGGAACCGTCGTGGCCGATTCTCTGGAAGAACCTGGCCGTCCACTGCCGCGACCGTGTGTCTACAGAACAGACGATCAGTTTGCCGCTTTATGGAGAGGCTTCCGATACCACCGTCCTCGCCGTCAATGCCGAGATAACGGCAGCGGAAAGTGGGGATGGGTCCGATGGATTTGTGCGGCTCGCCCCGTGGTGTTTGGCTGCCGCTATAGCCCTGTTGGGGTGGAATTGGTCTCGCGGTCGGAGGAGGGACGCATGGGTTTAAGCTTTACCGCACCCCACCTCCTTCTGTTCCTGTTATTGCTGCCGCTGGTGTGGCGGACGGCGGGCAAAGGGCGGCGGCTGACGGCTGGACTCCGGGTCATTCTCGTAGGGGTGGCGATCCTTGCCTTGGCGCGGCCGTCCTGGGAGCGGGCGAGCAGGGGCAGCGACCTTATCGTCCTGGTCGATCGCTCCGCCTCGTGCGAGACCACGACGGAAGCGTCTTTGCGGGAAATACTGCCGCTCTTGCGGCAAAGTCAATCCTCGGGTGACCGGACCGCCGTCATAGGTTTTGGTGCGGGTGCGCGGCTGGAACAGGGATTTGCCGGTACAGCCGGGCCGACACAGCCCGAAGGCTTTTCCCGCTCCAGTGATTTGTCGGCAGGGCTGGACCTGGCGGCCTCGCTCCGCGACCCACGGCGACGGACAGCCGTCCTCTCCCTCGGGGACGGTCTAGCGACCGACGGAAAGAGCCTTTCCATCGCTGCAAGCCGGTTGGGTATGCCCTTTTTCTTTCGTGTTGTAGGCGGGATGCGCGGCGGAGACGTCGCCGCCGGCGATGTTCTGACGCCTGGCCGGGTGCAGCCGCGATCCGCGTGGCCGGTCCGCTTTGCCGTCACCGCCGAGCGGGCGGGGGAGGCTGGTATCAAGGTAAGCCGTGACGGTGCAATCGTGTTTGAGAAAACCGTGGACCTCCGCCGTGGCCTTAATTCTTTTACCCTTTTGGATGTCGCTCCCGACCGTGATGCGGTTCGTTATCGACTGGACGTCCATTCTGATAACGACCCAGTCCTGCAGAATAACCGGGGGTTGGGACTGGTGCTGATCGACAGACCGCCCCGGGTGCTGCTTGTTACAGAGCGGGACAGGCACGGTTGGTTGGAGGGGGCGCTGGAGGCAGGCATGCTGCCTGTCGACCGGGTTCGTCCGAGATCGTTCCCCGACACGCCGGCTCTGCTTGCCCCCTATGCCGCCGTGGTGCTGGAGGACTGCCGCCTCGGCGATTTTGCTCCCGGTGGAGTGCGGTCCTTGACAGCCATGGTGAAGGCGGGGCTGGTATCGTTACTCGCCACCGGCGGACCCAACAGCTTTGGCGCCGGTGGCTACCATCGGTCCGAGCTTGACCCGCTCCTCCCTGTCGAAATGGAATTGCAGAACGATACCAGGCGCGGAGGCGTCGCGCTGGCGATAGCTCTCGACCGCTCCGGCTCCATGGGTGTTTCAGCCGGGGGCGGGGTGGTGAAGATGGATCTCGCGAATCAGGGGGCGGCGGAAGCTATACGGCTCCTTTCCGAGTGGGACCAGGTATCGGTCATCGCTGTCGATTCCGAGGCACACATCGTCGTGCCTCTGGCCCAGGCCGATGCGCCGGAGGAACTCGCCAGCCTGACTCTGGGCATTACCCCTATGGGGGGAGGCATCTTCTGCCGTACCGCCATCGTGGCGGCGGCGGAGCAGGTACGGCGGTCGAACCTGCGCCAGCGCCATATCATCCTTTTCGCGGATGCCTCCGACGCCGAGGAGCAGGAGGGTTGTCTCGAGTTGGTCCGGGATCTGCAGGATGAAGGAATTGGCGTGTCTGTCGTCGCCATGGGCCGCGAGGACGATTCCGATGCGGTCTTTCTTCGCCAGGTGGCTGCTTTCGGCGGCGGCGTCGCCGCCTTCGCAAACGATGCCGCCGGGTTGCCGGCCCTGTTCACGGGCGAGGTTATCCGATTGGCTCAGCGGGGCTTTATCAAGGAGCCGGTCGCACCGCGCGCCCTTTCCCCCATGGCTTCGCTCGTTCTCGACGTCTCCGAGCTGCCAGGCCTCGGCGGCTACAACGTCTCGGCAGCGCGGGAGGGGGCGACGGTATTCATGCGCCTGGACGACGAATTCAACACGCCGGTAGCGGCGTTGCGGAGCGTTGGAAATTCCTCGGTGGCGGCTCTCCTCTTTCAGGTCGAAGGGGAGTTTGCGGGCGGATTCACCCGCTGGGCCGGGGCGGCGGAAATGGTCGTGTCGCTGCTGCGGCGCATCGCGCCCGGTCAGCCGCCGGATGGGGTCAAGGTGTACAGTAGCAAGGGTGCAGCCTCCGGCGTGGTGGAGGTGGAGCTATCCCCCGAAACAGCGCGGCGATTGCGGGACGACAACCCCGTTGTCCGGTGGCTTGGCCCGGGCGGCAAGACCATCGAGACCCCCTTGGTATGGCAGGGGCCACTCGAATTGACCGCGACCCTGCCGTTGGATACCCCCGGTCACTACCTGCCGGTCGCCGACCTCGGCGGCAGGGGTGTGGCAGGCCCTCCTTTGACCCTTTCCTCCAGCCCCGAATACCGGCTGGCCAGGCCGGGCGAAGGAAGGAGGACATTGGCAGGAATCGCCGCCCTTGCCGTAGGCGGTGAGGTGGTAGACGTGTCCCGGGTGCGCGCCATGGCGACAGCACGGGAACAGGGTACCCGGGATCTGTCCGGTATTCTCGTATGGTGCTGCATCTTCTTATTCTTACTTGAGTTGGCTGGCCGACGGCTGGACTTGTTCAATTAAGGCCAAATTTCCCCGACATTTTCCTCAATCTCTCCCGCCTGTGTCCGATTATATATAACACAAGAGTCAGAGCCTGTTTCGGCGAAACGGCGGGAGGTGTGAGATGAGCGCATTACGAGAAGACGAAGCGGTTCACGGCCTGGTTGTCCTGCGGGATATCGTGGCGCCGGGTTCCACCACCACCAAGGCTAAGACAGCGGACCGGTCCAAGCGGCCGGGGAGGGAAACATCTATCCTGCGGGTGGTGTCTGTCTCGGCCAGCCAGTTGCATGAGGTGTAGCAATTAGAGTATATCCTCGGTGACGAGGTTAAGGAAAGGGCGTCCCCGACGGGGACGCCCTTTCGTGTATCTGGTTATTTTTTACCAGTTTGCAATTGGTTCGTTGCCGTAGGGGCGCGGGGCGTTCCAGGCGGCTGTGCCACGGTTGCCGGACGGGAAGGCGTAGGGATCGGGGTTGGGCTGGGGTGGACGCTCGACCCCGGAGAACATCGACCGTGTTTTTCTGCCCCGACGGCCACGGACGGGCGTGGAGGTCCGTTCCTCGTTTGCGTAAAACGAATACCCGTCGGTGATTGGCGGTTGGTTAATGTGGGCAGCCATACTGCCTGGACCGCCCGCTGTCGCCGACCCGATGACCACCCCCTCGGCACCGCCCAACTGCGCCGGCAAGGAAAACAGTGACCTGCCATCTCCCCGTCCGGGGTTCATGGCATTGCCCGCATAGGACAGGGACGGCGCTGGAGCGGGGCAGGCGTCAAGAGCCGATTGACCGGCGGCCAGCAGGTCAAGAATACCGGCCCGCTCGCGGGAGTCCAATTGCTGCAGATAACCCTTGGCCCAGTTCTGCCAGGTTTGTAGAGCGACGTACCGATAGGTATTTCGTTCATACCGGCGGCGTTCCAGCGACTTGTCGGGTGAACGCGACCACTTCAACAGGTCGGAATTCGGGGCCGGCTCGTGCAACGAGAGGATCTTTTCCCAATACGCGCGCGCGCCGTCGCGGTCCAGGTTAACGTAGTAACAAATCTCGCCCAGTCTATAGAAGGTAGGGGCGGACTCGGCCAAACGCCAGTCCTCGGAGGCGAGATCAAGCGCCTTGCCGTACCAGCCCACCGCCTGGTCGATAGCTGCTTTGGCTTGCATGCGCTCCTCGGTAGTGCGGGCAGAGCGCAGCTTGGCCATCCCTTCGGAATGGAATGTCTCGCCCAAAAGGTGGACAAGATCAATACGATCCGGGGCCTTGGCGCGGGTTTGTTCGATAATGTCACGGGCGGTGCGGTGCGCACCGAGTTCGTTGTAGGCTAGCGCCAAATCGGCCCAGGCGTTGATGAATTCCGGATCCGCCTTGACCGACAGCCAGTAATACTGCAACGCTTCGGCAGGCTTGTTTTGCCGCATCTGGTTAAGTGCCATCAGGTAATAGAGCCAGGAGGCATTGGGGTCGCGGTCTTTCTCGACAACCGTCTCTCCAGGTACGATCACTTCTGTCACCTGGTCGGGAATACCGACGGGCTGGCCTTCCTCAAGTGGAACAAGGCGAGTGGCGACGGCGGGAGCCAGTTCGACCGACCGCACCGTTCTCCCCACATTCCCGGCCCGGTCCGCAGCGGCCAATCGCAAAACCGTTGGTCCGGTGACATCGGACGGGGTGGTCCAGGTAATGCCGCCTTCGGCGGGCAGGCCCCGCTTTACCAGGTTCCAACTGCGGCCGCCGTCGGTGGAGAAGGTAAGGACGCCGGGGTCGTCGGCGAGGTATTCATCAGATATAATCCAGGAAAGGGCAACCGGTTCGCCACCGCGCGCTTCGCTTCCCTCGGCCGGGAGTATCATCTCGACTGTCGGCGGCAGGGTGTCGACAACCACCGATGCCTGGGCAGGAGCGTCCAGCTCCGGCGGTTCGGTCACCTCACCCCCCACCACCGGACGGCTGGTGTAGAGAAAGATGCCGTCGTGGTCGACGTCAATTTCACGGGTAAAACGCACCTCGCCGCCCGGCAGCACCACCTTGCGGCAGGGGCCGAGGCTTTCCCATTCCTCATTGACGCCGGTGCGGGCGTAGAGGATGGCCTCTTCGGCGGTCGCCGACTGCTCGTCCACCGGCGCGACAGCGACGTCGAAGGAACGGCTATTGACGTAAAGATGCAATTCGCCCGCGCCGCATGCGGCACTGACGAAGAACAGGGCAAAGGCGTAGTGGAGTAACTTCATCGCTCGACTCCCGGCGTCAGGGCGGCCTTCCGCATCATGAAGGAAGGCCGGATCGCTAAGTAACACCCGTATACTTGCGGTGGAGCGGCGATTCCTTTCGCCCTATCCTCCCCGGGGGAGCGATTCCCGCCGGAACAAAGTTGATCCCGACCGGGAAAAAGGCTTGTGGCGTTTTACGCTTCCGATAAAATGATATATTCAAATCCGGCGTCCACCATTGGGTGAGCGCCGGGTTCACTTTTACATCGAACAGGCCGAACGCAGGGGAGGTGGGTAAACACAGCATGTATTATCTTGGCATCGATATTGGCAGCCTTTTTGTCGGCGCGGTTCTTATCAACGATCAGGACGAAATCCAACTCTCCGATTACCAGCGTCACCGGGGCGAACCGGTGGCGACGGTCAAGGCGATGCTGGATAAGTTCCCCCTCGACCGGGTGCTGGCCGTCGTCCGCACCGGTTCCGGCGGGAACGTCATCGACATGATTGGCGGCGACTTCGTCGACCCGGTGGTGGCTGGGGTGGAGGGGGTTAAGGCGCTGGTTCCCGACGCCCGCAACATCATCCAGATCGGCGGTGGCTCCTTCAGTCTCACCCGCTTGGCCGAGGACGGATCGTATCAGCGGAGCGCCATCAACTCGGCCTGCGCATCCGGCACCGGCGCCTTCCTCGACCAGCAGTCGCTCCGCCTCCAGGTGCCGCCGACCGAATTGGCCGACCGGGCCATGCGTTATGACAAACGCCCGCCCGCCGTCGCTACCCGCTGCGCTGTCTTTGCGAAATCGGACATGATCCACCTCCAGCAGGAAGGCTTCACTGTCGACGCCATTGCTGCCGGGCTATGCGTGGGCCTTGGCAATTCCACCGTCGACGGTCTCCTCTCCGGCAGGGCGTTGGTGGGCAAGACCGCCATTATCGGCGGCGTTGCCATCAACTCTGTTGTCGCCGGATCGGTACGGGACAAACTCGGCGTCGAAGTGGTGGTGCCGGAGAACCCGAACCTTGTCGGCGCGTACGGCGCGGCCGCAGTGGCGCTCCGCCGCTTCCTTGACGACAGCGAGTCGATGCAGTTCGATTTCCTGCCCCTGTTCGACCATAAGGAAACTGCTTCCGCCACCGCATCGAAAGACGAACTGCGGCCGCCTCTCGAACTCAAATTGTCCACCTACCCGGACTTTAAATGGCACGATCATTGGGTCAACGAAGATGGGTCGGAAATCGCCATTACCAGGCCGCAATCCGGGTCGGTGCGGGTCACTTTCGGCGTCGACATCGGGTCCACCTCCACCAAGGCGGTGTTCCTCGACCGCGAGCGCAAGGTGGCGGGGTGGATTTACCGGAAGACCGCCGGCAACCCCATCCGCGCCGTGCAGCTCCTTATGAAAGCGGCCCGTGAAATGGAGACGCGGGGCGGGTTTACCCTGGATATCAAGGGCGTCGGCACCACTGGCTCTGGCCGGAAGATGATTGGTGAACTCATCGGAGCCGACCTGGCCACCAACGAAATCACCGCCCACGCCAGCGCCGCCGTGTTTATCGATCCGCAGGTCGATACCATTATCGAACTGGGCGGCCAGGATGCGAAGTTCACGCAGTTGCAGAACGGCATGGTTTACAATTCCATCATGAACTATGTTTGCGCCGCCGGGACCGGTTCGTTTATCGAAGAACAGTCTTTAAAACTCGGCATCCCGCTGGCGGAATACGCCGACAGGGCGATGGGCAAGCCGTGTCCGCTGACTTCCGACCGCTGCACCGTGTATATGGAACGTGATCTCGACCTGTTGCTGGCCCGTGGCTGGAACAAGGACCAAGTCGCCGCCGCTGTGCTGCACTCGGTGCGCGACAACTACCTGAACAAGGTTGTTGGCGGGATGTACATTGGTGACCACGTCTATTTCCAAGGCGCGACCGCCCGCAACAAGGCGCTGGTGGCAGCGTTTGAGGTGGAGCTCGGCAAGGAAGTGAAGGTCAGCCCCTATTGCCACCTGACCGGCGCTCTCGGCATGTGCATCCTGGTGGACGAACGCATCCCGGAAGCGCAACGCTCAACCCGCTTCAAGGGATTGAAGTTCGCCGATGTCGATGTCCAGGTGGATTACGAAACCTGCGAGTTATGCCATAACAACTGCAACCTATCTCTCATCAAAACCGACGGCGGCGTGATGGCCTGGGGTCTGAAATGCGGCCGCGACTATGGCGAGAAAAAGGTTAAAGTACGGGAAAATCCCACTTTCGAGTGGTGGAAGAAACGCCACAACGCTTGGCTCAGCCTTGACGGCGGACGCCAAACCGGTTCCAGGGGCCGCGTCGGCATCCTTCAGGCGCTGGGTACCTATGGTTATTTCCCCTTCTGGAAGCGTTTCGTTGAGGAACTTGGTTTCACGGCGGTCCAGTCGGGCCGCACCACCGACCGCGTTCTCCACGACGGCACCGCCATCACCTCGGCCGAATATTGCGCGCCGGTGGTGGCCAGCCACGGCCATGCGGTGGAGATGCTAAAAGGCGACAAGATCGATTGGCTGCTGGTTCCGTACATGATGCGGGAACCCGCGGCACCCGGGTTCACCGACGCCCACTTCTGCTGCTACGTGCAGGCCCATCCCGGTGTCCTCATGTCCGCCGCCGGCTTGGAACACAAGGACAAGATCCTGTCGCCTATCGTTCTTTTCAACCGCCCCGACAATGAGGTCGCCCGCTCGCTGGCGCAAGGGTTGGCTAAATTGAACGTAAGCGAAGCCGAATGCCTGACCGCCCTACGGAAAGCCCGCGATGCGCAGAGCGCGTTCGCGTCCAAATCGCTGGCTCTTGGAGCCGACGCCTTGGAATGGCTCGAGAAGAATGAAGGGTTGGGTTTGGTGTGTATCGGCAGACCCTACAACACCCTCGACGCCGGCTTGACCCTCGACCTGCCGCGCAAGATGGCCGCGCTGGGGTATCCGGTTTTCTACCTCGACATGCTGCCGTATGATCTCAACTTCGTCCTGCCAGAATTTGCCAACATGTATTGGCACTATGGACAGAAGATGTTGGCTACCGCCAGGTATGTGGCTGACCATCCGCGCCTGTTCGGTGTTTACTTCACCAACTTCATGTGCGGACCGGATTCCTATATCCTGACCTACTTCAAGGAAATCATGAACCGGGTAGGCAAGCCGTACCTGGTGTTGCAGTTCGACGGCCACGGCGCCGATGCCGGATATCTGACCCGGGTCGAGGCGGCGCTGGAAAGCTTCCATACCTGGTCGCAGATCGCGCGGCCGGAAGTTGTAGCTACGGCGGACTAATCGCTCTCACAGAGGGCGCAATACATAGTGAAAAATGGATCGATGCTAAGGCATCGATCCAATTTTTTAGGCGAGTAACATTTCTATTATGTATTACTCTTCCGAGGCCGGCTTGCCGCCACAACAGCCACCATTGCCATGGCCGTGGCCGCCACACCCGCCGCCGTGATGATGGTGGTCGTGGTCGTGACCATGGTCGTGGCCTGCCTCATGCCCGCCGCAACCGCCAGCCGACTTTCCGCCACCGCAGCAGCGGCCTTTCTTTTCCGGTTCCACCGGCGTCGCATCGCTCTCGTTCAAACGTTTCTCCTCGTCTACACTGTTATCCGAAAATATATCCATATCTCCATTATGGCGTGGCGCAGGCCATTGTCAAAGTGTATTGTCCGACGCCCGGGACAGGGGCTGTCCTCGGCTGGTTGAGCCACAGCGTGGGGTCCAATTTCAGGTCTGTTTCAACTTTGGTTGAAGTGGCGGCGCTTCTGTTGCCGATGTAACCATAAACGTCTTCGCCCGTTCCGTATCGGGCGATAATGCCGAGTGAATGGTGTGGTTGGCAAAATTCGCCGATACCGGCTTGGAGGCGGCAAAAAATGCGGGAAATGGACTCGGTGTAAAGTATTTTTTCAACTGATCCAAAAATGGCTCAAGAAATCGTAACGTCTCGATTTTTCAAAAGATGCCATAACCTATAGCGGTGGCGCGAACCGTCATGGAGTGGGTGTGGCAAACATCTTGCACATCCATCCGGTGTCATATCGCGCAAAGTACCGCCGGGCCTGTTGCCCGGTATGGATCAGGAAAAAAAGATACCACAGACACCATTCCCGATAGAGGGGTGGAATAGTCCGAACGTCGAAGATCGCTCAGCCCATAGTCAGACGGGCGCTTACGGAGGATTGAGCACGGGCGATTGGCGGGTCACCTGCCGGGCGGACTCCCAGTTAAGGAGGACAGCGTCATGAGTCTAATCATCAGCCACAACACATCCGCCCTGAACACACACCGCAACCTGACGCTGTCAGGCGGCTCAATGGCGAAGTCTATCGAGAAGCTCTCGTCCGGCTACAAAATCAACGTCGGCGCGGACGACCCATCCGGCCTTATCATCTCCGAACAGCTACGCTCCCAGATGTCCGGTCTGGAGCGGGCGGTACGCAACTCCTCGGAAGCGCATAATCTGATAGGCATCGCCGAGGGTGCGCTGAACGAGATGAACACTATCCTCAAAAAGATGCGCGCCCTTGCCATCCATGCCGCCAACTCGGGCGTCACCAGCCCGGAACAGGTAGCCGCCGACCAGGCGGAAATGGACTCCGGCATCGAAACGCTCAACCGAATCGCCAACACCACCCGGTATTCAGACCAATATCTCTTGAACGGGTCGAAGCAGCTCGTCTACGATGTGACCACCGTCGTCAACGAACCGACCGACCACGCGCTCCTGGACACCACCCTCTCCCGCGTCGATCAGATCTTCAAGCGGGACGGGGTCAAGATGTCTATCGGCTTTACCGGTGAAAAGAATCCCTATCAGGCAAACACCGATACTTCGGCCCAGCGTGCCTACCTGGAGGCCGACGCGGCCTATTCCCTTTCCGGCGTCAATGGCGCGCACGCGGTCGGCAAGCAGGAGTTTATCCTCACCGGTACCAAGGGCTCGCGGATGTTCTCGTTTGCCGCCGGTGCGCATCTCGGCACCATCGTCGAGGCAATCAACAACGTCCGCGACTCAACCGGCATCGGCGCGACCCTGACCTTCGCGTCCGACGTGCGCATCGACCAGACCGTCAACGGCACGCCGAACGGCAGCGCGCCCGATTACGGCCCGCCCCCCGTTCCGGCCAAGTACATGACCGGCTTTTCCGACGGCACCTATGTCTACCAGAAGGGCGACGTACAGATCTATGGCGCCGGCCTGAACGGCACCGATACCGCAAAGATCGAAGAATTCTGCCTCACGCCCGACGCGGCCTCCGCTTTCAAGGTTGGCTATAACTGCGACGGCGACGGCAAGATCTACGCCAAGGTTGTGGACAAGTCGAGCAACTCCATCGAGTATTACAAAGACCGCGAATGCACCATGTTGATAGGGAAGGGCGATAGCCAGTTCTTCGCCGCCACCAACAACTCGGGTATTCCCTCTTCGCCTACACAGAACCTGGACGGCCTGTTCATCAAGCTGAATGAGCATAACGTCGAGAACCAGGACGTCTTTGAAATCGGTGTCGTTGGTCAACGCCTCGACAATTTGAAGGATATGGATGTTACCGGCTTGCCGGGCTGGGTCGACGTGGAGCACTCGGTCATTACCGGCGTCAACCTGGGCACCAACACGTCGCCTAACGGCGACATCTACTACCGCTATACGCCTATTCAGGTGGAATCGGACGGGGTAACGGTGAAGACCTTCAAGGTCGAGGCCTTTAGCCACTCATCGTGCGAACCGAAGTATCTGGTCGCGTCGTCCGGCACCTGCACCAACAACATGAACGCACCTGATCCAGGCGGACGGCCAATCCTCGACGCCGAGGGCAACCCGGTGTTGGATGAAAACGGCAACCCCAAACTCACGCAACCGCAGGTCGCGGGCCAGTCCGTGCGCCTCGAGTCGGTGGAAATGGCCAACGGGCATCAAAGTGGATTGACCATCACCTTGACCCTGCCGAAGCCGGGTGTGGTGGAGGATCAGGTGCTGAAGAACCAGGAATCGATCCGCCAGTCTTCCGGCTATCAGAACCTGGTTAACCGCCTCCAGAATGAAGCCGGCGGTGATCGTTCGGAGGTTATCAAGCGCAGGGTCGTCAACTCTGTCACGAGCGATCCCGATTATGTCGGCCTAACCGATGCGGGTGCTTACAGTGCAAACGCGAACAACCTTGTCAGCACGATTAACACTTTCCTGACCAGCACTCTCCAGAACATGACGAACCCGACGTGGAGTGCGCTCGAAAGTGCGTTTAACACGTACCAGAACGACCTGCTTAAAGGTGATAGCGACTATCTTACGCTCAAGAACGCCGGTTACCCGACCGAGACGGACCAGCTTGTTAAAGACACCCTAGCTGAGTTCAAGGATTGGGTGTGGGTTGATGGCGAGTTCCACCGATCGTCGGTCAACAAGGGCGTGACGGATTATGCAACGGAGATTGGCGATTTCCCGGACGATCTCACGGCTGAAACGGACGCGCTGTCGGCCAAAGCCATTGATGCGTTTACTGTCGCATATGATGCATATTTTGCTGCGCATGGAACGGCTCCGACCACCTGGACACAGATGAAGGATCCGCATTTCAACACAGCCATGGCCGCGGTGAAGTCGGACATTGCGTACACATCGCTGGTGGCGGCGGGGTATCAAAAGAATGTTGACACGCTCCTCAGTGAAATCGAGAAACACTTTAATGAAACAATATCTGCTACTGGGAGTACGGTAACTCCACAACAGATCTATGACGAGATCGACACCAACGGTACGGCTCAGTATCTGACGGATCATGTAGCATCCCTTCCGGCTTATGATACCCTCACGTCGCAGAACCCGCAGACCAAGGCGGAGACTCTCTGTAAGAACATCCTCGCCCAGGCCAATGTTCTGCTGCTCGGAAAGCCGGGTAGCTGGCAGACGTTCGAAAACCAACTGCGCAGCTCCACCACCGCCATGCAGCTCTATGACCAGCTCAACGCCCTCGGGCTTGGCAATGAACTTGCCGCGATGCTGGATAAAATCGTCGACGATACCGAGGCAGATACATATACGCCCCCGTCTTTCAACCCTCCGCCAACCGATGCGGAAATGTTGAATCAACTTGCCGGAACCGCCCCAGGCGTCAATCCGGCGGTCGAAGGGTCGGACGCGTATAATGATCTGCAGATCGCTGGCGATAAGAGTATTCAGCCGGCGGTTGATCAACTTATCGAAAATGCGATCATCAAATATGAGAGCCTGGTGAACTCCAACAATACCGTGAACTGGGAAGATGCGGTGCGGAGCGTTTTCCTGCAATCGAAAACGTACAGTAATGCGGATCAGGCCACGCGAGCCGCTATTGACCTCATTGCTGCCGATCTCATCACCGGTATAAATGCCGAGTTGCCAGCCTATAGCTCGTCCATCGTCATCACCGAGCGTATGGACGAGATGATGCGCAGCACCTATTCCTCCGCCCGCGGCAAGATGCCTGAAGGCCAACAGGTCGGGACTGTCTCCTTTATCAATCTTGGGATGCGCGTCTATTCGATGGATTATGGTTCTGCCGAATCCATCCGCATCCAGAACAAAGAGGGCAACCTGTTCTACCATTACCGCGAGGCGAATTCGATGGAGAAGGTTGTCGTCAAGGCTGACTCCACCGTGCAGGTCGCGGGGCAGGATGCGGAAATCAGTCTGAACGGCGCGCCCGTCTATACCACCGGAATGGTCGCCAACACCACCACTCCAGACTTCGCGGGGACGCTGGTGTTCAATCAGGGCAAACTCGGCCTTGCCACCATGGCCATTACTGGTTACGACGAAGGCAAACTGTTCTCCAAGGCTACCGCTCTCCAGGGCGTTGAGGAAAACGAGCCGGAGATTATCGAACTGAAGCGCCACTTCGAACCGCCGGCCGTCACCGTGTCCATGGGTGTGGCGAAGAATGCCAAGGCTCTGCCGCCTGTTGATGCCGCAGGAATGCTGGACAAGAACGGGCAACCGGTCAATCTGTATATCGATTTCTCGACGCTGGATCCGACTGTGCAGGTGAAGCTCCAAAATCTCACCGACCCGAGCGCTATTAAAATCGATTACGACGGCTTCAACATCAATATCGACGCCTCTGCTCTGGGCGGACCCGACATGCAGGGGACTGATCTCAGGGTATCGATTCCCGTCAATGCGGGGAGCTTGGCGAGCGGCATTACTGTGGAAAGTCCGGCTCTTAAGGGTCTGTTCGTCCGTTCCGACGTACAGATGGATGTCAACAAGAGTGCGGGCGCCTACGAGGTGAAGGACTCGCCAGAGATTCAGGTCGGTGTCGGCAACGTCATGCTGGAGGTGTTCACCTACGCCACCAACCCGCGTTCCAACACGGACGAAGATCTCTCGAACTTTATCGGCGGGATGCAGTTCCAGCTCGGCAACACCGAAGGCGATCAGGACCGGACCATTTACTCCATCCAGTCGATGTCCATGTCCGAACTCGGACGAATATCGTACAATGGGGTCGAATACTGCCTGCAGAACGTGCTGGGCGGCGGCTCGGCCAGCTTGTCGAAAGACCCGATTCTCGCCATGAACATTCTGGCGAAGGCGGTGGATGATGTCTCGACTTTGCGGGCTCGACTGGGCGCGTTCCAGTCCAATATGCTCCAGACCAATATTAACAACCTTGAGGTAGCAATTGAAAACCTGACTAAGACCGAATCCGCCATCCGCGATACCGACATGGCCGAGGAGTCCACCCAGTTCACCCGCTTCCAGATCATGCAGCAGGCGGGGACGTCGATGTTGGCTCAGGCGAACCAAGTTAGTCAGAACGTGCTTTCGCTGTTGCAGTAATTGAAGCGATTCGGGCATGATTTGAGTGATACGAATGTAATATCAGATGGATTTCCGTTTACTGTGGTAAGGCCGGGACGTGCGAATTGCTCGCACGTCCCGGCTGTTGAGAAAAGCTGTCAAAATCCATGGTAAAAATGCGAAACGGTCTTGACAGGCTATCATAAATTGCTATAGTAGTTAATTCTTCGAAAGCCACCTCATGCGGAAGTGGCGGAATGGCAGACGCGCTAGCTTCAGGAGCTAGTTGTCGCAAGACAGTGGAGGTTCAAGTCCTCTCTTCCGCACCAATTTTCTAAGGGCCGCAACCATACCGGTTGCGGCCCTTATTCTTTGATAATACTGATGTTAGCGTTACAGCATGGACAGGAAATCGTCCCATCGGGATTGGTGCGGGCAGACACCCGTTGGAGCGTCCCGGAACCGTTCGGCGCGGAATTCTGTGATAATTCTGTGATAATTCTCTGGCGCACTTCGGCCGCCATTTCCTCATCCGGATGGAAATAGACCGCCGCCGACTTTTCCGACCGGTGGCCCATCGCGGCCTGGACCATGCGCTGGGTGAATTGCTTGCTGGCGAGAGTGCCGAGGGTGTGCCGGAACTCGTGAATCTTCCGCTTTGGCAGGTCCGCCGCCTCCCACGACCGCTGGGCGGCCCGGAGCAACGACATCCGGTTCCAGGCATGCCCAGCTTTGTTGACGAACAGCCGGTCGTCGGGACGGTCGAAGCCATTACGGTATGCGCTCGCTTCCTCGATGATTGTTTCCAACAGAGGGTCGATGGGGATGTCGCGCTCGACCTCGCCCTTGTCGACGGCGTGCAAGTAGCCTTTCACGGCGTCAGCCGGGCGGATGTTGCAGATGGACGTGGAGCGAAGGCCATAATACAGCACCAGAAGGATGGGTCGCCGCACCTCGGGATTGAGGGCGTCAAGGTATTTGCCGACGAGATTTTTGGGGATGGGCTGGCGTTTCTCCCGCTTAACGGGCAGGACCGGGACATGCTCGAAAGGGATGGTGGTTATTTTCTCCGTGTGTGCGCGAAGGTATCGGGCGACGGTGAGCAGCTCCTTGCGGTGGTGGTTTGCCACCTTGGGTCCGGACTTGCGCAGTTCCTTTTTCGTCTTGGCGTGGATGACAGGGTAATCCACTACCTTTGCCATGAAATCCTTCATCAAGGCCGCTGTGGTCGCCTCTATGGGCAGATCTCCCATCAATTCGATAAATACCCTTGCCGCGCGTTCGACGTGGCCCATGGCCTCTGGATTCCGGTTTTCGGCCTTCTTGGCTTTGAGGTAGATCGAGACCCCTACGGACCACCGCAGGTCTGAAACGGGATTTCGACCGTCCAACATAATTTGGCGTTCCACATCCGCGCGGGTGTGCGCATGGATGCGACGCCGCACCTGTTTGCCGCCCGGAACAGGGCGGTAAACGACTTCCCATATCGGGACACGAAAGTTGTCTTTGCCGACGCGTTTGATTGATGCCATGATTGGGACACCTATAAAAATGGTTGAACCCGATCGTTACGCTATTTATTCCAAAACTCAATGACTTCAACTATCCGGTCCATTTTATCAGACCAATCATGTTGGCTTTTCATATTTTCCGAATCCATAAACTCGATGCACTTAAGCGCAAAGTCAATTTTGTCGATTGTTTTATTTCCTGTAACACGCTCATATATTGATGTTCCGTTTGCCCTTGTCGCCTCAGAAGGGAAAAATTGCTCAGTCAACTCGGGAGAATTAAAGTCTTCCTCTCCACCTCTAGCTTTGCAAATCTTTGACAGTGCATCTCCAGGTATATAATTTTCAACTTCTTTTGCGTCCATAATCCATAACTCACAATAACGATTAAAATCTTCAGATTTAGTGGAGAGGTCTATGTATTGATTCTGGATTTCCACTACTCTCTTCTTTAAAGCATCCCCTAAAAATTTTCTATCTGAATCAGCGATAAGTATCATGTTAGGGTTTACCGTAAAGAGATTTATCTTGTCATCCGATAAATCATCTTCGATTTTACAATGAGCCAGAAGAGACCCGCCGTAAAAGGCGAATTGGTAATCACGTCCTTCTTTAAATTTAGAGCCTTTAAGATCCAGCCAGTGACTTATATATATCTTATCAGACGGTCCTTCTATCCAAATTAACCCATTTGATTGTAGTAAATCAGAAGCCTTAAGACCAAGCTCTCGAATAACACTTACCTTAGAAAGATACTCGGATACCACTTCAGTTTGCGCATGCCTTCCATTATGGTGTATACGAATAACTTGTGTATCTTTCTCATCTGCAAATACATCAAGTGCGACGCTCGAGTGAGTCGTGATAAAAACTTGAGATGTTGTATCTTTGATATGTTCATAAATAAACCGGAGTAATCTTCGGAATACGGCGGGGTGATGGTTATTTTCGATCTCCTCGAAAATGAATGTCGTATTCTTAGTTCCAAAGTAGATTAGATTTAACAAAACTAGGATTATCGTTTTAAGACCACTGCCAGAGCTAGATATTGGAATCGATCTCGTCTTGTCTCTTTCGCCAAGATAGATTTCCCAAATGTTTTTATCATCCTTTTTAACTTCCACACTTCTAAAGAGGTTAAGGTCGCCAAAAACTTCATTTAAGCCTTTTATTAAATCCGTTTTTATAAGGTTGTCATTCCATGTGCACGTTTGGCTCGAAGTCAATAAATACCGGATCAATGTTGTGGCGCCGCTTCCATCTGGCTGTAAAACGGGTTCCATAGAATCCTGTTCGGTTAGAATATTTCGTTCAGCATTTAATTTCTTTATAACACGTCCTTCCAAACTGGAAGATAGCTCAAGGAGTGCACGTGCGATGTCGCTTTCATTCTTATGGATTTTATTTAATTGATCATTTAAAGCATTGTTGGTCGTCCACTCTGTTGGCATAATAGCTTTGAACTTGTTTCCCTCTCGTGATATCCTAACTTCTTTCCCGGCTATCCTTCGCAAGGATTCACTAATTATTCCATATACATTAAAATTAGGTCTATCGTCTACTCCTGGGAATTTAATCTCATCACCGTCTTGTATGAAAAATGATGCTTCTGGAAATCTTGAAACTTGGAAAATATCCAAATACCTTTTTTGTTCGATTATTTCTTTGATTATTGTAACGAATCTTGATTTCCCAGAATTATTAGGCCCGATGATTACATTCATTTGTGTTGTTAAATCAACTTGACCAGAATTTTCGATAAAGCATGAATCGTCGCGAATAACGATTTTGTTGATAATCATTTTCTGCTCCAGCATCACATCATTTATACCATCTGATTGTTGTTGGTGTCCTTTTTTAATCACCGATGAATTGTTATGGCCCCCGTCCAGCCGGTTTCTGCAAGAATGGCGTCATTGGAATAGGAACGGATGCGGATATCAAAGCCCGGGTGGCTGCCGGCCAGGGAGAAGTACTGCTTGAAAAGGTTGGTTATATTTTCCTTCTCATCGCGGTTTGAGCGCATCCAGTCCAACTCATCGACCCATATTGTGCGCTCGCGCTCGTCCATCTTTTTGATCGCACCCGTGGCTTTCGCCCGCTCGACTATTTCACGCAACATTGCCACCCGCTGCCGGGCAGCTTCCTCCTCCTCCTGTTTCTCCTCGAGGGCAGCCAGCTCAGCGTTCTCAAACTCCACCTTCTCGCCGTAGAATGCGGCATTGCCGAAAATCTTCAAGTCTTTGGTGCCAATCGGTTCCGCAGCGTCACATTGAACCCGGTATTGAGACCGGTCACCCGCGCCCAATGATTCCATAACTTCGAGCGTCGCCTCGACGATAGTTGTGGTATCATTTTCCATGTGAGGGTGAGCAGCTTCCGCAGAGGGGTAGTAAAAAACGAGGTTTACTCTCGTCTTCGTCGAGCCAGGGTAAACAAGGTTATCAAGCCGCCCCCGCTCCATCATTTCAGGATGGCGTTCACGAAGTAATTTCGTCAACTTGTCGAACACCTCCTGATTCTGTCGAAGATTTTCGGATCTTTCGTCTGGCACGGTTACGGCTGCCGCGCCTGTGGTGGCGGGTGGAGCCGAATCCGCTAGAGGCGGGGCGGTAGGGGTAACTGGGGCAGGATCGGGAGTATCGGACTTTGGTCGGCATGAGCCGATGACGGCAATGGCAATGATGATGATGAGCACACAGCCGCTGCAGCCTTTGAAGTTGGCCTTCAGGTTTTTACCGGCGGTCTTCAGATCTTCAACAGGCTTTTCGATATCCACTGTCGGCGTCTCTGCTGGGCCGTCATCACCCTGACTTGGCAGGTCCCGGCCGCAATGCTTGCAGACTACGGCAGCGGATTTGATTGTCTCTGCGCAATATGGACACGTCTTTTCATCGGCTTCCATCTCATTTCCCTCACAGAAAACGTGGAAAAAAACTCCTCCAATTGTGCTTCCGCATCACGTTAAGGACCAACCGTCTCCGATTTCCAAAATTCATCCACCGCAGTTGCTTGTGACCAAAATTCCCGTTATAGATAATCTTAACTCCGGAAAATATAGTTGTTTGCATAATCGTGTCGTTATTGACACGTTGTTTGTATGATGTAATGTAACGTTGTAACCATCACTAGAATCCGCTCACGTATGTGCTTGGCCAAGATAACCCCTAGGGGCATTGTCGTCGTTTTTTTCAATGTCTTAGATGGAGGGGACCTATGCCGTGCGATCCTTACGACCCGGGCTTTCGCCGGGTGGTGCAAGACCTTCGAGTAGCGATTCAAAATCTTGGACGGTGCCTCGCAGAGATGGAAGCTCCGGAAAAGCCTTTGCGGATTGTCCACTCACCAGATGCTGACCAAAGGCCGAAAGAGC
>JAJPXZ010000145.1:0-4246 GCA_021205245.1 Planctomycetaceae bacterium
CGCTGCGACCGGCCTGGTTTTCAGCGGGCGATGGAATCCTGGAAGAATTGATACGCTTCCTTGTCGGTGTATTTTTCGTGGACGATCTTGCGGATGGCGGCAGACATCTGTACCGGGTGCTCGCTCTGGAAAATGTTCCGGCCCATATCCACCCCGCGCGCGCCGCCGCGAATTGAATCGTAGGCGAGTTTGAGGGCGTCCGGTTCGGATAACTTTTTGCCGCCCGCGACCACGATGGGGACGGGACACGCCGCCACCACTTCTTCGAAGTTGTCGCAATAATACGTCTTGATGATGTTCGCGCCGAGTTCGGCCACCATACGCGTGGCGAGCTTGAAGAAACGGTCGGTCCGCTCCATCTGTTTGCCGACGGCGACGACCCCGAGGGTTGGGATGCCGTAGCGCAACCCGGCGTTGACGGCGCGCGACAGATTGTCGAGGCTGGACAATTGCCCGTCCGCGCCGACAAAGGTCTGGATAGCCATACAGTCGGCGTTCATGCGGATGCAGTCCTCGATGTCGACGGCCAGGACTTCGTGGGACAGGTCGTCGTTCAGCATCGACGAGCCGGAGGTGGTGCGGAGCGCTATCGCTTTGCGGCACTCCGGCGGCACGCAGGTGCGTATCGCGCCGCGCGTCCCCATCAGGCAGTCGATGTTGTCCATGAGGGTCGGCAGTACCAGGTCGAGCCGCTCGAGACCCGATACCGATCCCATGAAGTAGCCGTGGTCGAAGGCGAACATCACCGTGTTGCCGCTCTTCGGATCGAAGATGTTGGCGAGGTGCTTTTTCATTCCCCATTCGAGGCTGTTCGCGCCCTTGATGTAGAACCCGCCTCCATTGGCGAACGGGGTGTCGATGTGGTAGTTTTTCTCGGCCTTGAGGCCGTCCTTGTCAGCCATTACTGGTCTCCCGATACGGTAAAAATTCTTCCTGCTCCCTCTCCCTCGAGGGAGAGGGTCGGGGTGAGGGTGATGCACCACGCCAATGTTTTCGCTGTGGCACAGGCAAAAACCCGAGCGATAGACCCCTCACCCCAGCCCTCTCCCCCTCCGGGGGCGAGGGAGCAGGTTATACTTATAAAAAGGTTTAGAAATTGTACTTATCCATGTTCTCTTTGGTGAATTCGGTCCGCTCCGGCAGCAGCACGACGCCCGAGTCCGGCGCGGTGTAGGCGTCTGGATCGAGGACGGTGTTCGGGAGTACTTCGACAACGCCGATTTCCGGGACGTCGATCTTGTCGCCGACTGTGATGGTGTTGCCGCTGGCGAGATAGTAGGCGAGGTAGCAACCAAGCGCTCCCTGCACCTGACAATCCCACAGACCCCAGCGTTCGATAACGCCGGCGCGGCAGTAATCCTTGATCGAATTCGGCGCGGCGAAACCGGTGATGGTCACGTCCTTGGCGGTCTTGCCGAGGTTCTGCGCGGCCTGGCACTGGCCGGGCAGGGCGGTCGAGTCGTTGCAGATGATGAGGTCGATGTCGGGGTGGGCGGTGAGGACGGATTCGCCCACGCTGATCGCCTTTTCGGCGTCCTGTTCGGAATAGTAGTTCGACGGCGCGATGTTGACCCAGTTCGGGTAGTTGTCGCGGATATAGGCTTCGCCCGCGACCTGCCAGGAGTTCTGGTCGGTGACGGTGGACTGGGAATAGTGCCAGGCGTACTTGATCGCGTCCTTCTTCGGATCCTTGCCACGGCTGGTCAACGACTTCGCGCCCATGTCGACCAACATCTTGCCGAGGATATCCGGCGTGCCTTGCGACACCATGACGGTGCGGGCGTCGCCGGAGACGTCGGAGTCCCAGGTGGTGACGGCGAGGCCGGCGTCCATGGCCGAGCGCATGACGTCGTCGAGGCCGGTCACGTCGAGTGACGAGACGCAAATGGCGTCCATGCCCTGCTGGATGGCGTTGTTGATAACCGTTACCTGGTTGGCGACCGCGGCTTCGGCACTGCCGTCATACTTGACGGTAAAGCCGTGCTTGGCCGCATAGGCTTGCGCGCCGTCGTTCGCCGATTCGAAAAAGGCGTTGCCGGTGAGCTTGGGGACAAACACGACGGTAATGTCGCCGGCGGCGGCTGTCAGCGCCGTCATAATCCCCACCAGGGTCAAAGCGATGATTCTTTTCATGATTGTCTCCTTGCCGATGGAAAAATCTCCCCCGCCGCCACGTTGACGGTGGGTGGGTTGTTTCGTGACGCTAGGTTTTCGCCAACCAGCCGCGTCGCACCAGGCGGGCCAGGCTGGGGTTGTCCATGAAGGTCCGACAGCCGACGGCGACGATAAGGAGCACGCCGACGGGGATGTCGTGGTATTGCGTGGTGACGCCGTTCATCGACAAGCCGAAGCGCATGACGCCAATGACCAAAGCCGCCAGCGCCGTCCCGATGACGCCGCCCCTGCCGCCCAGGTTGGAGGTGCCTCCGAGGACGACGGCGGTGATGATGGGGAGCGTGAGTTCTTTGCCGAAATCGGCTTTGGCGGTTCCGAGGTACGAGGTGAGGATAATCCCGGCGACGGCGGCGCTCGCGCCCGACAGGACATAGGTGGACATGATGACGCGGCGGGTGTTGATGCCGCAGAATTCCGCCGCCGCCGGATTGACGCCGCAGAGGAATACGGCGCGGCCATAGCGGGTGCGGTGCAGGATGATATAACTCACGACGAGGAGAGCAATGAAGATAAACATCTGGCTGGGGATGATTCCCCAGAAGCGGTATTTTGAAAACGCGGTAAAGGCACGGGGAAAACCGGAGATGCCTTTATACGACTCGGTTGACGACAGATGCGTGACCGCTATGGCGATGCCTGAATACAGGAACGATCCCCCCAGCGTCACCACCATCGGCTGGACGCCGGTGTAGGCGACGAAGAAACCGCTGAGCATGCCGCACAGACCGCCCGCGACGATGGCGATGGCGGCGGCGGTCCAGATGTCGAGGCCGCAGTCCTTCCACAATAACCCCATGCCGATGGACGCAAGGCCGACAATGGCTCCGGCCTGGATGTCCATGCCGCCGGTGACAAGGACGAAGGTCACGAACAACGACACGACGCAGATGGAAGTAAAATCGTTGATTGAACCGAGCAGGACGCGCGGCCGCAGGAAACGCGGGTTGAGGTGGCCGAAGACGAGAATCTCGGCTAACAGCAGCAGCAGGAGGAAGACCTCCCAGCGCACCAGATATTTTGCCCATCCCTTCACGGCAAGCCCTCCTCTGGAGTGATTGCGGTCTTGGCGGTGAGGAGAGTGCGGCGCGCACGCTCTGCGGCGCGGCGCTGGAGGAGCGCGTCGGCGACGACGATGGTGATAAGCAGGATGCCGGTGATGGTGTTGTCGTAGTTGGAGGAGAACTGCATAAACACGAGGATACGGCCGATAGAGGCCATGATAATCGCGCCCATGGCTGCGCCGATGACCGAGCCGATGCCGCCGGACAGGCTGACCCCGCCAAGCACGCAGGCGGCGATTGCCTTCATTTCATAGCCCATGCCGGCCACCGGCGTGACAAAGCCGATGCGGCTGACATACATCAGTCCCGCCAGCGAGGCGAAGACGCCGCAGAGGACAAAGGCGATGATGCGGGTGCGGCCAACCGGAATGCCGATCAAGGTCGCGCCGCCTTCGTTGTCGCCGACGGCGTAGAAGTGGCGGCCGCGATTGGTGTGGGTCTGGTAGATGTAGACAAGCAGGGTGACGACGGCGGTCGCGAAGAAGAACCAGCTTATGCTCCCGGGTCTGCCGGTCAGGGTCGCTTGCGACAACGACTTATACCCGAAGGGGAGGTTCTCGACCCATTTGCCGCTGCTGTAGACATAGCAGAGGCCGCGCACGATGCCGTTGGTGCCGAGGGTCATGATGATGGACGGCACCTTGAAGGCGACGACCCCGACGCCGTTCAGGAGGCCGACCATGAGGCCGACCAACACCGCCGCCGCGACGGCGAGGGACCACGGCATGTCGTCCCGGATCATGGTGGCGGAAACCGTGGCGGCGAGGCCGAGGGTCGCGCCGACCGAGACGTCTATTTCGCCCGAGATGATGACAAAGGCGATGCCGACCGAGAGCATGATAAAGACGACGCTGCCGTTCAGGCAGAGCATGATGTTCTGGGCCGAGAGAAAGTTCGGATTCACCATCCCCACCAGGAGGAAGATGGCGACGACAAACCCAACTGAAGTGAGTTCGCGCAAGGGAACAATGCGCTTTAGTTCGCCCATGCGGCTCCTGTCTGTTTCATGG
>JAJPXZ010000145.1:4256-57812 GCA_021205245.1 Planctomycetaceae bacterium
CGCTGGGTGTGTTGGTGCGCCCGGGCGTCTCCTGCTCGGCGGCCCGGGGCGCGGGCCGGCCGGGCCCGGGCGCCCCCGCCCCCCCCCCCCGCCCCATGCCCTCGTTTTTGCTACGGCACAGCGCAAACCTCAGCGAAAGACCCCTCACCCCAACCCTCTCCCCCTCCGGGGGCGAGGGAGAATGCTTATACCGCCGCGCCGAACGCGGCTGCCATGAGGTTGTCCTGGCTGATGTCGGCTTTTTCGAAACGGCGGTTGATGCGGCCGTGGTACATGGTGACGGCTCTGTCGCTCAGTTCGACGATCTCCTCCATGTCGGAGGAAATGAGCAGAATGGCGACGCCCTTTTCCTTCAACTCGTTGATGATGGCGTAGACGTCGCCGCGCGCGGCTGCGTCGATGCCCCGGGTCGGTTCGTCAAGGATGATGAATTTCGGATTGGTGGACAAGGCCCTGCCGATGACCACCTTTTGCTGATTGCCGCCCGAAAGGCTGCCGAGGGGCTGGTCCAGCCCGGTGACGCGGATGCGGAAGCCGTCGACAAAGCGTTGCGCCAGGGATTTTTCTTCGCGGCGCGGCAGGAAAAGCCCGGGCAAACGACGCAGGCACGCGGCAGAGGTGTTGGCGGCGACATCGGAGATTTTGAAGATGCCGTTCAGGAAGCGGTCTTCCGGGACGTAGTTGACGCCTTTGTCGATGACGGCGCGGGTGGACAGGCCGGTGATGTCTTCGCCGTCCAGAACGACGCTGCCGCCACGGACGATGTCGCGGCCGAAGATGGTGGTGGCGAGTTCGGTCCGGCCCGCGCCGACGACGCCGGCGAGGCCGACGATTTCGCCCGGATAAACGTCGAGGTCGATATCGGCGAAACCGTAACCGCTATACCCGCGCAGGCTGAAGACGGGCTTGCCGGTGCGTGCCGGCGGCGGACGCCGTTCGGCGCGTTCGCGCTGTTGCGCGTCGGGCGGAAGCAGGCCGCGAACGAGATCGTCGCGGGTAAAATTCCCGACCGGTCCCTGGAGGGTAATCGACCCGTCGCGCATAATCGCGACATGGGTGGCGATACGGAAGACTTCGGCCAGGCGGTGGGTGATGTAGATGATGCTGATCCCTTTGTCGCGGAGGTCGGCGACGATGCGGAACAGGGATTCGACCTCGTCGAAGGTGAGAGCGGACGTTGGTTCGTCGAGGATGAGGATGCGGGAGTTCCGGAGCAGGCCGCGAAGAATCTCCACCAACTGTTGCTCGGCGATGGAGAGGCTGACCGCTTTCCTTGTGAGATCGACGCGCCAGTTCATCTGGGCCGTCAGGTCGGTGAGGCGGCGGCGAAGGTCTGCCTTGTTTTCGGTAAAGCCGATGGTGATGTTTTCCTCCACCGTCATGTTGGGGAAGAGCATCGGTTCCTGAGGAACAAGGTAGATGCCGCGCGCAAGCGCTGCCGCCGGATTGGCGAGATCGGCTTTTTCGCCGTCGATGGCGATGTCGCCGTCGTCCTGCTTGTAGATGCCCATGATGATTTTCATCAGGGTCGATTTGCCTGCGCCGTTGCCGCCGATGAGGGCGACGACGTTGCCGGGGTAAATATCGAGATTGATATCCTTGAGGACGGTATTGAGCCGAAACGACTTACGGATGCGGCGCACCGACAGTTTCGGCTTTCCTCCCTCGGATTGGGTCGTTGACATGCGTTCGCCTTTTGACAGATGGAGCAGGGCGACCCTATGGAGAGCAAAAGTTTCCATCTACAGCATAAGTCACACCCGCCGCTTTGTCAATTCCAAACTTCCGCACCCGCGCCGCTTTGTCCCGGATACACAAGGCTTGAATATGGTTAACATATTTAATGATAAATGGTTGTGGTTTATGGTGGCGACGTTTCGACTGCAAAAATATCCTTTTTGCTGGCAAAATGAAATCCGTGTGGTATAGTGAATGGTGGTGTTACTTTTGAGTTAGCGCATAACATATGTTCAGCCATGGAGCCGATCGCTACATGACCTATAACTATGAAGAGATCCTCCTTATCAAGACCGCCTGGTACTACTACATCGAAAACCTTACCCAGCAGAAGGTTTCCGAGTTGCTGGGCATTTCGCGCATGCGCGTCATCCGCCTGCTGGAAAAAGCCCGCACCACCGGCGTCATCCAGTTCAATATCCGGAAGGACAGCAGCCGCAGGATGGAGTCGGAAAAAGCCCTCGCCGACCGGTACACCCTGAAGGATGCCTTTATCGTTCCGGACGCGTCGGAGCCGACCCAAGCCGCCATCAACGCCAATATCGCCCGCGCCGCCGCCATGTACATTAATGACCGGTTGGAGAACAACCGCTTTATCAACATCGGCTACGGCGATACGCCGAGTCGCGTCCTTAATGTCCTTGCCACCATGGCTGAGGAACCGATATCCTGCATCTCCCTCACTGGCGGCGTGAATAACTACCTCCCGAACATGCAATCGAACGTCTTCAACGCTCGGCTCTACCTCCTGCCCGCACCGCTGATCGTGTCGTCGCGGGAAATGGTCGAGGCGATCCGGGGCGAATCGTCGGTGCAGGAAATCTACCGGATGCTGAGTCCGTCGGCGTTTTCGGTCATCGGTATCGGCGGGTTGAACGAAAACGCCACCATCTTCAAAGGCGGTATCCTCAACCATAACGAAATGCTCTTCCTCAAGCGCCAGGGCGCGGTCGGCGATGTGCTGAGTCACTTTCTGGACGCGCGGGGCGGATTGGTCGATACCGATATTGAGGAAAAGCTTATCTCCACCCCGCTCCCGACGCTGAAGAGCCTCGACAACGTCATCGGCGTTGCCGCCGGCTCGGCAAAGGTGGAGGCGATCCGCGCCGCCCTGCTGGGCGAATACCTGGACGTGCTGATTACCGACGAAGACACGGCCGAAGCGCTCCTGGCCTTGGCAGAATAGGAGACACGCATGGCAGAGCCACACGACAAATTCCTGGTGGCGGTGGACGCGGGAACCGGCAGCGTGCGCGCGGTGGTGTTCGACACGCGGGGCAACCAGCTCGGCTGCGTCGCCCGCGAGTGGGAACACCGTCAAGACCCGCGCTATCCCGGCAGCATGGACTTTGATTGGGACGCCAACTGGACCCTGACCGCGACCTGCATCCGCGAAGCGCTGGCCGAGACAAAAGTCGACCCGGCTGCTGTCGCCGCCGTCTCCACCACCTGTATGCGGGAGGGGATTGTCCTCTACGATAAGGATGGGCGGGAGATTTGGGCCTGCGCCAATGTCGACGCCCGCGCCGTCGACGAGGTCGGCGAACTTATCCGCCTGAATCCGCAGATGGAACGGGACATCTATAGCGAATCGGGCGAGACCTATGCCTTGGGCGCGCTGCCTCGGCTCCTGTGGGTCAAGAACAAGCAGCCCGATATCTACAAGCGCATCGCGAAGGTCGGGATGTTTAACGACTGGTTGATTTATCGGCTCTCCGGTGTGCTTGAGGTTGATCCGTCCAACGCGTCGACGACCGGGCTCCTTAGCCTGAACAAGCGCGACTGGGATCCGGCGATACCGGAGCGCTGCGGCCTGCGGGGCGATATCTTTCCGCCGGTGCGGGAATGCGGCGATGTCGTCGCCCGCGTTAGCGCCACGGGCGCTGCCGAGACCGGTTTGGCCGAAGGCACGCCGCTGGTTGTCGGCGGCGGCGACGCGCAACTCGGCTGCGTCGGCGTCGGCGTGGTCGAACCGGGGCAGGCGGCTGTTTTCGGCGGCAGCTTTTGGCAATACGAATTCAACACCGCGAGCGGCGCGACCGACCCCGGTTGCCGCGTGCGCGTCAATTGTCACGCCGTTCCCGGCGTCTGGCAGTACGAAGCCCTCGCCTTCAAACCAGGCCTCGCCATGCGCTGGTTCCGGGACGGTTTCTGTCAGGAAGAAAAACGCGACGGCGAACGGCTGGGGACGGATCCCTACGCGCTTATGGACGCCGAGGCGGCGAAGATTCCCGCCGGATGCCACGGCATGCTATGCGCCTTTTCCGACGTCATGAATTTCATCTCGTGGAAGCACGCCGCGCCGACCTTTACGAACTTCGATTTCGACGCGGCCTTGTTCAACAAATACACGTTCTACCGGGCGATTATGGAAAATACGGCGATGGTGACGCGAGGCCATGTCGATCTGGTCTACGAAGCGACCGGCAACCGGCCCGATTCCATCGTCTTCGCGAACGGCGCGGCGAAAAGCCCGTTATGGTGCCAAATCGTCGCCGACGTGCTGGGCGTGCCGGTGCGCGTGCCGGAGGTCAAGGAGGCGTCGGCATTGGGCGCGGCGATCCTTGCCGCCTCTGGCGTGGGGCTCTATCCGGATATTCCGTCGGCGGCGGAGGCGATGATCCGGTGGGATAGGGTCTATACGCCTGACGACGCGGCAAAAAGTGTCTACGACGCCATGTACGAACCGTGGCGAAACGTCTATGCGGCGCAACTGGCGCTGGCGGACAAGGGCCGGACCCGCCACATGTGGAGAGCGCCTGGATTGTAACCCGTCACCGAAATGAAAGGGCGGACCATGTTCATTATCAACGAAAACGAGCGCGAATATCGATTCGGCGACAGCGGCCCCAAATACCTGATGCAAGGCCCGCGCAGCAACTTCGCCCTGGTGCAGTTCCAGGCCGGGCAGGACTTCAAGGCGCATTACCACAACATCATGGAGGAGAATTTCTTTATCCTCGAGGGTGAGGTCGATATCGTCGTCGACGGCAAGGTAAACCACCTGAAGCCGGGCGACCTGATTCATATCGAGCCGGGTGAAATCCACTATGTCGTCAACAACTCCGACAAGCCGATAAAGATGGTCAGCACGCTTGCGCCGTATCAGGAAAAGGATAAGGTGGAGGTGGAAAACTACACATATTGAGTGGGTTAGGTGAGGAGGGGGTATGAGTCAAAGAATGGTGTCAACCGCCGAATACAAGGCGGTGGCGGGCGTTGTCGCCGAATATATTGAGGCCTTGCGAATCGGCAGCGTCGAGATGCTGGATGGACTCTTCCATGCGAATGCGGTGACCTACGGCACGGTTGATGGTGGACTTGTGGGCGGCGGGACCACGAACCCGGCAGCGGATTTTATCCGGAACTATGGGAAATCCCCCGATATTGAAGCGCATATCGATGTGCTCGACATGACTCCCACCACTGCGGTCGTGCGGGTGCTTATAGCAAAGGATGCGGTTGGGTCTGATTGTACCGACACCCTCCTGCTTATTAAGCTTGATGGGCGCTGGAAGGTGATTGCCAAGGTGTTTCACCAGTTTGATGTGCCTAGCAGCTAACGCCGCGTCTGCCGTATCTGAGCCGTGCATGTCGCCGCCATAACTGCGTGAGTTTGGTGCCGTCACTGCTCCTCCCCGTGGACCCCGGCCGAACCGCCCGCTTACATCGCTGGTGGAGGTCCGCACGCCGGGGTGACGATGGGGGATGGTGAGAGGGTGAACGACGGATCGAAAACGATCTTTATGGCCGTCCGGCCAGCCGCAATCGGTCCAACGCATCCCGCAAGACCCAACACGGACAGGCGAGATTGAAGCGTTCGAAACCTTCGCCCTCGGTGCCGAAGATATAGCCTTCGTCGAGGAACAGCCGCGCGCCCTTTACCATGAACCGTTCCAACTCCTTCGGCGCCTGGCCCCAGGCGCGAAAATCCAGCCAGATAAAATACGTTCCCTGATGATCGTGGACAACCACCTCGGGATAATGTTCGGCCATGAATTCACGCAGCATCAACCCGTTGTCGTAGATGAGCCGCGTTACCGCGTCGAGCCAATCGCCGCAGCGTTCGTAGGCGATGCGGCAGGCGGCAAGGCCGAGCTGGTTAACGCCGTGACGGCCGGTGGACCGGTAGGTGTGGACAATGCGGTGGCGGATTTCGTGGTTCGGAATCACCAGGTTGGAGGTCTGCAGGCCGGCGATGTTGAAGGTCTTCGACGGCGCGGTGCAGACAATGGCGTGGTCGGCGAAGGACGGATCGATCTGGCTGTAGACAACGTGCCGATGACCGGGCATGGCGAAGTCCATGTGGATTTCGTCCGAGACCATGAGGACGTCGTGCTTTTGGCACAGTTCGCCCAACTTCGCCAATTCGTCCCGCCGCCATATTCGCGAGACAGGATTGTGCGGGCTGCAGAAGAGAACCATCGACACCTCGGGCCGGGCCATGGCTGTTTCGAGAGCGGCGAAGTCCATCTCGTATTCGCCGTTATGGATGACGAGCGGCACCGCGACCGGGGTTCGGCCGCTGTCGTGGATGGCGTTATAAATGGGGTGGTAGATGGGCGGCATGTAAATGACGCCTGCGTCCGGCTTTGTAAGAGCCTGGACCGCCAGGTAAAGACCGGGGACGACGCCGTCGATGCCGATCAGCCAGTCCGGGTCGACGGTCCAGCCGTGGCGGCGTTCGAACCAATCGACAACCGCCCGCTTGTCTTCGGCTGTGGGAGCGGTATAGCCGAGGATGGTGGAATCGAGGTATTGTTTGAGGCCTTCCAGCAACTCCGGCGCGGTCCGTAACTCCATATCGCCAACGGACAACGGCACAATGCCGGGCTGGACGTCGGGGTCGGCGTCGCGCATGAGGTTCCACTTGACCGATCCGGCAGCGGATCTGTCCACCAATGTTTCGAAATCGTATATGCCGCTCTCCACCGTATGCCCTCCAGGGATGGTACCATCGTTTACATTATTATATGTAACGCCCGGCGAAACGCTGTGCAGAAAAAAAACGCGATTTTTCTGAAAGGATTATCGCCGCCGCAGCAAGTTAACCAGGTTGGAGGCGATCCCGCTGCCTCCGGGGGATGGTATGGATTATTTTTTCGCCATGGTTTGCGTCTGGGTGAATTTAGGTTAAAATACCCGGACCGGACCGAATTGGTGGATTTCCTCCCCGCTTTGTCCGATATGTTGAACAAGGGGTGTCGGGTGGAAAGCTCACCGCCCGCGTATCCCCGACATTATAGTTTTATCCGCTTATCGAGGAGGCGTATTATGAAATCAGTGCGTTTACTGCTGGGCATTGCGTGCGGCGTCGCCAGCCTGGCACTTTTCTCCGGCTGCGAAACACAACAGTCCGCCTGTGAGCGCGAAAAACGCCTCACCGAACGGTTGGACGAAATGCAGATGGATTTGGACGGCCGCCTCCAGGGCGTCAATATGGAAGTCGCTTCCATGCGCTCAAACCCGCCCGTCGTGGTGCAGCAGGTGCCGACGCCAATGGTGGTGCCTGACTACAACGCCCTTACCAACCCCAGTTCGACCACCCCGGCCATGAGCGTGGACACCATCTCCATCGAGGACGACTATTACGCCTCCTCGAAACGGGAGCAGCTCGAACAACTGGCCGCTTCCAGCCGTCGCCAGCAGATCTACGACGAACCCGCGCCGCGCGCCCGGGCCAGCACCTCGACCCAGTCCAACGCCGCCAAGCACATCCGCGTTCCGGTTCCGGTCCGTACCGTCCAGGCCGCGTTGAAGGAAGCGGGGCACCTCAACGGCAATATCGACGGCAAGGTCGGCCGCCAGACCATCGCCGCCATCACCGCCTTCCAGCGGTCGCAGGGCATCAAGGCGGACGGCATCGTCGGCAGGCAGACATGGCAGCTTCTCTACCCCTATGTCCCGGCCGGTATGTCCACCACCAGGCTGAAATAGCTGGCCTAAAGAAACAAACACGGTATAATCATCCGCGATATTTCAACCATTGCCCTTCCGATCCCATCCGGGTCGGAAGGGAATGCTGTTTCGGGGAGGCGGAACGGTGTTGCAATACGTGACCTGGGCCATCATGGCGTATGGCGTCGGCGGCATTGCCGCCTGGGCGTTGCGCCGCCGCGCCGTTGCCGCATCGCACCTGGGCGCGCTCGGGTGCATCCTGGCTGCCGGGCTGGGGCTCTACGGCGTGGGCGGCTGCCTGTTCCTGCGGCAGCTCGAGTCGTCGCGGCAACTCTGGAACGTCCCGCTCGCCTCGATGAACCTCGGCCTTGACTCCCTCTCCGCCTGGTTCCTCATTCCTGTTTTTCTGGTCGGCGGCCTGGTCGCCATTGCCGCTCTCCGGAACCTCCCCGGCGACTACGCCGCCAACCGCCCGCACGAACACTGGCTCTTCCTCAATTTCACCCTCGGCGGTGCGGCATTGGCTATAGTTGCCCGGAACGCCGTCCTGTTCCTCTTCGCGTGGGAACTGATGACGGTGGCGTCGTTCATGCTGGTGGAAAACACCCAGCGCACGCCTGGCTCGCGCACCGGCGGCTGGGTATACCTGAGCGCCGGTCACCTCGGGTGCGCCGCCTTGTTTGCCCTCTTCGCCTTGTTGGGCGCAGGCAAAGGCATGGCCCTCGACTTCAGCGCGCTCAGTGCAACCGGCGGCGCGTTGTCGGCCGCGTTCCTGCTGGCGGTGGTCGGCTTTGGCGCGAAAATCGGCCTGTTCCCCTTTCAATCCTATTATCCCGAGGCCTACCCGCCCGCGCCCGCCCATGTCGGCGCGGTGCTGTCCGGCGTCGTCGGCAACCTCGGCATCTATGGAATGCTTCGCATCCTTTATCTGCTGGGAGGCGAAGTCAAACCCCCGTTGTGGTGGGGCTATCTGCTCCTCTACGCGGGGCTGGCTTCCGGGGTCGTCGGTGCGGCTCGGGCGTTGGCGTCGAAGGATCTGTCGCGCCTGCTGGCGTGGTCGTCTGTCGAAAACTACGGCTTGATGGCGTCCGGCATCGGCCTGGGTCTGCTTGGCGCTTCGGCCGGAAACGGCGTCCTCTCCTATCTCGGGTTTACCGCGACCATTCTCCACATGCTGAACCACTCGATTTCCAAATCGCTCCTCTTCCTGGGGGCCGGCACTGTCTACGCCCGCACCGGCACGCGCAGCCTCGACCGCATGGGCGGGCTGATGCACCGGCTGCCGCTGACCGGCATACTTTTCCTCATCGGCGCGATGGGCGCGGCGTGCGTGCCGCCGCTGAACGGTTTTGCCGGCGAGTTCCTCCTCCTCGCCGCCGCGTTCCAGGGGGCGGGCGGCTATAACCCGGCCAGCGTCGCCGCCGCGACGATGTTCCTGGCGGTGGTGTTGTTCGCGCTGGTGGGCGGGCTGGCGGTGGCGTCGTACTGCAAGGCGTTCGGTTTTGTGTTTCTCGGTAACGACCGGAACCCTGGCGCGGTGTCGACGGTGCGCGAAAACCGGCGCTTGCTCCTGCCGCACCTGGTGCTGGCCGCTGTCGCGCTGGTCTTCGCCGGAGCGTCGTCATATCTGATGCGGTTGATCAGCCCGACAGCCGAGACGCTGGTGCATCTGTGGCGGCGGTCGCCGGTCGGCAACCACGACCTCGAACTGTGGTTGGGGCAGGATCGGCTGACGCTGCTTGATTCGGCCTTTGTCGGCTGTTGGCTGCTGGGCGGCTGCGTCGCCCTTGTCTACCTGTTCCGCACTTTCTTACTTCGCGGCAAAAAACGTGACGCCGCTCCGACCTGGGACTGCGGCTATGCCGCGCCGACCAACCGGATGCAGTATACCGCCAGTTCTTTTGCGCGGCCGTTGGCGGAAAATCTTCAGCCCCTCGTCAATGTCACCGACCAGGAGGAAGCGCCGCGCGGATTGTTCCCGACGTCGGCGTCGTTTTTGTCGCGCATTCCCTTGGTCGAGACCGCCTGGGGTTTCAGTCATCTTTTCAAACTTTTCGCGCGGATAGCCGGACGTATCCGCGTGATGCAGGCTGGCCGGGTGCAGGTCTATCTCCTGTACATGGCTGTCGCCCTCGTCGTCCTGTTGTTGTGGAAGCTTTGATATGACGACCCAGCTTCTTGCCCTCACCACCTTCCTGCTGGCGCTGATCGCCTGCCCGCTTCTCTTGGGCATTGTCAACCGCACCAAGGCGATTTTCGCCGGACGCAACGGCCCGCCGCTGCTGCAAAAATACTACGACCTACGGAAGCTCCTCGGCAAGGACGTTGTCTACAGCTATACCGCCACCTGGCTGGTGCGCGCCTGTCCCGTCGTCGTCCTGGCGGGATCACTGGCGGCGGCGGCGTTGACGCCGTTTGGACGCGGTGGCGCGGTGTTTTCGTTCCAGGGGGATTTTCTCGTCTGGGCCGGGGCCTTCACCATGGCCAGGCTCTTCATGGTCCTGGCGGCGCTGGACGTCGGCTCGTCGTTCGAAGGCATGGGCGGCAGCCGCGAGGTGTGGTACGCGGCGTTGGCGGAGCCGGCATTGTTCCTGTCGATGGCTGCCTTGGCGGCAATCGCGCGAGACTATTCGCTGACCGGGTTTTTCCTGTCGCTCACGCCCGAGGTGACGAGCCGCCATCTGATGGCGCTCCTCTTCGCCGCCTTCGCGCTGTTCCTCGTCTCGCTGGCGGAAAACAGCCGCATACCTGTCGACGACCCGACCACCCACCTCGAACTCACCATGATCCATGAGGTGATGATCCTTGACCACTCCGGTCCTGATCTGGCGCTGATCGAATATGCGTCGGCGTTGAAGATCTGGGTCATGGGAGCGCTGGTCGTCGGGGCGGCGGTGCCGGTGGACATCGGCTCGTGGTGGCTGGACGCAGGGTGCTTCCTGGGCGGCATGGCTGTCTTCGCCGTTCTTCTCGGCACGGTCGAATCCGCCATGGCCCGGTTGCGCCTGACCCGGGTGCCGCAGTTCCTGGTGGGAGCGCTGGTGCTGGCTGCGTTGTCGGTGGTGATGATGGCGAGGAACTCCGCATGACAAACACGGCGCTCGATTATCTGTCGGTCTTGTTTATCCTGTCGAATTTCGCCCTGCTTGCGTCAAGCCGCCTTGGGCTATGCATCAACGCCGTAACGGTGCAGGGGGTGGTGCTGGCGATAATCCCGCTCCTGCATGAATTCGAACACCTGCAAATTGCGTCGATACTGCTGTGCGTGGTGACGCTGGCCATCAAGGGCTATGCCTTCCCGCGCCTGCTCCGTGCCGCAATCAGCCGCGCCAAGGTGCGGCGCGAAGTCGAACCGCTGATCGGCTACAGTACCTCGCTCCTGATCGGGCTGGCCATGCTTGTCTTCGCCTTTTGGCTGCAGTCGCGCCTGCCGTTGACGCATGGGGGCGAAGGCATCCTCCTGCCCGCCGCGTTCTTCGGCATTCTGGCCGGGTTCTTTATTACCATCGCCCGCCGTAAAGCCTTGACGCAAATCCTCGGGTATCTCGCGCTCGAGAACGGCATCTTCGCCTTTGGTGCGGCCAGCTTGTCGGAGCATCCGTGGCTGCTGGAGATGGGCATCCTCCTCGACGTGTTTGTGGCGGTGTTGATCATGGGCGTGGCCTTGTTCCACATCAGCCAGGAATTCGACCATATCGACGCCGACCGATTGGCGAGTCTGCGCGATCCGGTGGGGGAATCATAGATGGTCAGTATCCTGCTCCTCGCGCTTCCCTTTGTCGCCGCCCTCGTCGCGCTGGCCTTGCCGGAGCGGCTTGGCCATGTGCGGCGCGGCATGTTGCCCGCCGTCGCGGTCATCCATCTTGGCCTCGCCATCCGTCTGTGGCTTGGGCCTGACAGCCTTCACGGGCTTCGGCCGTGGTTGGGCGCTGATGCGCTTGGTCTGCTGTTTCTCACCTTGACGAGCGGCCTGTTCCTGCCTGCTTCGTTCTATGCGCTGGGCGACATGCGCCGCTACGCGGAAAAACGGGCGGCTGCGGGCATATCGGAACGGATGTATGTGGTGGGCTTGTTCGCTTTCCTTCTCTCGATGTCGGCCGTGTGTTTGGCCCAGGATATGGGGCTGCTGTGGGTGGCTGTCGAAGCGACGACTCTCGCCACCGCGCCCCTTATCTATTTCCGCAAAAGCCCGGGCGCTCTGGAGGCGACGTGGAAATATCTCCTCGTCTGTTCGGTCGGCATTGCGCTGGCTTTGCTCGGCACCTTTATCCTCGCCGCAGCCGCGAGCGAAGTCGGCCAAGTGACGCTGCGCGTGCGCGGCCTTGCCGCCATCGCGCTCGATATGAACGGCAACCTGCTGAAGGCGGCGTTCATCTTCCTGCTGGTGGGCTATGGCGCGAAGATGGGTCTCGCGCCCATGCACACCTGGCTCCCCGACGCGCACTCGGAATCGCCGTCGCCGGTGTCGGCGCTATTGTCGGGGACGCTGTTGAACGGCGCTTTTCTGGCTATCCTCCGGGGCGCCGACATTATGCAGTCGGCCGGGTTGGACGATTTTTCGAACGGCCTACTGCGCCTGTTCGGCTTGTTCTCGATGGGCGTGGCGGGGGCGTTTATCCTTGGGCAACGCGACTTCAAACGGCTGCTTGCCTACTCGTCGGTCGAGCATATGGGTATCCTCGCGTTTGGCGCGGGGCTGGGCGGGGCGGGGTTGTTCGCCGCACTGTTGCATGCGGTGAATCATACCTTCGCGAAGGGCTGCCTGTTCTTTACCGCCGGTAATATCATGTTCCGCTACCACGCGAAATCGACCCTGACCGTCACCGGCGTCCGCCGCGCCATGCCATTGAACGGCGCGCTGTGGCTGGCCGGATTCGTGGCTATCTGCGGGTTGCCGCCGTTCGGGTTGTTCTTCAGCGAATTCACCGTGCTGGCGGAGGCGTTCGCCGATGCGCGCTACGGCGAAGCGGCTTTATACCTCCTTTTCCTCGCCGTCGTTTTTATCGGTATGCTGGGGGTGTTCCTGGGCATGCTGCGGGGCGAGCCGCCGCCGTTGGAGGAAGGGTCGGAGTCATCCGCCATGGCGCTGCCCGCCCTGTTATCGCTGACCGTGGTCCTTGTCCTCGGGCTCGGCGTGCCGGAGTTTCTTGGCGACAAGCTGATGGAAGCCGCCTATATCGTCGATAACGGCTTCACGTCCATGCCGGGGATAAAGCCATGAGCCAGCCCACGCCCATCGCCCTCGCGAACCCGTCCGCCGTGCCGCTCGCATCGCTGCCGCGCGGGGAATTTCATTGGCTGCGGTCGACCATTCTCGAGCAGATCGCCGGCGGCGCGCACCTGTGTTCCCTGTTCCCCCTGACGATGGACGGCGAGACGCTGTTGGTCGCGCTGATAAACAGCCACGAGGATCACGCCGTGGTCGCCGCCGCCGCACCTATTGGGAACGCGTATCCGTCGCTGACGCCCGAGTGCCCCGAGGCGCACCTGTTCGAGCGGGAGATTTTCGAGACCTGGGGCATTACGCCACAGGGACACCCGTGGCTGAAGCCGGTGCGGTTCCTGCCGGGGCGCGACGCATCGGCTGCCGGGCCGTCGGTGATGGATTTCTTCCGCGTCGAAGGGGAAGAGGTGCACGAGGTCGCGGTCGGGCCGGTGCACGCCGGGGTTATCGAACCAGGCCATTTCCGCTTCCAATGCCATGGCGAACAGGTGATGCACCTGGAGATTTCGCTTGGGTATCAGCACCGGGGCATCGAGGCCGCCTTGACAGGCGGACCCGACATCCGCACCCGCCACCTGCTGGAGACCGCAGCCGGCGATACCACCTGCGGCCATGGGCTGGCGCACGCCATGATTATGGAAGGCTTCACCAGGACCGATGTCTCGGCCGCCGCCCACCGGGTGCGGGCGATTGGGCTGGAGTTGGAGCGCATCGCCAACCATGTCGGCGATCTCGGCGCGTTGGCCGGGGACGTCGGCTTTTTGCCCACCGCCAGCTTCTGCGGCAGGCTGCGTGGCGACATCCTGAACATCACCGCGCTGATCTGCGGCAATCGTTTTGGGCGCGGGCTGATCCTGCCGGGCGGCGTCGGCTACGGCATCGATGCCGGGATGGCGACGACCGCGCGTGAACGGCTCGCCGCAGCCATGCGGGACATCCGTGGTGCGGTGGAGCTGTTGTTCCGTCGGCCATCTGTGAACGCGCGTTTTGAAGGAACGGGAATAGTAGAACGCATCACCGCCGACCGCTTGGGCATGGTCGGCCCGGCGGCGCGGGCGAGCGGGCTGGAAGCGGATGTGCGTGTCGACCTGCCCTCCGGCGTCTATGCCGCACGGGAATTCCCGCTGCGTCTGGGCGAAACGGGCGATGTGCTCTGCCGCGCGCGGCAACGCTGGATGGAGGTTCAGGACTCGGCCGAACTCATCGACGCACTATTGCAGGAGGATTGCGCCGCTCAACCGCCGGCTCACCTCTCGCCATTGCCGGCGGACAGCCTCGCCGTCGCGTTGACCGAGGGCTGGCGCGGCCAGGTGTGCCATGCCGCCGTTACCGATGCGGCCGGGCGCTTCCGGCTCTACAAGGTCACCGATCCGTCGTTTCATAATTGGCCGGGTCTGGCCATGGCGTTGCGTGGTACGCAGATCTCCGATTTTCCCCTCTGCAATAAAAGTTTCAACCTGTCGTACTGCGGGCAGGATCTTTAGGAAAGGACACCCATGGGCGTCGCCATTATTATCCCGGCCAGATTGCAATCGACCCGGCTGCCGAACAAGCTCCTGCTCGAGGAAACAGGCATGCCGCTTATCTGCCACACGGCGGCGCGGGCGGTGGAGATTCGCGATGCCGCGGCCGATGTCTTTTCCGACGTTATTGTCGCCGCCGATCACGAGAGTATTATTGCCGCTGTGGAGAAATGGGCGGCTGCGTCAGGGAAAGACGTCCAGGCCGTCATGACTGATCCGGACCACCAGTCCGGGTCCGACCGGATCGCCGAGGCCGCGTGTTCGCTCCCGGCCGGGGTCGACGCTGTCCTTAACCTGCAGGGCGACGAGCCCGACATCCCGGTGGATGCGGTGGTCGCGTTGGCGGAATTCTATTTCCGCACCGGGCCGGACATCGCTACCCTGGTCTATCCCATCACCGACCTCGCCGACCGGCAGAATCCGTCGCTGGTGAAACCGGTGCTCGGCGCCGAGGGGCGCGCGTTGTATTTCTCCCGTGCCGACATTCCCTTCCGCCGTGACGGCGACGGGATGGGCCCGCCTTCCTATGGACACGTCGGCATCTACCTGTACCGGCGCACCTCGCTCGAGCGCTTTGTCGCGCTCCCGCCGGGGCAGCTCGAACAGACCGAGAAGCTCGAGCAACTGCGCGCGCTCGAGAACGGGATGGTGATTCGGGCCTTGATTCTGGATGAGAAACCGCCGAAGGGGATTGATACGGTGGAGGATTATGAGGGATTTGTGAAATCGGTGAAGAAGTGAAGCTGTGAAACAGCCCCGGCGATGAGCCGGGGCTTTTTTGTTCAAGTCTCGTATTGCTTGAGTTCGGTGCCGTCACCGTCTCTCCCCGTGGACCCCGGCCGAACCGCCCGCTTGCGCGCTGGTGGAGGTCCGCACGCCGGGGTGACGTTTGGGGAGAGAAGCGATCGATTACTTGTATTAGGGCAGGCATTGCATAAACGCTTCCATCTGCGGCCGCCACAATGCGGCATTCATCACGGTGCCGTGGCCGGCGGTGTTGGGGCCGCCGGGGACGATGCAGAACGACGCGTTCGGGATGCGGGCGATGGTCTTTTCCATCAGATCGCTTTCGACCGGGCAGCGCTCGTCGTCGGCTGAGTTGATGGCGAGGACGCGGCACTTGATCCGGTCCAGCTTGGGGACGGGATCGTAGTCGCGGGATGCGTCCCACTGGAGGACGAAATCGTTCGCGTCCATGGTGGTCTGCTTGGCCATGCGGTCGGCCAGGAGCTTGTCGGCCGCTTCGCGGGTCGGGGCCTTGTCGTTGTAGGAGAGGGAGCCGCCGTTGGTGGCGATGCCGTACCAGACATTGACCATGCGGAAATGCTGCGGCTGCTCGTCGTAGAAGCCGTTGTTCCAGGCCGGGTCGTTCCGGACCGCGTCGATGATCATGCGGCGCATGATCCAGTTGCGGCTGGCCATTGCGGTCGGCTGCGACGCAAGCGGGACGATGGCGTCCATGAAGTCGGGGTAGTTGGTCGCCCACACCCAGGCGTGCATGCCGCCCATCGAGTTGCCGACAATGACCCGGAGGTGCTTCACGCCGAGGCCTTCGGTGAGCAGACGGTAATGGGCGAGGACCATGTCGTCGTAATTGTACCGGGGGAACGCGCCGCGCAACCCGTCGGACGGCTTTGATGTCTGGCCGGTGCCGATGGCGTCGGGAAGGATGATGTAATATTTGCTCGCGTCCAGCGCCTGGCCCGGCCCGAAGAACTGGTCGGCAAAACTCGGGGACAGCATCGAGCCGCCGTTGCCGGTGGTGCCGTGCAAAACCAGGACGGCCGGATTCGAGGCGTCGCCGATGGTGCGGTAGTGGACGCGCAGCTCCGGCATCTTTTCGCCGGTGTGGAAGGTGAAGTCCTTCAAGACAAAGTCGCCCTGATTGGGCTCGGGATAATTGCCCGCATGGACTGCCGCGCAGACGCACAGCGTACACAGGATGGCCAGTGCCACAAGCTTCTTCATAGCTTCCTCCTCATTCAAATACTTCGGGAAATGACAGCCTACAAAAACTGCTCGTAGGTGCCGGATTTGTGCAATGCGTCGTAGAGGCACTTGCGCCGCTTCGCCATGTGCAGGTAACACGCGGCATCGTCGGCGACGGGTTGAATGGTTTTGAACTGGCGGCAGCACATCGCGTCGAAGGCGGCGTGGAGGTCGGGGTGGACGCCGAGGCCGGGCGCGGCCACCATGCACGCGCCGAGGCTCGACGCTTCCGCGTTTTCGTACCGGATTACCTCCTTGTTGTAGGCGCTAGCCTGGATTTGACAGAACAGATCCGACCGCACCATGCCGCCGGCTACACTGACTTCGGTGATGTCGTTCGTGAGCGATTGGATGAGCTGGAGGTTGTCGCGGATTTCCATCGCGATGCCGTCCAGGATGGAACGAATCATGTCGGCCCGTTTTGCGCCGAGGGATAAATTGAAGAAGAGGCCCTTGGCGGCGGGATTCCAGTTTGGCGCCATGCTGCCTTCGAAATGCGGCAGCATAATGACGCCGTTCGCGCCGGCCGGCGAACAGGCGGCTTCGTCGGTCATGAGGGCGTAGGCGTTTTCCTTGCCGTGCAGGTCGACGCAGAACTGTTCCTTGAACCAGCGGAAAATCGCGCCGGTATTGAATATGCCCGCCTCCATCATCCATTTGCCCGCCATCGCCGACGCCTGGCAAAGGACGCGGCATTCGGGTTCGAACGCGGGCTTGTCGGCGTAGGAGAGGACGAACGAGCCGGTGCCGGTGTTGGCTTCCGCCACGCCGGGCCGGACGACGCCAAGCGCCATGGCGGCGCATTGCTGATCGCCGCCGGAGATGACCACCGGCAACCCTTCCGGCAAACCGGTGGCAACGGCGACAGGCGCGCGCAAGCCGCCGGCGACGCTGCCCGGCGCGACCAGTTCGCACAAGCGGCTTTCATCGATGCCGGCGATGGCGAGGAGGTCGCGGCCCCACGTGAATGACGCCAGGTCCATCAGCATGGTCCGGCTGCCCTGGGTCCAGTCGGTCTTGTACTCGCCGGTCAGGTAATGGATGACAAAGTCCTGGACGCCAAGGAAACGGGCGGCGGTCTCGAAAATCTCGGGCTGATTTTTCCGCAGCCAGCGTAACTTGGTCAGGACAAAAATGGGATTCACCCTGAGGCCGGTTTTGCGGTAGAGCGTTTCCAAACCGTGCTCGGCGACGAGCTCGTCGCATTCGGCGATGTTGCGTTTGTCTTGCCACATGATGGCGGGGCGGAGCGGCCGGTGGTCGCGGTCCATTGGGATAAGGGACGAGCGCTGCGACGTGACGGCGATGCCTTCGGCCATAAAGCCGTGGTGACGCATATAGGATGCCGCCTCGCACAAGACCCGCTCGGCCGCCGCCGACCAGCTCCCGGCGTCCTGCTCGACATGGCGCGGCTGGGGGTAGCTCGAATGGTATTCGTGGCCAAAGGTAAACAGGTCGCGGCCTTCGGCATCGTAAATCACCGCTCGGGTGCTGGAGGTGCCGACGTCCAAGGCGAGTATGGTTTTCATGCGACAAAACTCCTCCCGGCGAAGACGCGTTCGCATTGCCGGTTCGTAAGCTAAAAGGCGGCCGCGGGGTCCGGTTGACGAGACCCCGCGACCAGGAAGGCCTGTGCCTTACCCTGGCATCAGACCGGGCAAAACGCCGGAGAGGAAGTTGAGAATCAGCAGGCACACGACCACGGTCACGCCGGTTATGGTACCGGCGACAGTCCAGGCCATGACGGTCTGCTTGACCGAGAAGCCGCTGAAACGGTTGACGACCCAGAAGCCGGAGTCGTTGGGGAGGGACAAGCCGATGCCGCCGGCGCAGATGCCGAGCGCGACCAGGACGGGCGAGACCGTGCCCATGCCGGCGACGATGGGGGCGAGGATGCCGGCCGTCGTAATGAGGGCCACGGTGGCGGAGCCGGTACAGGCGCGCAGCACCTGGGAAATGAACCAGCCGATGACGATGACGGCGGCGGCGGCGTTGGTGCTGGTCCAGCCGCTCATGGATTCGACCAGCACGGTGCCGATGCCGGTGGCGTTGATGACCGCCGCCAGCGAACCGCCCGCGCCGGTGATGATGAAGATGGAACCGGCTTGCTCGCCGCAGGTGGTGATGACTTCGCCGAAGGGACGGTGAATGTAGCGGCGCAGGAAGGCGAAGGCGACCAGCACGCCGATAAGGAGGGCGATGTTCTTGTCGCCGATGAACTTGAAGAAGTTGGTCATTTCGGGCGACAGGGTGGTGACGGCAGGCACGACCGTGCCCAGCAGGATGATGGCGATGGGCAGGAAAATCAGGAAGATGCCGAGACCGCCGGACGGACGCGGCCCGCTTGCGGCGGCGGCGTCAACAGCGCGTTCTTCTTCCGTTTCGGTATAGACGTCCGTGTTACCGGCCATCTTGCCAAGCTGTTTTGCATAGAGGACGCCGCCGACATACGCGCCGATGAGGGAGACGATAATGCCGTAGAGGATCATCCAGCCGATGTTGGTGCCGAGGGTATCGGCGACGGCGAGCGGACCCGGCGTCGGGATGACCATGCAGTGGGTGGCGATAAGGCCGACGCCGAGGGCGCAGACGAGGGAAATGTAGGGTATCTTCCCTTTTCGGGAGAGCTGTTTAATCAGGTTGATGAGGATGACGAAGGCGGCGTCGAAGAACACGGGAATGGAGACGATGAGGCCGGTGATGTTGGTGGCGAGGACGGCGTTTTTGTCGCCGGTGATGCGGAGCATGGTCAGGGCGATATTTTCCATCGCGCCCGATTCGTGCAAGAGCTGGCCAAGGATGACGCCAAGGACGATGATAATGCCGATACCGCCCATGGTGTTGCCAAAGCCCCGGGCAATGGCGGCGCCGATGTCAGGCAACGGCAGCCCGACAATAAGACCCATGATCAACGCGCCGATGAGCAGGGACATAAACGGATGCATCTTGTATTTGATGATGGTCCCCATGACAAACCCGAGGGAGACCACAAATGCCAAGAGCAGAAGAGACAATGACATGCTTATTCCTCCTGTCTATTCACGAAATGACTGTACCGCGCCCGATCCGATGCGACTAATCCTCCTCTCCCAAAAGTAGTGCTGAACCCAAATAGCCACGCATACCTGCCGCGACTCGCAAGAGCCGCGCCGGGTGGCCATGAAATTGTGCCAGACCTACAGCGTCATAGACGCTTTAAAGCAGATCCGGCGTGGTGTTGGAGTGGGGAGGCGGCAGAAGCGGCCGCACACGGCTGGCTGTGGGAGGCGCATCGCGCCGCGACATCACGCCGGACTGGGTGCGCAGGGGGGTACGGGCCCCCGGGTAGAGCACGGAGCTAGCGTGCCATGAAAAACTTCATGTACTTTTCGACAATGTCGCCAACAAAGCCCTGTTGTTTTTCGGCAACGGTGGCGAGGTGGGGCGGCTTGGCGGCGGCGAGGAGTTCGCGCGTCTTGTCGACGGCATAGGTGGATATTTCGGTGTTGACGTTGATCTTGGCGATGCCTTCGGCAATGCAGGCGCGGATCTGGTCTTCGGGGATGCCGGAACCGCCGTGCAGCACCAGGGGAATCCCCAAGGCGGCGTTGATGGATTTCAGGATGTCGACCCTGATGTTCGGCGTGCCTTTGTAAAGGCCGTGAACCGTGCCGACAGAGACGGCGAGGGCGTCGCATTTTGAACGGGCGACAAATTCCTTTGCCGCATCGGGGCTGGTGTAGACCTCTTTGTCGTCGACGCTGCCTTCGTGCGATGTCTCTGTCGCGGCAAGGCTGCCCAACTCGGCCTCGACCGAGACGCCGACGGCGTGGGCGACTGCGGTGACCTCCGCCGTGTTGGCGGCGTTCTGGTCAAACGGGAGGGCTGAGCCGTCGTACATCACCGAGGAAAATCCGGCGCGGATGGCCTGGAAGACGATGGCCTTGTCAGGACAATGGTCGAGGTGCAAACACACGTCGACGCCGTGTTCGTCGGCCAGGACCGACGCCATCGACGACGCATCGCGGAGCGACATGTTGGAAAGATATTTGGCGCCAAAGGCGACGATGATGGGCTGGCCCATCCGCTTCGCGGCAAGGATGGCTCCTTTCATCGTCTCGTAGTTATAGACGTTGAAGGAGCCGACCGCGTAGCCGCCTGTGTAGGCGTCTTGCAGCATGGCATTGAAGTTGCGGAGCATGGTCTCTCCCCTTACTTGATACCGACTTCGGCCATCCATTTCTTGAACCCGTCCTGCTCGAGCACGGCGGGGTTCTTGATATAGCGCGGGTCTTCCCCTTTCATGAACTTGGCAATGTCCTCCATGAGGAGGAAGGGGGAATTGGTGAGCGCGTCGGAGGTGGTGCCGGCGATGTGGGTCGTGAGGGTGACGTTGTCCAGCTTCAGGAACGGGCTGTCGTCCGGGAGCGGTTCGGTGGTGAAGACGTCGAGGGCCGCGCCCTGAATCTTGCCTTCGCCCAATGCCTTCGCCAATGCGTCCTGATCGACCAGGCCGGCGCGGCCGGTGTTGATGAGGTAGCTGGTGGGTTTCATCAGATTAATGAGGCGTTCGTTGACCATCTTCTTGTTTTCGTCTGTCAGCCTGGCATGGAGGGAGACAAAGTCGGCGGTCTTGAACAACTCGTCCAGTTCGATGGGTTCGGCGCCGGCTGCCCGTATCTTGTCAGGGCTGGTATAGGGATCGTAGACGACGACCTTGGCGTCGAAGCCGGAGAGCTTTTTCGCGACCAGGGATCCGATATAGCCAAAGCCGACCAGACCGATGGTCTTGCCGTTTAGTTCGGGGACGTTGGCGGAGTTGGCGAAGGTCTTGCGCCACTGACCGTTCTTGATGGCGAAGTGGGCGCGGGCGATGTTGCGGCACTCGGCCAGCATCATGCCGACGGCGAAGTCGGAGACGGCGTGGGCATTGCGGCCCATGACGTTGAAGACAAGGACGCCGCGCTCGGTGGCTTTTTCCAGGTTGACGTTTTCAAGCCCGGCGCGGCAGACGCCGACGATGCGGAGCTTCGGCATGGCGTCGATGACTTTGGACGAGACGGGGATGAACAGACCGGCGAGGATGTCGGCGTCTTTGCCGTGTTCGAGGACGAGCGGCTCGGCCGGTTCGATTTCCGGTCCCTGTTTTTCGACCTCGAGGCGGCGATACTGGAGTTTGTCCCAGCTTGGTTCCCATTCGCCGGAAAAGGCGACGTCGCCGTAGCCGGCCATATACTTCTCCCATGCAGAGACGAATCCGGGCGACGGAATCATGGCATCGCCAAGCAATAATGCGCGCAACTTTGTACCCATAACGGGTTCTCCTGACATAAGGGCGATGGGAATTGTACTACCATGAGATTTAGATGGTGCGTAGTATGACTACTATTACTATAGCACCTCGTTTCCACTAGTCAAGTTGTCCACCACGCTTTTTCGTAAAATGTACGGATGTGCGCAAGCGGGAAGTGGTAAATAAACGTTTGGCGGTGGAGGAAAAGTGCACTGTGGTTTTTTCGGCAGCCGTTTTATGGAGCGGGCTATATTTTCATCCAAATGCCAGTTAAATCACCTGAGTTCGGTGCCATCAGTGTCTCTGGCGTGGACCCCGGCCGAACCGCCCGTCTGCTTCGCTGGTGGAGGTCCGCACGCCGGGGTGACGGTGGGGGAGGGTGCGGCGATTGAACTCATTCCGTCGGCGGTAGGTACCACCGTTGCTTTATTGATCGGCCCTCTGGGCCCCCGCGTTCGCGGGGGTGACGAAGCTTTTGCTGCGAGCGGGGGATAGCGCGACGAGTTCAGTTCACGACCGAACCACCCGTTTTACGCGCGGGATGTTCAGACGCCAGGATAACATATGGGGGAAAAGTTGTCAGGCAAGGCGCAGACGTGCCATAAAAAAAAGCCCCGCCGAAGCGGGGCTGGGTGAAGTGTGGTGATTATCGCAACAACAGCATGCCATCGTGCTCGGTGACGTTGATGGTCGAGCCGTCGTGGTAGACGCCTTCCAGAATCTTTTCAGCAATGGGGTTTTGCAGGCGATTCTGAATGACACGCGCCAACGGCCGCGCGCCATAGTCTGGGTCGTAACCTTCTTTCGCGAGGAGGTCGGCCGCCGCCGGGCTGACGTCCAGCTTAAGCTTGCGGCTCTCCAAAAGGCTCCTGAGCGATCCGAGCTGGATGTCCAGCACCTTGCGGATCTGGTCCTCGCCCAAACGGTGGAAGACGATGACGTCGTCGATACGGTTCAGGAATTCAGGGCGGAAGTGCTCGCGCAGAATCGCCTGCACCCGGTTCTTGAACGTCGGCGCTTCGATGTCCTGGGCGGCCGCGATCTCCCGCGACCCAAGGTTCGACGTCAGGATGATGATGGTATTGGTGAAGTCCACTGTCCGGCCCTGGCCGTCTGTCAATCTGCCTTCGTCCAACACCTGCAGAAGCACGTTGAACACGTCGCTGTGGGCTTTTTCGATTTCGTCAAACAGCACCACCGAGTAGGGACGCCGCCGCACCGCTTCGGTCAGATAGCCGCCTTCCTCGTAGCCGACATATCCCGGAGGCGCGCCGATGAGCCGGGCGACAGAGTGCTTTTCCATAAACTCCGACATGTCGATACGCACCATGTTATGCTCGTCGTCGAAAAGGAATTCCGCCAGCGAGCGGGCGACCTCGGTCTTGCCGACGCCGGTGGGGCCGAGGAAAATAAACGAGCCGATGGGCCGGTTCGGGCGTTGCAACCCGGCGCGGCTGCGGCGAACCGCGTTGGCGACAGCGGTGAGGGCGCTGTCCTGGCCGACGACGCGCTCGCGCATGCGTTCCTCCATATCGAGGAGCTTACGCATTTCGCTTTCGAGCATGCGGGAGACCGGGATGCCGGTCCACCGTGAGACGACTTCGGCGATGTCTTCGGGCGTTACCTCTTCCTTCAACAAACCGCCGTCTTTTTGAATCGAGGCGAGGTCGGCGTTTTTGCGTTCCAGTTCCTCGGTCATCGCCGGCAAGCGGCCGTAGCGGATTTCGGCGACGACGTCGAGTTGACCGCCGCGTTCGGCGCGTTCGGCTTCGTTTTTCGCCGCTTCGATATCTTCCTTCAATTTGCGGATAGCGCCGATGGCGTTCTTTTCCGCCTGCCATTCGGCCGTGCGGGCCTGGAGTTCCTCGTCCAGATTGGCGAGCTGTTTTTTCAACATATCGCGCCGTTCAATAGCCGGTTCGTCCGTGTCCTTGTCCAAGGCCTTGATTTCGATTTCCACCCGGTTGCGGGTGCGGTTCAAGGTGTCGAGTTCCTCCGGCATCGAATCGATTTCAATACGCAGGCTCGAACACGCTTCGTCCACCAGGTCGATTGCCTTGTCCGGGAGGAACCGGTCGGCGATGTAACGGTGCGACAGTTCCGCCGCCGCCACCAGCGCCGAGTCCTGGATGCGGACGCCGTGGTGGACTTCGTAGCGCTCCTTCAGGCCGCGCAGGATGGCGATGGTGGATTCCACCGACGGTTCGCCCACATAGACGGGCTGGAAGCGCCGCGCCAGGGCGGCGTCCTTTTCGATATGTTTGCGGTACTCGTCCAGCGTCGTCGCGCCGACACAGCGGAGTTCGCCTCGGGCGAGGGCGGGCTTCAGCATGTTTGCGGCATCGGCCGCGCCTTCGGCAGCGCCAGCGCCGACGATGGTGTGGAGTTCGTCAATAAAAAGTATAATCTCGCCGGCCGACTCGGTGATCTCTTTCAGGACAGCCTTGAGTCTGTCCTCAAATTCGCCCCGGTATTTTGCCCCGGCGATGAGCGCGCCTACGTCCAAGGAGAGGAGGCGGCGGTTTTTCAGGCTTTCCGGAACGTCGCCGGCGATGATACGCCGCGCCAGCCCTTCGACCACCGCTGTTTTGCCGGTGCCGGGCTCGCCGATAAGGACCGGGTTGTTCTTGGTCCGACGGGATAATACCTGCATGACGCGGCGGATTTCGTCGTCCCGGCCGATGACCGGGTCGAGCTTGCCCAACCGGGCCTGTTCGGTCAGGTCGCGGGTAAAGCGCTTTAGGGACTGGTATTTCTCCTCCGGGTTCTGGTCGGTGACCCGGTGCGACCCGCGCACGTCCTCGAGGGCCTTGAGGACGGCCTGGTGGGTGACGCCGGCGGTGGACAGGGCGGACCCGAGGGAACCGGTCGCCTTGTCGGCCATGGCCAGGAGCAGGTGCTCGGTGGAGAGGTATTCATCGTGGAGGCGTTCGGCTTCGGACCAGGCCGCCTCCAGCATGGATTTGAGGTCGCGGGACATCATCGAACCCGCGTCAACGCCCGAAACCTGCGGTTTGGTATCGAGGATGGATTCAAGCTTTTCGATAAGCCAAACCGGATCAGAACCAAGTTTCTTCAGGATGGACGGAGTAATGCCCTCCTCCTGCTCCAGCATGGCGATAAGCAGGTGTTCGGGCCCTACCTCCTGGTTGTGGCGCTCGGAAGCAATTTTTGCCGCTTTTTCCAATGCCTCCTGCGTTTTAATAGTCAGTTTGTCGACTCGCATGGTTTCCTCCAAATACAGGATATATAAAAATAAATACGATCTACTTATTAACAAGCAACAGGATTGCCAAATCCGTGGCGATGCTGGCTAATGCGGTCTCCCCGACCCATATATGTTTATGTCACAGTTGGATAGACGTAACTCGGCCGCGAGGGGGGTGGGGGGAGTTATTCACGTCATTGTTAACGGAACGGCAGGTTTTACTGATGAACTATGTCATTTTGACATGGTCTCAACAACCGCTTTTGAGGCAAACCATAGACCCCGAGGGTATGGATAGACTGGGTATCACAAATTTTTTTTGCGAATTGACAAATTGCATTATTGCGGTATACTCTTGGCTCTTTGAAGGTTATACGAAATTAGTTGCCACTGGTCAAGCGCCCCGTGCAGGCGTTAGCGCACCTTGATAATATGAGTACGGTGAAGCTGCGCGCTGCTGGCAGGGTGCGGAATTTTCACAGAGTTTGTGCCACAGGAAACAGGGGAGCCGGTGCGGCAAACCCCGCAGAAGATGTTGGGGATGCTTCCAAGGCATATGGTTCAAACGTGAATGCTACCTTAAAGTCCATACAACAGCTCATCTACAGCCCTGACGACAGCCTGCGTCTTGCTGCCATTCGGGTATTGGGAGCGATAAATTCACGTGAACCGGCCATCCACAAGGCGTTGGCCGACCTGATGATCGAAACCGACAACCCCGATATCTTCGAGGCAGCCCTCACCGCTATCGAAGCCTCGCCCCATGAACAAATACTGAAACAACTCGTCCGGGTTTTGGACAAAACCGAAGATCACCAGGACCGGGTTATAGACGCTATCGCCAAAATCGGCGCAAAAGCGGTGCCGTCGTTGAAGCAGCAGTTCGACAAGGTGCCGCCGGAAACGCAGCGGCGCATGGTCCGTATCCTGCCGCGTATCCGTACCCACCCCGCGCACGCCTTTCTTATCGATTGCCTGGCTCATCCCGACCTGCAATTAATGCGCGAAGCGGTGCGGGCTCTCCGCGAGGAGATGGTTAATTACGCCCAGCCGGAGAAGGCCGACCTATTCAACCAGCTTGTCGCCAGCCTGAAGGACAAGCGGATACGGCAAAACGATATCGCCGTCTCGGCGGTGATTATCGCCTTGGGCATCATCGCCGATATCAAGGCGAAGACGTCTTTGCTGTCATTTATCGCCCCCGGGTCGTCGGCCCAGGTGCGGCGTTACGCTTTGATAAGCTTGGCTTCACTGCCGCTGGCGACCGGCAATAACGCCGACGTCGCCGCCGCATTGTATCCGTTGTTGGAAGACCCTGACTACGACGGCCTGGTGCGCCACGCCATCGCCGCCCTGACGCTGCTCCCGCCGGACAAGAACGACCAGGAGATTCTCCAGGGCCTCTTGCACAATCATCATGTCGGGGTGCGGGTCTTTGCGATGAACAAACTGTCGCATCTCGACTCCGCCGCCAATGCCCAGATGATTTTGGAATTCCTGCCGGCGAGCGATCAGGACCTGAAGGAAGCGGCCCTGGACGCGCTGGCGGTGATGCCGTCGACAGTCAATATAATCCTGAAGACCATCGACGAAGCGCCCTCCACCCTGCGGGTGCAGGATATGGTGCGCATTCTCTCGCACCATAAGAACCGCATCACCCCCGAGCGCGCGCGTAACCGCATCAAAAAGATGCTGGAACTGCGCGGCGCCGGCGACAAACGGTTTGAACTGAACTGGGAAGCGTTGAAGCAGTTGAAGCCGGAGGTGTTGCAGGCCGAGATCCTCAAGATTGCCGACAAATCGTTCTCGAACGGCGATTACGCCACGGCCGCCACCAACCTCAGCCTGTTGGATCGGGGCGGGCTGCTGACGCCGGAGCTGCGCTATAAGCTGCTCCTCGCCAACCTGAAGACATCGGAGAAATCGCGCTCGCGTTCGAGCCGCGCCGCCGACCCGGCGCTCGAGCACGCGGCCCAACTGCTGGCCGAGAACCCGCGCGAACTCAAGAGCCACCTCATGAACGAGGGCCTCCTTGACCACGAGGACTTCCTCTACCTCGGCTTCCATTTCTCGGAGCGGGTCAACGAGGAACGGCGCTTCGGGGCGGATCTGCTCCGGCATGTCGTCGCCCGCTGGCCGCGCCGTCAGAGCGCGAAGACCGCCAAGCAGAAGTTGCAGATCGAGGGACATCAGGAATAAGGCGGTCGCCCCTTTCAATCCAGACACAATGACGAACGCGTCCTCACCGGGCGCGTTTTTTTTGATCAAAAATTTTCTTCTGCGTCTCCCCAAAGCTTCCTGTACTCATGACGCTGCCGCACCATAACACGTCGTCCGGAAGCGAGCGGGAAAAAATCGGTGAATAGCGTTTGACAACGCTAGACTATTAGAGTAGTCTATAAGAGACTATTGTGATAGTCTAGAACGAATGCACGGTTTTTAAGGAGACATACATATGGTTACGCAACAATGGAAACTGTCGCTGGCCCTGGTGCTGGCGATTTCGGCCTGTGCGTCCACTGCCGTTTTCGCGCGCGAAAGCCGCATTAGCGAGGAATCCGCCAGGCAGGCGGCGTTGGCGCAGGTGGATGGCGGCCGAGTGGTTCGAAGTGAAACCGAGCGCAGGCGCGGCGGCCGCACCGTATACGACTACGTCATCGTCGACGACAACAACCGGTATAAAATCCGAATCGACGGGGATAGCGGTGAAACGCGCGAATTCTCCCGCAAGGCCATCCGCAATGATCGCCGTGAACGCCGTGAGCGCCGTGAGCGTGAACCACGCGTCGAGCGTCTCGAAGGCGAGCGTGGCGCTCGCCTGAGCCTTGATGAAGCCCAGCGTATCGCCTTGGACCGGGTCGGCGGCGGCAGAGTTGTTGAGGCAAAGCGTAAAGACCGCAAACACGGCCGTGACCGCTACACGTTCGAAATCATCCACAACGGGTACGAATATGAAATTGAGATGAACGCCCGTACCGGCGAGGTGGTGAAATTCGACCGGGACCACGACGATGACGACGATGATTGGGACGACGACGATGACGATGACGATGACGATTGGGATGACTGATCGCACTCATGCAAAGACGCCAGGCGGACGAACGGACAACCCTAAGGATACCCGATGAAAGCAACGCTGTACGAATCCGAACTCAAGGTTATGGAACACCTCTGGGCCAGGGGCGACACGCCAGCCGCGGACCTGGTGCCGGTGTTGGAGGAAGGGGTGGGCTGGAACAAGAACACCACCTACACCGTCATCAAGAAGCTGGTCGCCAAAGGCTATATCGAACGGCGCGAGCCGAAGTTTATCTGCCATCCTCTCATCACCCGCGAGGAGGTGGAAAAAGCCCACGCCGAGGAACTCGTCGACAAGCTCTACGGCGGGTCGAACCTGATGTTCCTGTCGTCGTTTGTTAAAAACGGCGGCCTGAGTCAAAACGAAATCGCAGACCTCAAGACCCTTATCGACACCCTCGGGAAGGAAAGCGGCTCATGAACGATTTCATCCGCACCCTGGCGGGCGTCAGCTTCAGTGGCGGCATCTTTATTCTCGCCGCCGTGTTGGTGAGATCGGGGGTGAAGCACCGCTTGCCCAAGCATTTCCTCGTGCTCCTCTGGGCGGCGGTGCTGGTCCATTGTGTCGTGCTGCTGGGTATGCCGTCGCCGACCAGTATCTACAACTATGTCAGCTTCCGCAGCCCTCTCCCGGCGCTCGAGGCGGCTGCTCCGGCTGCCTCGCCTGCATCCGTCCTCCCGGCCGCGCCTGCCGCAATCGGCAACATCTCCGCCCAACCGGCCGCCACGCATGCCGTGTCGGCCGGTGCGGTCGGGTCGGCGGATGGCCGCGTCGCCTGGTTGGATATCGCCTTTATCGTCTGGGCGGTGGGTGCGGCTGCGCTTCTTCTCGTATTCCTGATCGGCTATTGGCGGACGGTGCGCCGTTTCGCCGATGCCATTCTTCTGAAGAATAATCCGGTTGTCGATGCCTGGCGGCAACGCCACGCGACGCCGATAAAGGTGTTCGTCTCCGACCGCACCACCACGCCGCTTGCTTTCGGGCTGTTCAGGCCGCGCATCGTTCTGCCGCATAGCCTCGATCTGCGGGACGAGGCGTCGGTGGAGGGCATCCTCGAGCATGAGTATATCCACTGCCGCCATTTCCATAATGCCATGAAGGTGGTGGTCTATCTGGTGCTGGCGATTCACTGGTTCAACCCGCTGATGTGGCTGTTCTGGCTGCTTTTCAGCCACGATATCGAATTGGCTTGCGACGAAAGCGTCATCGCCGCGCTCGGCACCGGCCGCCGCGCCGCCTACGCCCACTCGCTGGTGGCGGTGGCGTCGCACGCGTTTGTTCCGTTTCCGCTGGCGTCGGCTTTCAGCGCCCGTTCGCTGAAGGAACGCATCGTCGACATCATGGGCTATAAGCGCACCACCAAGCCGCTCCTGGTGGCGGAAGGTGCGCTGATCGTCGCGTTGTTCGCGCTCTTCGGCACCTCGGCTGCTTCATCACCGAGCGCCGTTACACGACCGCCAAGTCTTCAGGACGGCGGAACCGCCGTGGCGGCAATCGAGCCGCCCGCCGCCAACCCCTTGGCAGCGGCTATGGCGATTTCCGGCGGCGGCGACCTGATCAAGATGGAGATGGAGCGGGACCGGAACGGCATGGAGTACGAGTTCGTCATTATTTCGAACGGCGACGTCTACTCGATTGAAATGCGGGACGACGTGGTGAGCGAACTTAAACGCCATCCTGCCAAACGCGAATGGGGCGGCGTCGATTTCTCCCGCTTCATCGGGATGGAGCTGGCTTCTACCATTGGGCTTCGGGAGTACCCCGACGCGGTTCTTGAAAAGTGCGAAATTAAACAAAAGCGCGGGGGCTTTCTGTATAAGGTCGAATTCACCTGGCGCGGCAAAGACCATGAGGTTGAGGTGGATGCGGTGAGTGGCGAACTCGTCGTGGATCAACGGTCGCGTCGGCATTAAAGATTAGGTACACGACATAAGCAACCGGGGCATCATTGCGATGCCCCGGTTTTATGTTGGATGATGAAACCACTACCGCGCCACTGTCTCCACCCGCATCTCGTCGCCTTCACGGCGAATGCGGACCGAGCAGCGCCATTCGTCCTTCTTTTCGGGGAAATCGGTCCGCAGGTGCGTGCCGCGCGACTCCTCGCGCTTCAGTGCCGCTGTCGCCAAGAGGATACCGCACTCGGCCAATTGCGCGGTAAAGGTATCCTCTTTCGCTTGTTTGGCCAAATCCTTTAGCGATGTCAGCGCTGCCTGCAAACCGGCCGCGTCGCGCTCCCGTTCGACCGCGCGGGTGACCACCTCGCGGATGGCGGGCGCGACAGACTTGCGCACGCCCGGGTTGGACTTGATTGCGGCCGGGGTGATCGGCTCCGGCGCTTGTACCTGTAGTTCGGCCATCGCCTTCGCGGCGGCGAGGCCGGAGACCGCCGCCTGGGTGGCGGCGTTCCCTGCCATGCGGCAGGCTCCGTGCATTCCGCCGGCGGCCTCGCCGGCCGCGTACAAGCCACGGATGTTGGTCATGCAGTCGGGGCCGATTTCCATGCCGCCGGAGTGGCTGTGCGCCATCGGGCCGACCTGCAACAGCGATGTCTTGACGTCCAGTCCGGCCTTGAGTTCCCGTTCGTAGAACCACGGGTAGGCCTTGAGGACGGCGAGATCGATGTGGCGGAGATCGACAAACACCCCGCCCAGCGGTCCGCCGCGACCGGCTTTGACTTCTTCACGGATAGCGTCGTTGATGAGGCTCTTGGGCGCGCCGGCTTCGCCTTGGGGCCGGACCTTCAGGAGGAACCGTTCGCCATCCTTGTTCAGGAGGTACGCGCCTTCGCCCAACATCGCGGTCGGGCAGGGCTCGCCGACCGCGCCGGGCGGCTCGTACGAGACCATCGGCTCAAACTCGACAAACTCGAGATCGATCAGGTTTACTCCGGCGTCGTAGGCCATCGCCAGGGTGCGGCCGTCGACGTCGGCCGGATAGGTGGAGCGGGTATAAAGGTTGCCGACGCCGCCCCACGCCGCGAGCACGCGCGGCGACGTGAGGGCGAAGACGTTCCCGTCCTTCGCCTGGCAGGTGATGCCGGCGATTGCGCCGTCCTTTACCGTCAGGCCGCAGCAGGTGGTGTCGTCGTAAAAGGTGGCACCTTTGTCCTTCAGCGCTTTTCTGAGCGTCTCGGCCACATGCAGGCCGATCAGCATGTCGGTGCGGCAGAGCGAACGTGGCACGCTGGAGCCGGAGGCGTGGCGGAGCCGGTAGGCGCCCGACTCCAAACGCGAAAACTCCACGCCCCAGCGTTCCAACAGGAGGATGCACTCGTAGGTCAATTCGCCCAGCCCTTCCACCACCGCCTTGTTGCCGAGGTGGTAGCCGGCTGCCAGCATGTCTTCGGTGTATTGCTTCGGGGTATCGCCGTGGGGCGAGTCCGGCAGCACCGCGTTGAAGGCGGCTACATAGGGCGTTCCGCCCAGACCGGCGGCGACGATGGCGACGTTCCGTTCGCCCGCGTCCCACAACTGGCAGGCGGCGATGAGCCCCGCCAGGCCCGACCCGACGATGAGGTGGTCGTAGGTGTTCGTGTTCGCGCTAATGGTTAGCCCTCCTTTTGCACGGCGAGGACAGGCTCGGCCGCCTTTTTCTTGCGGGCGAGGCAGTAGAAGGTGATGACGACGCCAAAGACGAATCCGGCGATGTCGGTGTAGACTTCAGGAATAATCAAGCACAGGGCGGCGGCGAGCAGGAGCGCCCGCATCGGCTTCGACAGCGGCACGAACAGGAACCCGGCAATGCCGGCCGCGAGGAAATAGACGCCCAGGAACAACACCGCCGACGCCTTGATGATCTGCAGGGTCGAGCCGATCAAAAGGATGCCCGGGTCATAGATGAAGATGAACGGAATCAGGAAAGCGACGAGGGCGTAGCTGGCGCCGGTCCAGCCGGTCTTCCACGCATTCGCTCCCGCTATACCAGCCGCCGTAAACGATGCCAGACACACCGGCGGCGTGATCTGCGCCATGATGCCGAAGTAGAAGACAAACATGTTGGCGGCGAGCGGCTCGATGCCCAACAGGGTCAGGGTCGGCACAAACAGGATGACCGCAACCAGGTAGGCGGCGACGGTCGGCAACGCCATGCCAAGGAGCATACAGCCTGCGGTGGTGATGATAAGGGCGACGACCAGATTCTCGACCCCGACGCCGGCGATAAGGGCCGACATCTTGGTGGCGAGACCGGACTGGATGACGACGCCGATGATGATGCCGCAGGCGGCGGTGGGGATGGCGATATCGGCTGCCTGGCGGACGCCCCGGAGCGCCACCCGCCCCAGTTCCTTCGGGCCGATATACCATTTGCCGCCCAGGACGAAGCGGCTGAGTATGTTGACGATGATGGCGGTGTAGATGCCCATCATGCCGGAGCGCATGAGTGAGTAGCCGGCTATCATGTAATAGACGAGAACGAAGGCCGGCAGCAACAGATAGAGGCGCGGAAGAATAGACTCGACCTTGATCGCTACGTCAGGCTGGGCCGAACGGCGGGTCAAATCATTCTTGTGGGCCATAAAGGTGACGAGCAGCAACACCGACGCATAATAGGCACACGCCGGAATGATGGCGGCGAAGGCGACGGTCCGGTAGGGGACGCCCAGCATTTCGGCCATGATAAACGCGCCGACGCCCATGATTGGCGGCATTATCTGACCGCCGGTGGAGGCGACCGCCTCGATGGCTCCGGCTTGTTCAGGCGAATAGCCAACTTTTCGCATCATCGGGATTGTCATAACGCCGGTGGTCGAGACATTGGCGACGGCGGAACCGGAAATCATGCCCATCAGGCCGGAGGAGATAACCGCCGCCATGGCCGGTCCGCCCGAACTTTTGTTCGAAAACTTCATGCCGATGTCGATAAGGAGCTGGCCGCCGCCGCAGGCGGAAAAGAACACGCCGAAGACGATAAAGTAAAACAAACTATTGGCGGAGGTATAGAGCGGGGTACCGAGAATGCCGTCCGGACCCATGGTCATGAGTTCGGTGAACTTCTCGAGATCGGTGCCGCCATAGTTGAATATCCAGGGGAAATAGTTGCCGAACCAGGCATAGACGATAAAGAAGAGGATAAAGTAGAAAAGGATCTGGCCGAGAACGCGCCGCACCGCCTCCATCAGGATGACGACACAGACGATCATGGCGATATAGTCGATGGGATTTACTTCGGAGACATAGGATACGCGGGTGGTGAGGCGTCCCGATTCGGAGACGAAATAATAAAACAGGAAGGCGATACCGGCAAAGAAGGGGACATCGAGATACGGGACGATACCCTTCGCGTTCGGGCCGCCCGCCCGCTTGTAGAGGAACACGATAAGCAGGGCGAAGACCAGGTGCAGTGGGCTCTGCAGCATGGGGTGGAGCGGGGTGAAAATGGCGAGATAAAACTGGAAGGCAAGCCAAATCGCACTGATGGCGAGGATGATGGCAAACCGTGGCGTTATCCGTGTTGCTGGTTGTTCTGGCATGGCATTCTTCTCCCGACCCGGACGGGTCGCTTTGTATGCCTCGGCTGTGCCTTGGGTCGGGGCCGGGCAGTCCCGTGGGGACGGTTGATTCCCCTCAACAAATAGAACATGACGCAAGTGCTTGGACGATTGCCCGCAGGCCGGAGCGTTCGGACGGCCTGCGGGAATCGTGTGCGGCAATTTACTTCATGTAGCCTTTTTCACGGTAATACTGTTCGGCACCCGGATGCAGGGGCGCGCCGCACTTGAGCGGATCCCATGCGGTCGGCGGGTCGAAAGAGGCGAGGGTGGCGTTCGACTTGGCCATGGATTCGGCGCTGTCTTCCATCGCCTTGGTCAGGAAATAAACGACGTCATTCGGAAGCTTGGCGCTGCAGAGAACCACCTGCGGCGAACCGGCGGACTTGATCTCTTCGGTCTGGCCGCGCCAGGTGCCGGCGGGAATGACCGCGTCGGCGAAACCGACCTCGTTCAATTTCTTGATGGTCTCGGCTTCGAGCTTGGGGAAGAACATGGTGGTGGTCATGCACAGTTCGGTGGTGGCCGACTGGCCGGCGCCGACGTGGTCAATCGTCATATCGGCCTTGCCGTCCTTCAGCAGGCTGACGATGGCGTCGGAGCCGGTCTGGGTGACCGAGCCGCCCCAGGAGCGGACGTCGTCGTAGCTTGCGCCCAGCACTTCCAGCACCTTGCTGCAGGCGAGTTCGCCGAAAGCGCCGTTCGCCTTGACGGCGATGCGGACCGGGTGCTTTTTCGCGACGACTTCTTCGACCGTGGTGATGCCGGTGCGGTCGACGAAGTCCTGGGTGAACAGAACATTGATAAAGTCGTTGCCGAGGCCGCCGGCGATGGCGCGGACGTTGGCGGTGGGTGCGGAACCGAGAATGCCCGACTCGCAGGCCCACTTGGCCGGGGCGGCATTGCCGAGGATGACGTCGCAGCGGCCGCGATCGAGGATGACCGGCGCGCCGACGCCGCCGGGCGAGGTGGTCTCGAGGTCGACGCGGGAGCCTTCGGGCAACTGTTGGGTAAAGGCGTTGGCGATGGCGCTTGCGTACATGTACATGGCTGTGCCGACGCCCTGGGTGGACATGGTCAACTTGACCGGCTGATCGAGGGCGGACGATACGCCGCCAAGGATGAGGGCGGAGACGCACAGCGCCGCGAGATGTTTTCTAAAACGCGCAACTCTCATGGTAAATCCTCCAAAAGATGACATTCCCGTCCCGCGGCCCTCCGCGCCATGGCGGACAAAAGCCGAAGAACCGCCTAACAAATATCAGCTACCGCAGCAGCCCGTGCTTCTTCAGGACCGCCGTAATCTTTTCGTCCAATTCCGCCGTCGGGATCAACGCCGGCTGGCGGCTGCCGCCGACCGACTTGTCCATAAGGTAGAGCGCCCGCTTCACCATCGCCGGCGCATAGCCGAAGGCGTAGAGGTCGGTGCGGATGCCGGTCAGGATATCCTGCTGTTTGGCTGCCTCTTGTCTATTCCCGGCGGCGAACTCGCGGCAGATCGCCGCGACCGTTGTCGGCGCGACATTGGCGAGGCCGGAGACGCAGCCGCCCGCGCCTTTTTCAATCGCGTAGTAGATAAGCGAATCCGGACCGGCGAAGACGGTGAAGTCTTTTCCCGCCTTGGTAATGGCGATGTATTCGTCCAGCGTCTCCTTGGTCCCGCCGCTGTCCTTGATGCCGTGGATGTTCGGGTGGTCGGCCAGACGCATAGCTGTCGCGGCCTCGATATGGTTGCCGGTGCGGGCCGGAATGTCGTAGAGATACACCGGCTTGTCGACCGAATCGGCGACGCGGCTGAAGTGGTTGTACAGCCCTTCCTGGGTGCAGGCGATAAAATAGGGGGCGATGATCGACAGCGCGTCGGCGCCGAGGCGGATCATGTCGCGGCCCAGCTTGACTGTTTCAAAGGTCGAGGGGCAGCCGGCGTTCGCGAACACTTTTACCTTGCCCTTGGCTTCGTCGATGATGGCTTCGCAGACTTTCAGTTTTTCATCATAAAGAAGGCTGGTGAAGTCGCCGTTGGTGCCGCAGGCGAGGATGTTGTTGCCGGCGTCGATTTGCCGCCGCGCCTGTTTGCGAATGGCGTCGTAGTCGATGGATTCGTCGTCGCGGAAACAGGTGACTAGGGCGACAAAGGAGATCAGGTCTGGCATTGTATATCCCTTAACAGAGAGATTGGTAGATGGCGCGGATGTCGTCCTTGCCGACTTCGCGCGGGTTGTTGTCGAGCAGACGACGGACCTTGTAGGCGTCTTCGACCAGTACCTCGAGGTCGGAGGCTGGCACGCCGAGGTCGGCCAGCTTGCGGGGAATGCCGAGGTCTTGGGTGAGCGCCTCGAGTTCCCGCATAACCGATTCGACCCGCGATTCCCTGCCGTTCAACGAAGCGCCGTCGATGAATCCGGCCAGTCCGGCCAGCTTGTCGGCCGAGACCTCGGCGTTGAAGCCCATCGCCGGTGCGAGGAGGATGGCGTTCGAGACGCCGTGCGGAATGCGGTAGCGCCCACCCAGCGGATACGACAACGCGTGGACGATGTTCGTCCCGGCACAGGCGATGGAGACCCCGGCGTAAAACGACGCCAGCAGCATATTGGCGCGGGCTTCGACATCGCGGCCGTTCTTATAGGCTTTGCGGAGATTGGCGAAGATAAGCCGCAAGGCCTCGATCGACAACATGTCGGACAGCGGGTTTGCCTTGTTCGACACCAGGCATTCAATAGCGTGGCACAGTGCGTCGAGGCCGGTGGCGGCGGTGACGCCTTGCGGCAGGCCGAGGGTGAGGTCGGGGTCGAGGATAATCTTGTCGGCGACGAAGAGGCCGCAGACGATGCCGACCTTCAGCTTCAGGGACGGGCGGTAGAGGATGGAGTTCGGCGTCGCCTCCGCGCCGGTGCCAGCGGTGGTGGGGACCATGATAAGGGATATCGACCGCGAGGCGGGGAACTTGCCGTCAAAGAGGTCCGCAACCGACGCGTCGCTGCCAATCAGCACGCCCAGAACCTTTGCGGTATCGAGAACCGAGCCGCCGCCTACCGCAACGATGGCGTCGATCTTCGCTTCCTTAAAGCGGGCCGCGACCGCCGCCGCGTCGTCTTCCGACGGTTCGGTGGGCGTCTCGTAGAACTCGGTGACATTGGCCGCGCTTTTTTTGCATGCGGCGACGATGGGGTCGAGAATGCCCGAACCTTTGACGCCGGCGTCGGACATGAACAGGATGGACTTGCCCTTGACCCACTCGGGCAGGACGGATATTGTGCCCGAGCCAAATTCCACCCGCCCGGGAAGAAAACTGCCGAATCCTTGCATGTGCTACTCCTCAACGTTATTGTTTTGGCCGTGATGTATCGTACACTTCCCGGTTGATCACCCGTTCCGGACAGCCGCCGTTCACCAGAGAGGCGATATCCTCGCACACCATCATATCCATCTGCTCCACCGATTTCGCTCCGGCCGTATTCAGCACCGGAATGCCCAGGGCGGTGGCCGCGTCGATGTCGATATTGTCCACAGCGACGCCGTGCTTCAGGACTGCACGCAGGCGCGGCGCATTGTTGATGACGTCGGCCCGGGCCGGGACCAGCCCGACGATCAGGTATTCCATCCGATCGAGATAATCCGACATGCCGCCGTCGGGGAGGTCAGTGTCGATACAGCGGATGAATTCCCAGCCGTTTTGCTCGATAATCTCAGGCACACGCCCGACCTTGCCGAACCCCGGGGATGTCGTCACAACGGTTGTCATGCCTCGGCCTTTGCATCGCTCACGACCGGTCTGCCGCCAGCCAGCATCGCGCCATACTCGATGGCATGAATCATGCTCTGCGGCGACGAGACATTCTTGCCCGCGTTCTCGAAGGCGGTGCCGTGATCGACGCTTGAGCGGACGATGGGCAGGCCGAGGGTGATGTTGACCCCGGTCATGCCCGACCACTTGCCGGTGGCGTCGTCGTATTTGAACGACAGCATCTTCAGCGGAATATGGCCCTGGTCGTGATACATCGCCACCACCATGTCGAAGCCGCCGCCGGCTGCTTTGGCAAACACTGTATCGGGCGAGAACGGCCCGCGCGCGTCAATGCCTTCCGCCTTGGCCTGTTCGATGGCGGGGGCGATGATGTCCAGTTCCTCGCGGCCGAACAGGCCGTTTTCGCCGGCATGGGGATTATAGCCGGAGACGCCGATACGCGGGCTGGCGATGCCGAACTTCTTGCAGGCATCGTTGCCGAGGCGCAGAACGGTGAGGATGCGGTCGACGGTAATGAGCGACGGTACCGACGCCATGGCGACGTGGGTGGTGACGTGGGCGACGCGGAGCTTGCCGTCGGCCAGCATCATGGTGTATTTCTTTGTGCCGGTGAGGGTGGCGTAGATTTCGGTATGGCCGTCGTAGTGGTGGCCGGCCTTGTTCATCGCCTCTTTGTTCAGGGGCGCGGTGACGGTGCCGTCGAGTTCGCCCGCCATGGCCAGTTCGATAATGGCCTTGACCGACTGGAACGCGGCCTCGCCGCAGCGGGCGTCGACTTTGCCGAGTTCGAATTCGCCGACCGGCGTCGCCAGGGGCAGGACGTCGATAGTGCCGAATTCTCCAGCCGCGTCGGCGGCGCGGTTGACGACGCGGATGCGGGCGTCGGTCTTGACGATATCGGCTGCGGCGCGCATGACATCGGGGTCGGCGACGACGACGGGGACGGCGTGGTCGTAGAGGTGTTGGCTCAATAACGCCTTGACGACGATTTCGGGGCCGATGCCGGCCGGGTCGCCCATGCTGATGCCGAGTCTGGGTTTTGTGATCATATGAGGGTTCCTTGAGTGCGGCGCACTACTGCGCCGGAAGCGAGTCGTGACAAGGTGTCGGGCGCACCGAATCCGCCCGCCTTGGTGATAAACCACCGCACCGGCGACGCGGCCGGAGTGCACGCGCCGACTACCACCCCGGGCATGCATTCCCGCACCAGGGTTATGGCGTCGATGCGGAGAGCTTTGGCCACCGCGACGGCGGTGCTGCCGCCGGTGACATAGAGCCGGGTGCAGCCGGTACGGGCGGCGATGGCTTCGGCCGCGTGGCCGAAAAATGCCGCTGCCCGGAGGCCGAGAGTACGGTCGAGAGCGTCGGTGGCGCGGGGCGCACGGGCGTTCGCGAGCAAAAGATCGCCGCTGCCCGCGTTTGCCGCCGCGTCGGCGAGGCGCGCGGTTTCGCGGTCCGGGTCGGCCAGGGCGCGGTCCATGTCGACGCTCAGTACTGTATAAAGATCCCGTTCCACCGCGTGGGCGATTTGTGCCGAGGCGGCGCTGGTCAAGCTTCCGACGACGGCCAGGAGCCGTCCAGACGCTTCGGGTCCGGTGTCGGGCCGGGGCGTCCCGGCAACGGCTTCGGCCAGTCCGCCGGCTCCGGCGGGCAAAATGGAACTGCCGCAAAGGCGCACCGCTTCGGCGAGAACGGCGAGGTCGTCGTTCAGAACGGCGTCGGCGACGATGGCGGTGCAGCCTTCCTCGACGAGCGCATCCAGCCGTGCCGCGACGGTGGGAGCGCCGGTGCGAATCTCGGCCAGCGGGATTTCGCCAGGGACGAATCCGGGCAGGAGAAAGCTGATACGAGAATGCGACACCGGGGTGAACGGGTCGCGGCCGAGTTCCGTCTCCGCTACCGGCACGCCGTCCACCAGCAGCACGCCGTCCACGACGGTGCGTCCGGTCTTCGGCATGGCGGGGCAGAGGAGGGCCGCCTCGCATCCGCTTTCACGCAGGGTCGGGGCTATCTCGGCCGCCAAGTTGCCGCGCAGGGTCGAATCGATCTTCTTAAAAAAACGCGTCGCCCCAGCCGTCCGGCATTGCCGAACCGCCGCCGTAACCGTTTCGGCAGCCGCCTCGGGCGGGAGAAACCGGGACTCGGTGGACAGCGAGACCGCGTCGTGGCTTGCCAGCGCAGCAGCGATGCGGGCAGGGTCCAGCGCCAGCGCGGTCCGGAGTCCGGCAGCGGCGAAGTGGACGCCGGCATCGCCAGCGCCGGTCATGTCATCGGCAATAACTGCATACCGCGCCATCAAAATCTCCAACAGGCCGGTGGTTCATTCGTGTCGGTTTTTAAGAATAAGGGAGGCATGTCAAAATTTGCTCGTGATGAGCATCTTTGAACAGCTGAACCTGTATAAAACAATTCGGGTGCCATTTTTGCGATGCTGTGAGGTGCCCTTCTATACCGTTGTCAGCTAAGGGATAATCATGAAGTAATTTATTCTCAATAATTCTATGCGGTAGATCATGGTGTATGTGGTAAAATATTGACATCTTGACTAGTCAAATTCTGATATGCTTGGAGCACAGCCCATGAGCTTTGCCTTTATCGCCCCGTACGAGGCGATGCGCGCCGAAGCGGAAACGATTATCGCTGCCGAAAAGCTCCCCGGCGTCGCGCTTTTGGGGAGGGGCATGGGCGGCGTGGCAGCAGCCCGCGAGGCGATGAAGAATGGCGCGAAAATTCTGGTCAGTCGGGGCGGCACCGCCAGAATGATAGCGGAAGAACTGCACCAGGAGGTTGTCGAGGTCAAAATTTCGGTTCCCAGCATCGCCGGGTTCCTGCACGAGAAGACCGAACGCGGTACCAAACTGATCATCGCCGGGTCTCGGCAGATCATCGACATCGCCGAACCGCTCTGCGCCGCGATGGGCCGCGCCTGGATCTCCTACGATGTGGAAAACATAACCGACGTCGACAAGTTCACCGACGAAGTGCGCGCCTGGGGACCGGCCGCCGCCATCGCCGACGCCGCCATGGTGCGGTTTCTCGAACCGGCGGGATTCCCCGTTCACCTGGTGGAATCCACGCCCGAAACCATTCGCGAAGCGTTCAGCCAAGCCATGCAGATACTCGTCACCCTGCGGCGGATCGAGCGAGGCAGGAAGAACGTGACCAGCGTCCTTAATTGCATGCCCGAAGGCGCCATCCTCGTCGGGGCTGAAGGCCGCATTGAGGAGATCAACCGTCAGGGCTGCCAACTGCTCGGCGTCAGCCGCGACGATGCGCTCGGCAGCGATTACCGCACCCTCATTCCCGGCGGTGAAGTCGCGGCGGCGGTCGGGTCGCAGCGAAATATGCAGAACCACGTGATGTTTTTGGGCGCGGATCGTTTTGTCTGCAACGTCTCAACCGTCAACCGCGACAGCGGCGGCGACTCGTCCGTCATCACCTTCCAGCATATCGAACAGATCCAGCGGACCGAAGTCAGCACCCGCAAGAAGATTTACCAGAAGGGCTTGTTCGCGCGCTATAATTTCGACGACATCCTCCACAATTGCGACGCCATGCGTCAGGCCATCGCGGTCGCGAAGGAATACTCGGCGTCATCCAGCAACATCCTCATCCAAGGCGAAAGCGGCACCGGCAAGGAGCTTTTCGCCCAAAGTATCCACAACGCCAGCCCGCTCAGCCGCGAGCCGTTTGTGGCTGTCAATTGCGCCGCCCTGCCGGCGTCGCTCCTGGAGAGCGAACTCTTCGGCTATGTCGGCGGCGCGTTCACCGGCGCACGGCCGGAAGGCAAAGCGGGCTTGTTCGAAATGGCCCACCAGGGGACGTTGTTTCTGGACGAGATCGGCGAGATGGACGTCAGCCTGCAGGCGCGCCTCCTTCGTGCCATTCAGGAGCGGGAAATTATGCGCCTCGGCGGCGACAATGTCATTCCGGTTAAGGTGCGGGTCATTTCCGCCACCAACCGCCAGCTCTCCGAAGCGGTGCGGAGTGGGCGCTTTCGCTCTGATCTGTTTTTCCGACTGAACGTCCTCGACCTGACCATTCCGCCCCTGCGCGAGCGCGGCAACGACGCGTCGTTTCTTTTCCGCGCGCTGCTCCGGAAACGCTTCGGCAGGGAGGGCGAATTGCCGACGCCGTCGGCATCGTTCATGCAGTCGTTGGATAAGGCTTATTGGCCAGGCAATATTCGCCAGTTGGAAAACCTGGTGGAAAAGTACATCACCCTGGGCGGTAAAGTGGACGCATTGCCGGACGACTCCGGCCCGCCCGAAAGCGCGCGGCCAACCGCGCCCGCGCTGCCTTCGTCTGGTGGGAGTCTCGACAGCGTCATCGCCGCCTATACGCGGCAGGTGCTGACGGAAGAAGGCGGTAATATCGCCCATGCTGCCGCGCGTCTCGGCATCAGCAAGAACACGGTCAAACGCTGGCGCGATTGGACGCCATAGCTATACTGTGCCGAAGGTGATCGTTTACAGTAACCATGAGGAGAAGAGTGGTATGGGAAATAGAGTCGCCGGAACCGCCCGCTACCGGGCCGCTCTCGCATGCGTATGCGCGCTGGTGTTCCTGTCCGGCATTGCCGGTGCGGGGCAGATTCTCCACGTCTATACCTGGTCCGATTATTTCGCGCCAGATGTCATTGAAGCATTCGAGCAGGAAAACGACTGCCGCGTTTCGTTCGACTATTTCGACTCGGGCGAAGCCGCGTATGCGAAGTTGAAAGCGATCGGCGGCGGCTACGACGTTATCACGCCGCAGACCTATATGGCAGCCATACTCTACAAACAGGAAATGGCGATGCCGCTCGACCACAGCCTCATCCCGAACATCACATACATCGACCCCGAGTTCCCGGGCTATATCGAGGACACGACCCTCGCTTACAGTATCCCGTATACCCGCGCCGTCGCCGGCGTCGGCTATAACGCCACCCGTGTCCGGCCCGAAGATACCGGCAGTTGGGACATCTTCGCCAATCCCGCCTATACAAAACGCATGACCATGTTGAATGACATGCGCGAGACGTTGGGCGCGGCCTTGAAAAAACTCGGCTTCAGCTTGAACACGACCGACGACGACGAGCTTCGCCAGGCCGGCGATCAGCTCATCGCCTGGAAAAAGAACCTCGCCAAGTTCGACGTCGACGAGGCCAAGCTTGGCTTGCATTCGGGCGAGTTCACCGCAGTGCATTCCTACAACGGGGACATCGGTCTGGTCATGCAGGACAATCCGGACATCGGTTTCTTCGTGCCTGAAGAGGGTGCGTCGTTCGGCGTCGATGTCTTTGTCGTCGATGCGGCCAGCCGCTCGCCCGAGCTCGCCCACGCCTTTATCAACCACCTCCTCGACCCCGACATGGCGGCCGCGAACATGGAGTATATGCGGTATTACATGCCGGTCCCCGACGCGGTCGCGAAGCTTCCGGAGGAACTGCGGAACAGCCCCGCGTTCCAAGTGCCGCGCGAGGTGATGCGTCGCAGCGAAGTCATCCGCGATCTCGGCCCAGACCACGACAAATACATCCGCGAATGGAGCCGGGTCAAGGCGGCGGAATAGCCTAATTTTCCTATCATAGCGTTCCACACACGCCGCGTGCACGCGCGGCGTGTTTCTGTTTCGTTTGGTTGACGATTCTGTCCTCGTGCGGTATGGTGTACATAACAACGAAAATTCACCATCCCAGCCCTCTGCGATTCCAGCCGGCTCGAGCCGGTTCCACGATATTAATGCATTCCGTTCGGTGCGGGATGCTCTGCTTCGATGGAAAGGAATAGGCATGGAACATTCCGGAAAAACGAGAAGGCCAGTCACCCGTTTGCTGGCCGCCGTCCTCCTGTTCGCCGTCCTTTGCGGCGTCGCCGCCTCCATGGATTCGGTCGAACGGCCGTGGACCGTACGGGAGACTCGCTTCGGCCTGGTGCGGGGCATTGCCGCCGGCAACGGCACCAGCCTGGCCTGGCTGGGCGTCCCCTATGCCGCGCCGCCGGTGGGCGAGCTTCGCTGGCAGCCGCCGCAGGATCCAAAGCCGTGGAAGGGCGTTTTGGCGACGGTCAAATATCCCGCCCGCGCGCCCCAGCCTTCCGGCGGCGGCGTCAGCGGCAACGAGGACTGCCTGTACCTGAATATCTGGCGTCCCGCCACCACCGAGACCGGTCTGCCGGTGATGTACTATATCCACGGCGGATCAAACCAGACCGGGGCAGGCGACACCCTGCCGTCGGAAAAGCTCTCGGTCGCAGCCAACGCGGTGGTGGTCAGTATTAATTACCGCTTGGGCGCGCTGGGCTGGCTCGAACACCCGGCCCTGAAGACCGGCGACCCCAACAACGACTCCGGCAATTGGGGTCTGCTCGATTGCGCCAAGGCGCTGGAGTGGATTCGCGACAATATCGCGGCTTTCGGCGGTGATCCTGGCAATGTCACCATCACCGGATCGTCCGCCGGTGGGCGCGACTGTCTTGGCCTGATGATATCCCCCATCGCCAAAGGCCTGTTCCACAAGGCGATGATCTTCTGCGGCGGACCGACCCTGGCAGATCCCGGCCTCGCCCGGACCATTGCCGACAAGGCGCTCAGGCGGGTGGTTATAGCCGAAGGCAAAGCGTCCACCGACGCCGAGGCCGATGCCTGGATTGGCGCTAAATCGAAGACTGAACTTGCCGCATATATGCGTTCCGTCTCCGCCGACAAGTGGGCAGCCGCGATGGACGGCTCGGCCCTCCGTATGGCCAATTTCCCTCACCTGATGCGGGACGGCGCGGTCTTGCCGAAAGAGGGCTTCGACGCTTTCGCCGGGTCGAAGTATGATCCGATTCCGATTCTCATCGGCGCGGCGGATCGCGAATTCATCGGCTTTGCCGCCGGTGACCCGATGTTCGCCACCGCCTTCAACAACGGCACCTTGCCCTACGACGAAGAATTGCTCGATATCTTCTTGAAAGCGGTGGATTACGGCAGCCGCCTTTATTCCGGCTTCAACCTGGACACGGTGCTGGAGAAGGTGCAGAAGAATGCGGCCCAGCCCGACTGCTATGCCTATCGCCTCGGGTGGGGCCTCGACAACAACACCATGGAGTGGCCCTACAGCGCCATGCTGGGCGGGATGCATACCCACGACAACGACTTCATGACCGGCATGGACAACTGGTTTGTGAAAAACATTTACCCGGACGATTTCTACACCGCCAGGAACAAGCCCGGCCGCGACGATCTCAGCCGCAACATGATGGCGTATTTCCGTAACTTCCTCCACACGGGCAACCCGAACGGCGAAGGTTTGGTGGCGTGGCGGCCGTGGACCACCGGAAACACCGAACTGCTGCATTTCTCCGCCGACAACAACAAGGCCGTCATCGGCATGAAAACCCAATCCCTGACCAGGGACAAGGCCATGGCGGATCTTGACGAATTGTCGCCCGAGGACCGGAAGACGGTCGAGTACCTTGTCGGCGGCCGATTCTTTTACGATGTCGATTATTAACCAAAGCACCGTATCCAAACAAAACGCCCGCCGATGTCCGGCGGGCGTTTGCGTGTGGTGCTACGGGAATTGCAGAAGGTTACTTTACCAAATAGCCGCCGTCGACTGGGATAATCGCCCCGCCGAGATAATCGCTTGCCGCCGATGCGAGGAAGATGGTCGCGCCTTTCATGTCCTGCGGCTTGCCCCAGCGTCCGGCAGGGATACGGCTCATGATCTGCGGGCCGCGTTCGTCGTCGTGCACCAGCGCGTCGCACATGTCGGTGTGCATATAGCCGGGCGCGATAGCGTTGACGTTGACGCCCCGGCCGAACCAGTCGTTCGACAGTTCGCGGGTGAGCTGGGTCACGCCGCCCTTGGCGGCGGTGTAGGCAGGCACGGTCTGGCCGCCGAAATGGCAGACCATGGACGAGACGTTGATGATCTTGCCGCTGCCCTTGGCCAGCATGATTTTGCCCGCACGCTGGCACTGGAAAAACACGGCGTGGAGGTTGATGTTCAACACCTCGTCCCACTCCGATTCCGGGAACACTTCGGCGGAGTGGCGGCGCTGAATGCCGGCGGCGGTGCAGAGGATGTCGAGATCGCCGCCGAGCGCTTCGACACAGGCGTCGAAGGACGAGAACACTTCCTCGCGCTTCCGCAGGTCGGCCTTGACCGCGTGGCAGGCGAAGCCGCGCGCCTTCAGGTCATCGCACGTTTTGAAAACCGCGTCGGACGAACCGATAATCGCCACCTCGCACCCGGCTTCCAGCAACCCTTCGGCCATGCCGAAGCCGAGGCCACGGGTGCCGCCGGTAACGATGGCCTTTTTGCCGTCGATGCGGAACATATCGTAAATACTTGCCATGATGACTCCGTTATCTATTGAATCGTTCTTACTCATCGAAGAGGATGACCATCTTCTTCACGTCGGGACTGGGGTGGTTCATATTGTGGAAGACCTGGTCGATGTCTGAGAACTTGATAAATGTGGTGGCGATGCCGTTCAGGTTGAACTTCCCGGCCGCCATCTTGGCGATTGTCGGCTCGAACTGATACGCCGACATCCGCGAGCCGATGAGGTCCAGCTCGCGCTGGTCGATCATCGCCTGGGTGATGGACTCCGGTTCGGTGCAGAAGCCAAGCGACACGACGCGGCCGGCGTTCCGCATAATTCCCGGCTCGAACAGGCTCGTGAGCGACCCTTTGAAGCAAGCGGCGTCGAAGGCGAGGGAAATGCCTTTCCCCTTGGTGATATCGCCGATTCGCTGGATGAGGTTTTCCTTCTTCGGGTTGATGGTGTAATCCGCGCCATAGCCCTTGGCCCGTTCCAGCGACTCGTCGTTGACGTCGGCCACGACCACGGTCGCGCCCGCCGCCTTGCAGGTCTGCAGGATGATGGAACCGATGGTGCCGGCTCCAAGGATATAGACGATGTCGTCCGGAGCCAAACGGCCGCGTCCGGTGCAGTGGCCGCCGATAGCGAAGGGTTCGATCAGAGCGGCGTCCTTCCACGGGATTTCCGGCGGAATGACATAGACGTCCGTCTCCGGCGCGGTGAAGTATTCGCGCCAGCCGCCGTCGGTGCCGGAGCCGCGGACGAGCACGTTTTCGCACACGTTCTCGCGGCCGATTTTGCACTGATAGCATTCGCCGCAGGTGATGACCAGGTCGACGGCGACGTGGTCGCCTTCCTTGACCCGGGTCACCTTTTTACCCACCTTGGCGATGACGCCGACGTTTTCATGCCCCGGGATGCGGGGATAGGTGGAGCAGGGGTTGGTGCCGTGGTAGATGTGGAAGTCGGAGCCGCAGACTCCGGCAGCCTTCATCTGCACCAGCACTTCGTAGTCGTCGGCCAGTTCCGGCATCGGCACGTCGCGGATCTCATATTTATGCGGCGCGACCACAACGCATTCTTTCATGGGAGTAAACCTTTCAGGATCACCCGGAGACCAGGTTGGGGAGGAACACGGACAAAATCGGCACATAGGCGAACAACACGGCGCAGGCGACTTCGACCGCGACGAACGGGATCAATTGCCGCGCCACCCTGGCTACCGGTTGTCCCGATAAGCCGCAGGCGACGAACATTGTCGTGCCGAACGGCGGCGTCGCCTGGCCCATGGCCAGCAGGAACACGAACACCATGCCGAAATGCACCGGGTCGATGCCGAAGGACATGGCGATGGGGGCGAGGATGGGACCAAGGATAAGGTTGGTCGCACCCACCTCCAGGAACATGCCGCAGGCGAGCAGCAGGACGATGATAAGCGCCCAGAACACGTAGGTGTTGCTGGCAACCATCATAAATGCCTCGGTGACGAACACCGGGATGCGGTAATGGGTGATGAGGTAGCCGAACATCTGGGCCGTCACCACCAGGAACATCAGGCTGGCGGTCGAGACGGCGGTGTCCTTGACTATTTTCCAAATCTCAAGGCCGGTGATCTCGCGGTAGATGGCGAGGCAGACGATGAACCCGTAGAATACGGCGACCACGGCCGATTCGGTTGGCGTAAACACCCCGGCGTAGATACCGCCCAGGATGATGAGGGGCATGATAAGCGCCCACACCGCGTCCTTGAAGGAAAAGAGGAAATGCTTGAACGAGAACTTGTCGCCAACGGGGAACTTGCTCTTTTTCGCCTTCACGAACGCATACAGGCAGAGGAAAAAGCCGGTCAGGATACCGGGGATGATGCCGGCCATCAGCAGCTTCGCGACAGACACGCCGGTGATGTTGCCGTAGATGACGATCACGGTCGACGGCGGAATGACAATCCCGAGGGTGCCGCCGATGGCCTGGACGGCGGCGGCGTAGTCTTCCGGGTATTTCCGTTTGGTCATTTCCGGATACATCAGGCCGCCGATGGCGGCGGTGGTGGCAACGCTGGAACCGGAGATGGCGGCGAAGAAGGTGCAGGCGACGATGGAGACGAGGGAGATGCCGCCCGACACCCAACCGACAATTGAATCGGCAAAGGAGACGAGCCGCTTCGACAAGCCGCCCTTGGCCATGACGTCACCGGCAAGGAAGAAGGCGGGGAGAGCCAGCATGGCGAAGTTGTCGCAGCCCACGAAAACGCGCTGCGCGAGAAGCGAAAACGACAACACCGGGTCCAGGTAGATGGCGGTGACGCACGCCAAGCCCAAACACCAGGTGATGGGCACGCCCATGAGCATGGTGAGGAGGAGCACGATGATCATCAATGTGGCTGACAGGGGCATTACTGTCCTCCTTCCGGCTCGGTGGTCTTGGTGAAGCGGGACAGCATCCTGAGGACAATGGACAGCACCGCCAGACAAAAGCCGACAAACAGGATGCCGTACATGATGTCCATGGTTATCTGCAGGGCCGGGCTGCGCTGGAACTTGCCGATACGCATCAGGGGCAGGGTCGAGTAGACGAAAAAGCACGACACCACCAGGGCGATGAGATCGCGGAACACTTCCATCACCGGCTTGAAAGAAGCGGGCAAAAAGCCGTCAATCATGTCGATGCGGACGAAGTTGTCGCGGGTGATGCCGATGTTGATGCCAAGGAGAATCATGAGGACAAACAGATAGCGCGACAGCTCCTCGGACCAGGGCAGGCTGTAAAAAATGACGTAGCGGAAAAAGGTCTGCGACAGGATGACCACCAAGAGAACCATCAGGGCGAGGCCGATGATCCAGTTGATGAGTCGTTGCAGCCTGCCATGCAGCGACAGAACGGTTTTCATCTCGGGCTCCAATTTACAAAATTATGCCGGGAGGATGAAGGCCATATTCATTATAATCGTTGTCCTCCCCTTACCGTCACCCCGGCGTGCATACGGTCGCCGTGCGAAAAACGGGAAGTTGTGCCGGGGCACCCGGACGAACATTCGATACGGAATCTTCGAGTTCTTCGGTACAGATGGAGCACACCGCGTCCATGACTGCCCCGGCACAACCTCACGTCCCTCGCCCGGTTCAGCGCTTCACCGCCGGGGTGACGTTTGGGGAGATAGCTGCCTCACTCCCGACATCAAGCGATTACTTCAGGTCTTCGATCTTCTTCAACGTTTCGGCGAAGCGGTTGCCGTACTTTTCGCGAACCGACTGCGACTTTTCGACAAAGCCGGCCTTGTCCGGGGTGGTGACGACCATGCCCTTCGACTTCAGGGTCTCCACCGCTTCTGTGTCCATTTTGCGGGAGAGTTCGCGCTCGAACCCGTTGGCCTCGTCCAGCGTTTCCATGAAGATCTTCTGGTCCTCGGGCGAGATGGAGGCCCAGCGGGCGGGCGACATAATGATGAAAACGGTGGCGTAGCAGTGTTCGGTGATGGCGAGCTTCTTGTTCACTTCGACAACGTTGTTCTTGTCGATGACGGTGGTGGGGTTCTCCTGGCCGTCGATGGCACCCTGCTGCATGGCGGTGTAGGCGTCGCCCCAGGCCATCGGAACGGCGTCGGCGCCGAGGGCGCGCCACAGGTCCTGGTGAATCTGGTTTTCCATGACGCGGATACGCAGGCCCGAGACGTCGTCGACGGTGTTGACGTCGCGCTTCGAGTTAGTCAGGTTGCGGAAGCCCGATTCCCAAATCGCCAGACCCTTGATGCCGACGTTGTCCAGGCGGGCGAGGAAATCCTTGCCGATTTCACCGAGGAAAATCTTGTCGGCGTGGTCGTAGTTCTGGATGACGTAGGGAAGGTCGACGACGGAAATTTCCGGCACGAAATTGCCGAGGACCGACTGGTTGACGACGGCGATGTCAAGGTTGCCGAGCTGGATGCCTTCGACGTTGTCGCGTTCCGCGCCGAGCTGGGCGTTGTGGAAGGTGTTGATGACATAACGGCCTTCGGTGCGTTCCTCGACCAGCTTGGCCCAACGATCCATGGACTGGCCGATAGCGCCGTCCTGGGCCGAGACCTGGCTCATGCGGAGTTCCTGGCCGGCGGAAGCGGTGGTGGCGACGAGGGCGAGCGCGAACAGCGACAGGGCGATACTTTTGATGCGATGCATATTCTTCTCCTAACCATATGAAAACGGAATTGAAACGGGAAATTCACGACAAATTGGATCACGGAGTCTGCAGGGTGCCGTCCGGCAGCCTGGTCTGGGTCCAGGTGGTGACGGTGTTTTCGCACGGGTACTTCGCCGCTTCGGCTTCGTTCAGGTCGACGCCGAGGCCGGGAAGGGCGTTCGGGTAGACATAGCCGTTGCGGAATTCGGGCAGGCCGGGGAAGACGTCGAGGAGCGCTTCGCGCGGGCCTTTTAGTTCCTGGATGACAAAGTTCGGCGGCTCGGTGCCGGACCATTCCTGTAGGCCGAAGTTCTGCGACGCGACATCCAGGTGAATATTCGCGGCGTGGGCGAGAGGGGACATGTCGCCCGGGCCGTGCCAGGCGGTACGGACGCCGAAGTTCTCCGCCAGTATCTGCAACTTGCGGGTGGGGGTGATGCCGCCGACCTGGCTCAGGTGGACGCGGATAAAGTCGATCAACCCTTCGGCAATGATGTTCCGCCACTCGTAGGGATGGTTGAACAGTTCGCCCTGGGCGATGGGGGTGGAGACTTTGGCGCGGAGCTCGCGCAGGTATTCGTGACGTTCGAGCGGAATCGCTTCTTCAAGGAAGAAGAGTTTGAACCGCTCCAGTTCCTCGGCGAAGATAATGCCGTCGCGCGGATGCAGGCGTTCGTGCACGTCGTGGCAGAAGTCGACGTCGAAGCCGAAGTGGTTGCGCAGATCGTCGAACAACTTGAGCGTGTCGCGCATGTAGGTCTTGCCGTCCAGGTAGACGCCGGGGGGCGAGCCTTCGGGCGCGGTGGCCGGAGCGGGGCCGAAGCCGCCGCCGCCGTAGCCGCCGCACTGGACGCGGATGTGGCGGATGCCTTGGGCGCGGTACTTCTCGATGTTGGCGATGATTTCCTGCGTGTCCTTGCCGTCGGCGTGGCGGTAAATCGGCACGCCTTCACGAATCTTGCCGCCGAGCAGGCTATAGACAGGCATGTTGGCCATCTTGCCCTTCAAGTCCCACAGGGCCATGTCGACGCCGGAGATGGCGTTGTTTTCGATCGGGCCGTTACGCCAGTAGCCGTTGTGGTGCATGAGGTGCCAGAGCTGCTCGACGTTTTCGACGTTCTGGCCGATGAGGAGCGGCTTCAGATATTCCTCCACCACCAGTTTGACGGCGAGGTGCCGGTAGGCAAAAGTGGCGCAGCCAAGTCCGTACAGCCCCGGCTCCGTGGTCTCGACCTTCACCACCACCAGGTTGATGCCTTCCGGTGCGGTGCAGACGACACGGATGTCGCGGATTGCAACTGTCATTCATGTTCCTCCACAAGCGTGCCTGGCGTGCGGCGATGAGACAATACGACTCCGTCGCCGGACGCGGCGAGGGCGTCGGCGGGGCGCGGTATCATTTCCGCATCAGGCATCGGGTAAAAAAGGCAATACGCATCCGCGCTCCCACGGCGGTGTGGCGGCTGCGGGGCGGGTGCGGTTGTCCGTTATGTTCAGGTAAAGCTACGGCGTATCAGGTGCGGAGTTGTTCGAGAGCTTGTTCCAAATGTTCGGCCATGAGATTTTGCACAAGCTGGGGGTCGTGACTCTCGAACGCTTTCAGGATAAGGGAATGATAGTAGACGCCGTCTTTGAATCCAAATATCGTGTTAATCTTTTTATGATCCTGCTGGGTCAGGGCAAAGACCTCGCGCAGGCTTCGTTCCAATAGCGGGTTGCCGGAGGCGCGGCAGATCTCGGTATGGAACAGGAGATCGTGGCGGACGAATTCCTCCGAGTCGCCGATGCTCGTCACCAGGGCGTTGAGGTGGCGGCGGAGTTGTTCGATAACCTCGTCGGTTGCGTTCTGGGCGGCAAGAAAGGCGGCCTTCGGCTCAAGGATGGAGCGGAATTCCAGCACCTTCTCGACGTCGCGGCATTCGACCTCGCTCACCGCGCCCACGCCGCCCGGGGCGCTCACCACTTCATTCGAGACGATAAAGGTGCCTTTGCCGTGAAAGCTTTCCATCACGCCCAGCGCGATGAACTGCTGGATGGCTTGGCGGATGCTGGTCCGGCTCACCCCCAGTTCCCGGGTAAGTTCGTGCTCGGAAGGTATCTTCTCCCCCACCTTCCACGCGCCGTCGGCGATATTGGATCGGAGATAGTCGACCACCTTTTGTGAAGCCGAATATCGCGCTGTCGTTTGCATCGCAGGCCTTTGCCGTCACTTGAATGACAAGATGATTGTACTATACCCCATGATGCTTGTATGTCAAGTTGATGGGGCGAAAAAGGTGAATTTTGTGCAAATATTGGTGAAATATCGAAGATCGGCGGAGTTGCGACCTCATTATGTCCAGTTATTTGCGTAACTTGTCATTCAAGTTGTCGGATGAATTCAATCCTTCCGCATCGCCGCGGCGCGGAGGTCTTTCGGCATCTTTTCGAGGGCGTAGCGGTATGCGGTTCGTGGCATCACCGCTTTTTTGCCGACGACGTAATCGTACACTTCCGACTGGTGGGCCTGGCTCGCCGCCTTGAGCATCCAGCCATAGCCCTTCTGCACCATGTCGTCTCCGTCCAGGAGCAGGGTGTCGGCGATGCGGAAGATGTCGTCCAGGAACAGGCCATTTCTGGCAGGGATGATGAGGCTGACCGCCGCCGCCCGCTTTGTCCAGTGATTGGGCGAAGTCGACCACGCGTGCAGGCGCTCGATGAGGTGCGGGTACATCTCCACCAGTGTGCCGATGCTGTGGTTGCACAGGGTGTCGCACGAGGCCCAATTGTCCACATACTGGTCGACCCAGCGTGCGAAGACGTCGATGTCCTCGGGGGTGTATTCCTTGCGGACGGCATAGGACCAGTCGCAGGCGATAAAAGTCTCTTCCAGCATGCCGCCTTTCCACAGTTGCTCGCAGAGGGCGAAGACGGTGGTTTTGTCCGTGTTCTTCAGGGCCTTGTAGACCTCCCTACCGATGGTTCGCGTCGGTATGGTTTTGACGCCGTGGCAGTGAATCTCTTCCTCGAAGAAGCGGAGCGACTCCTTGCGGGATTCGTCGGTGCCGAGCGCGGCGAGCCGGGTGCGGATTGTTTTGATGGTGGAATGCATCGGTTTTTCCTCCTGCGTGACCGCTTGAGTTTGGTGCCTTCGCCGTTTCTGGCATGGACCCCGGCCGAACCGCCCGCTTATTTCGCTGGTGGAGGTCCGCACGCCGGGGTGACGTAAAGGGTGGGTGGAGCGCTTTTGGAAGAGAGAACGCGTCTCCTCACCGCAACGGTCACGCCTACCCCACCGTCATTCCGGCGTGCGGACATTCACCCGGGCGATAAACGGGCGGTTCGGCCGGAATCCACGCCAGGTGCATCCGCTACGGTACACTCACGCATTTCTCCCGACAAAACAAAACGCCGGGTCCATCAAAGTGAACCCGGCGCTCAGTATATCGTAAAAAGGAAAACCTAGTCTTCCTTTGCCGCCTTGGCCTTCTTCACCGCTTCGGTGAGGAGGGGGACAATCTTCAAGGCATCGCCGACGACGCCGAAGTCGGCCACTTCAAAGATCGGCGCGTTCGGGTCTTTGTTGATGGCGATGATGATTTCCGATTCTTCCATACCGGCGAGGTGCTGAATCGCACCAGATATGCCGCAGGCAAGGTAGAGGTTCGGACGCACCGTCTTGCCGGTCTGGCCGACCTGACGGTCCTTCGGCTGCCAGCCGGCATCCACCGCCGCGCGGGACGACGATATCGTCGCATGGGGGAACTCGGCCGCCAGGTCCTCGAGGATTTTGAAGTTCTCGGGGCCGCCCAAACCACGGCCGCCCGAGACGAGGATCTTCGCGTCCATCACGTCCATCCGCTCGATCACCTTCTTGATGATGTCGAGGATTTCCACGTTCTTTTTGGCTTCAAGACCGGCGACCTTGAAGTTCTCGACCTCGGCCTTCGCGCCGGGAC